>CANGHW010000028.1 GCA_947453695.1 Opitutia bacterium
AGGATAGGAGCGCGAATCACGTTATGTCACTACAATAACGAGACACTACACTAGGGTGCGGAAGGTGCGAGAGGTTCGCCGCGGGCAATCTTTTGGCCATCGTGTTGCCAGCGGTATAGGAGGGGACCCTTGGTGCGATCGAGGTGTTTGAACAGCGCGGGGTCGGCACGTTTGGGGAGTTCCAGTTCGGCCAGGCCGGTGGAGTCGCAGTTGAGGAGACGCGCGTAAGGTTTGAAATGTTCGGCGCGGCCGATGACGCGGCCGAGATCGGCCGGAGGGGGCGGGGCGTCGCGGCGACGGTCGAGGGCGAGGAAAGCGTAGGGGAGACTGCGGAGGTCGATGCCGGCGCGTTGGCCGAATTTCACCCAGTTGGAATCGGCGAAGATTTCCGAAGGCGGCGGCGCGAAGAAGTGGCACCAGTGGCGGTCGTTGCCGGGTGTGAGGATGGGGCAGGCATGGGCGTGGGTGCAGGGAGCCACGAGGCGAAAGGAGGGGAGGAATCCGTCGCGCAACCGGGAGAGGTGGCGGCTGATAGCGTGCGTGCCCGGTTCGACCCAGAGCACCGCTTCGGCGCGGGCGATCAGGGCGAGGAGCGAGTCGAGGACCTCGGCCGGAAGCTCGTTGAGGACGTGGCTGATGATCAGGAGGCCGATGGTCGGGGTGGTGAGGGATGGGGGGGCGACTGAGACCGAGAGCGAGGGGAAGGCGGCTTGGGCTGCTTGGGCCGCGTAGTCGCAAGCAAGCGGGGAATGATCCCAGACCGTGAGGGCGTCGAAGTTCTCCGCGCCCAACGCGGCGATCACTCGGCGGGCGGCGACACCACTACCGCAGCCCCAATCGAAGACGCTCCGCGTGGTGGGTGCCGGCGACCAGCCGCGGACGCGCAATTCGCGGAGGACATGGTCCCATTTCCATGCAATACGCTCGCCGTAGGTGAAGTCATAGCTGGCGAGGTCAGAGGCGGTCTCCCAGTAAACGCCGGTTGCGGTGCCGGGAGTGCTGGCGAGAAATTTTTGGCGAAGGCGGTCGAGCGCGGGCCAGTCGAGGTCAGTCCAAGTCATGCGGTGTTCGCAAGCAGGGACAATTCAGAGTCAAAAAGGAAGTCTGGGTTTACCGATGCATAGGGTGCACCCGGGGGACGGGTAATGTTCTGGAAACGGTGTAAATCGGGGGCGACTTGTTCAGCGCAGTTTGCGGATTGGCTGGGCCAGGCGTAAGCGAGCGACACAGTCTCGCTGTGCAACGATTGTGTTTCGGTCCTCGGGGCGCGCAACTTTTTGCCGGGCCGTGCGCCGTGCAGCTGATTAATGAAAAATCCCCGCTCCGTTTCGCCTGTGTTTTCAATTTCTCCGTCGGTTTGGTTGATGGTGGGCGCGCTGAGCGCCACGAATGGAGCGGTGGGCCAGAGTGTTGCCGCCCCGAACGGTCCCGCTCCCAAGGCCGATCGGGAGACAACGATTGAACTCTCGGTTTTCGAGGTGCGCGGGGACGACGATGTGGGCTATCAGGCGATGAACACCACATCGGGCAGTCGGCTGGGAGCGGCGCTGAAAGATACGGCCGCCTCGATTTCGCCGTTCACTCCGGAATTCTTGTCAGACATCGCCGCGACGAATGTAAACGAGATGCTGGCCTATGCGGCGAATGCGGAGCTGAATGCGGGCGATTCCGAGGGCGCGGGTTTCAATAATCCCCGCGACTTCAGTTCTGCCGGGGGCGAGCCTTTTCGCATTCGCGGAATCCCTGGTGGCATCTCGACGGACTATGTAGAAAACTCCGCTCCACAGGATCTCTACAACATTGAGCGGGCCGAGGTGGCGAGCGGGCCGAACTCCATCCTCTTCGGCTCGGGGGATGCCGGCGGACTAGTTTCGCTGTCGGGTAAGAAGGCTAATGTTGCGCGCAACAAATACTCGGCGAGCGCGCAGTTTGGCTCGTGGGCCTATCAGCGCTACACCACCGACCTGAACCAAGTGCTGGTGCCCAAGACCCTCGCGTTGCGTCTCAACGCACTCTACAGCGATGCGAAGGCGTGGCGCCGCTACGAGTTCAACGATGCGAAGCGCTACAGCGGAGCCATCACTTACAAGCCGTTCAAGCGGACGACGCTTGCTGCTAGTTACGAGGACGGACTCACAAAAAACAGCGTCGGCCTGAAATGGAATACGACGGACCAAGTTTCGCGCTGGATCGCGGCGGGCCGGCCGATTTCCGATGCCGCCGCGGCTGACACGGCGAAGGGATTCTCGAGCCAGGGTGCGAACCAGCGCTTTACCTATTTCACGCAGGACGGCTTCGTCTCGAATCAACGCAATGAACTGCGCTCAAATATTGCGCCGGGCACGGCGGACACCCTGTTGCCACCGGCGGTGTTTCCCTACGAAGTGAATTGGGCGGGACCACAAACGAAGCTCACGCGCGATTTCAATAACTACCAAGTTTCCCTCGAGCATCGTTTTACCGATGCACTGACGGTGCAGGGAATTTATCTGAAGAACGAAACCAAGGCGAAGGCGCGCTCGTTCGTCTACAATGGGAATGTCATGGATTTCCTCGGTGATCCAAATCTCACGATTCCCGCGCAGAGTGGCACGGGCACAGTGGCAAATCCGCGCGCCGGGCAGCTCTATCTCGAGACCAACCAGCTGGGCGACGCGACCGAAACGGAGAATGAAATCAAGCGCGTGACGGTAGCCTACGAGTTCAGGTTGGGAAATTGGTTCGGCCACCACCGCATCGCCGCGATGGGTGAAAATGCGGTGCAGAACAAGCACACGCAGTCTCGGCGTGAGATCCTCGTCGACCAGCTCAATCGCCCGCTCGCGAATGTCACCGCGCCGGAAAATGCCCAGAATCTGGTCTATCGCCGCACCTACGTGAAAGAGGGCGATTTCTCGACCTATGCGCTCACCGGGCTCTACACGCCGCTCGCACCGTTTAGCTACAACGGCCTCACTGCCAGCGCGCGCCAGATTAACACCGGTGAACTCTCCTCCGTGAAGGACATCGACAGCTATATGATCGCGGCCCAAAGCGCGTGGCTGAAGGGCCGCGTGACGACGACGCTCGGCTACCGGCGGGACGACATCGTCTATCTCGATACGACTTCGGGCCGCGTGGCCGATGCGACTGATCCGCGGGTGACGTCCGGCCAAATGGTGCTCAACGAGGTCGTGGCGCTGCCGGGCTTCAACAAGAACACCTATGTCGCCGACACGTTGACGGCCGGCGGTGTAGTGCACCTGCACAAGCGGTTTTCCGTCTTCTACAACCAATCAACCAATCACGGTGCGCCGCGTTTTGACCGGCGTATTTTGCCGTCAGGGGCGATTCCCGAGCCACCTGAGGGCAAGGGGCGCGACCTGGGATTTATGGTCGATCTGCTCGGCGACGACCGCTTTTTCGCCCGCGTGACCTACTTTGAGACGAAGCAGGTGGGTGATGCGGCGGTGTCGCCCAGCGGCGCGGTGACAAATGCGACGGCGCTCGGGCGCTCGCAGACGCTCGCCGTGAACGCGGCGTTTGTCGCTGCCGGTAAGATGACGCAGGCGCAGGCGGACGCGGCGGGTTTCAACTGGAATGCTGCTATCATCGACACGTCGAGCAAGGGCGTGGAGGTGGAACTGATCGCTAATCCCACGAGGAACTGGACGATTCGGGCCAACTACTCGAAGTCAGAGCGCGACCGCGAAAATTTCTTCGCGGAAGGCTATGCGTTCTTCGCGCTGAAGTTTGCCGAGTGGCGCGCGCTCGCGGCTGGCAATGCCGCGCTGACGGCGACCGTGGAGTCCAATATCACGGCGATCCAGATCAATGAGCTGGATGGCCGCGCGGTGGCACAGGAGCAGGGCTTCGGCTCGATTCCGCACAAGGCGACGCTGACGACCCGCTACAAGTTCGACGGCAGCGGACCGTTCGGCGACAGACTGAAGGGCGCGTTTGTCGGCGGTGCGGTGCGCTATCAGTCCAAGGCGTTTAGCCAAACAGACACGCGGGCGGCCAGTGCCGGTGGAACAGGCAAAGATTACTATGCCGACGGCACATTGTTTACCGACGCATTTGCAGGCTACCGCTTCCGTCTGCCCTGGCAGAAATTGCCGGCAACCGTGCAAGTCAACGGACGCAATGTCTTCAATTCCGATCTCGTGAGTCTCGCTCGCTACAATGCAGACTTCACGGGTGCGCGCCGTATCTACCTCCGTGAGCCTCGTTCGTGGCGCGTAACGCTGTCGGTCGACTATTAAATTTCCCATGGCGCACCTTACTCGTCGCACGCTCTTGAAATCGGCCGCAGTCGCGGGGCTGGCAGGGGCCTGGCCCCGGATGAACTGGGCGCAAGCTGGCGGCGGTCCGGTGCTGGACTACCTCGAAAAACATGCGCGCCCGGATGGCGGTTATGCATTTGCAGACCAACAGCGGTCGCATTTAACGCCGACCTATGCGGTAATCGGTGCCTATCGACTGCTTGGTGTGGCACCGCCCAACGCGACGGCGTTGGCGGACTACGTGCGCAAACATCATCCGCGCGAGTTGAAGAAATTGGAGCAGGAGCGGCGCATCTTTGAGTTTCAGCAGGTGCAGGCGCTGGTGTGGCTGGGTGACCCGGCGGCGGATTTTCGGGAGCGGCTCAAGACTTGGACGGCGCCCTTGCCGTATTTGAAGCAATATGAGCAGCACGGTTATCCGATTTTTCAGTCCGAGCTTGGTCTCGTGCAGTGTCGCGCCCTCTTGGGCATGGACACTGAGCCGCTGAAGCCGGCATTTTCCGATTATGTGATGGCACGGCGGCGGGCGAACGGCAGTTACAATAACACGCCGGCGGCCGACGGCGGCGATGGGCACGTGATGAATACCCTGTGGGGGTTGCAGGCGGCCCGAGTGCTGGGGCTGAGGGAAGAGCGCGCGGCTGAGACCATTGCGTGGCTGCGTGCGTGTCAGCTGCCCAGCGGGGGATTTACTTTTCAGCCGCAGCCAATGTTTGGCGGTGTGGAGGATGTGGCTTACACCCGTGCGGCATTGCGTGCGCTGAAGCTTCTCGGCGGCGAGCCGGCGAATCGCGAGGCGTGTCTGGCGTGGTTGCGTTCGCTGGCGAATGCTGACGGTGGCTTCGCTGATCGACCCGGATGGCTGAGCAATCCCCTCGCGACCTACCATGCACTGGAGGCGTTTGAAGTGCTGGGCGAGCTGGCCTCCGTGGGAACGATGAAGCGGCGTGCGACGCGTCGCAGGTCGGATTTGCCGGGAATTCTGAAAGTATGGTCGATCCAAATCGAGTCCCACGGCACGGGGAGTCCCGCCGAGACGGTGGCGCTGGCCTCGGCGCTGCGCATCGATCTTTGGGGCGCCAAGAATGCCAAGCCCGAATGGATGAAACGCGTGCGGGAAATAGCGGCAGAGCGAAAGCGGCCCGTGCAGTTTTTCCGGGCCAATGAGGAATATGGCACGTGGACGGATGTGCCCGGGCTCGGCACCTACAGTCATATGAGCGACCTGATCGCGCCGGCGGACACGGACATCGGGCCGCCGCTGGGAACGCGAGGCGAGGCGTCGCCGGCGGTGACGTGGCCCGAGTTTCGCAAGCGGCGGATCGAGCCGCTGGTGCGTGGGCTGGGGCGCATGATCTGGCAATTTGGCGAGAACGAAGAACTGGTGCGCATGATGTTGGACGATTCCGTGGAGCGGGGTGGATTTGCGGCGATCAGCACCTTTCATTTTGGCAATCCCGACTTCCTGAACTCTGAGCCATTTTTGCAGCGGTGGCGGGGGCGGATTCCCTTCATCGGATTGCAGGACGCCCACGGGGCGGAGCCGTGGTGGTTTGCCGATCAGACGACGGGCTATCGCACGCTCTTCCTCGCCACCGAGCCGACCTGGGAGGGATGGTTGAATGCGCTCGAGCAAAACTGGGTGGTCGCGGTGCGACACGACGAGGCGAGCCGGGGTGAAACGTGGATGCACAGCGGGTCAGATGAAGTGCGTGACTTCGTGGCCGCCCGGGAGAGTGAGTGGCGCTGGTGGAGCGGGGAGAGCGGCAAGGCGTATCGACCGATGGTATCCCTCGTGGCGCTGCGGCCCGAGGATGAGTTTGAAGCGGGGCGGCCGGATAAAGGTGTCGCCTTGCGTGTTCGCTGTGCGTGGAAGAACACGCCGCAGGGCATGCCCCAGGCACCGTTGGCGGAGTTTGTTCGGCTGATGGTCGACGGTGTGGAAGTGGCGCCGACGCTCGTGGAGAAAAAACGACCAAACGGGAACGGACTCGCGGATCGGTATCACCTTTACGCGGTGCCGGAGAGTGCGAGTGGTGGCGCGGCGGGCCCGCGCACCGCGGCAGCGGTGGTGCGAGAAATCGCCACGCAGCGGGAAGTGACGATGCCCGTGCGGTTTTAAGGAGGGGCTGGTTCCGATTGTGGGGCGGGATTTATCTCCGCCATGGCAGGCATAAAGCCTGCCCCACATTGAGGCGAAGGGTGGTGTGGATACCGCGCCCTACTTCAGCGTCTCGATAAAGCTCAGGAGATCGGCCATGTCGCTGACGGACATGCCGGACTCAAGACCCTCGGGCATGAGGCTCTTACCCGAGGAGGTGCTGCCGCGGATATTGGCGCGGGGGAGGTTGATCTCGGCGCCCCCCATGATCTTCAGGGAAAGGCCGGTGGCTTCGTCGCGGGTGATGATGCCGGTGTAGGTGTTGGCGTCCTTGGTTATCACGTCGAAGGCGATGTATTGCGGGGCGACTTCCTTGTGCGGATCGAGGATGGCGGTAAGGAGCGCCTCGCGGCCCTTGGTCTTCACCGTGATGAGATCGGGCCCGAGGGCCATACCCTCGCCGCCTGCACGGTGGCAGACTTGGCAACGGGCGAGATACTGCTCGTGACCGCGGGCGGCGTCGCCGTTGGCGGCGATGGCGGGCTGGAACTTCGCGGTGACCTCGGCGCGGGACGGCGGGAGCACGGAGACGAGGGCGACCTTGGCGAGGGCGACGACCTTGGGACTCTTGTGGTGCACGAGGCTCTGCACCTGAGAGGCGGGCAGGTCGGCGGCGGGAACGGTGTTAGCCTTCACCGCTTCGAGCAGGGCGGTGGCGCGGTCTTCGCGGGCGACGAGGGCGGCGACGGCGGTTTCCTTGGCGCGCGGGGTGTAGCCCGACCAAGCGCGGAGGAGCGCGGTGGTGACCGCGGGCGCGGCGTGTTGTGCGAGGGCTTTGATCGCGGCGATTTGGACGGTATCAGGCTGGCCGGCGGCGACGCAGGCGAGCAGGGCCTCGCGCGAGGCGGTGAGCGGGGCGACGTCGAGGAGCTCAATGGCTTCGAGTCGGGCGGCGGTAGGAGCTTTGGAGTCGGCGGCCGTGGCAGCGGACCGGGTGAAGACGGCGGCGAGCTGGTGCGTGGTGTCGGCCGCGTCGATGGAAGTGCCGGCGCGGCGGAGACCCTCGCCGAGGGCGCGGAACCAGAGGGGGTTGGCGCCGGGCTGGGCGACGAAGGCGATGAGGGCGGCGTAGCCTTCGGCGGGTTTGGAGGCAGCGCGGATTTCCACGAGCTTGGCGACAAAGGCGGCGGATTGTTTGGCTGCGGCCAGGTCGCGGGTGAAGGCGGGCAACAGCGTATCGGTGACGAAGGCCGGCGGTGCGCTCAGGAGGGCGGAGGAGATCCATGAGTCGCCGGCATCGCGGGTTGCGAGCCGGGCAAAGGTGGCGAAGAGCGTCGGCGCGGCTGGCAGCACGAGAGCAAGTTGGAAGCGGACGCGCGGATCAGCGTCGTCAACGAGGGCAGCGAGTTTCGCGGCGAGTGCGGCAGAGGGTGTCCGGGTGAGGAACGGCTCGGCGAGGGTGACGGCGCGCTCGCGGACGCGGGCATCGCGGTCGGCGAGGGCGGCGACGACCGTGGATTCGTCGAGGGCGGTCAGGCCGGAGAGGACGCCGAGGGCATGGTGACGGGCGAGGGGCGAAGTCGATTCACGGGCGAGTTTGGCGAGAAGCGGAATGGCGGCTTTGTCCTGGCGCTCGTAGAGGAGGCGTGAGGCGGTGTCGCGGTGCCAGCCGTTGGGGTGGGCGAGGGTGGCGACGAGTTCGGCGGTGGAGGCGGCGCCGAGTTTCGGCGTGGGGCGGCGTTTCCATGCGGCGTTTTCAGGGACGATGCGGTAGATGCGACCGCGGTCGTTGCCGCTGTTGAGGTCGATGTATTGCTTGATCTCCTGCGGAATGCTCCAGGGGTGCTCGATGACTTCGCGATACATGTCGCAAACGTGGAGCGTGCCGTCGGGGGCGTTGGAGAAGTTCACGACGCGGGCCCAAGTGTCGGTGCTGGCGAGAAACTCGAAGGTTTGTTCGTCGTCGGGTCGGCGGCCAACGAGGCTCACGCCGTCGGGGTAGATTTTTTTGCGGTGGGCGAGGGCGCCACCGGCGTCGCCGCTGAAGGTGTTGTTGACGAAGTCGTCGCCGTAGGCGTCGCCGCGGTAAACCATCGTGCCGGTGGCGCCAGTGAAGTAACCGCTGACGCGGCCGCCGCCCTCGACGACGCCTTTGACGACGCCCGAGATGCGCCAGCGCGTGCGGACGATGCGCCACGGTTCATCGGGGCTGATGCGGAAGACCTCGGCGGCGCCACCGTCGGCCGCAATGCTCTGGCGGGCGGGCGGCATCGGGGCGAAGGGATTACGGGTGGCGTAGCGGTCGTCGTAGACGAAGAACTGGAGGTGGTCGGAGTTGGAGCAGGAGAATTTGCGGCCGTAGTTGTCGAAGCTCATGCCGAATTGCGCGCCGCCGGCCTCGAAGCCGAATTCGTGGGTGCGCGGATCGAACCAGAAATCGCGTGAGGCGAGTTCCTCTTCGGGGAGGTCGGGGCGGAGGAGGCATTTGATTTTGCCGCGGTTGCCACTGCCGCTCTGGACGTGGATGCGGTTGTCTTGGCCCCACTGGAAACCGTTGAACATGGCCTGCACGTTGAGGGCTTTGAGGCCGGTGCCGAAGCCGGTGTAGACCTTGGTGCGGACCTCGGCGCGGCCGTCGTCGTCCTTGTCCTCGAGACGCCAGATGTCGGGGGTGGCGCCGACGTAGAGACCGCCGTTGGCCCAGATGAGGCCCGTGGGCCAGGGAAGATCGTCGGCAAAGACCTTGCTCGTCTCGTAGTAGCCGTCGCCGTCCTTGTCCTCGAGCACGGAGATGCGGCCGAGGTGAGGCGTGCGGTCGCGTTCCTCGGAGTAGTCGATCATCTCGCAGACGAACATGCGGCCGTTCTCGTCGAACGTGATGGCGATGGGATCGCGGACCTGGGGCTCGTGGGTGACGAATTCGAGTTTGAAGCCGGGCTTCACCTTCCAAGTGGCGAGGGCGTTCTTCGGCTCGACGGCGGGGTAACGTGGGAGGTCGCGGGCGGGATCGAGTGCGGCGGCGACTTTGGGATCGGAGGGCGCACCGGCATTGGGATTGCGGCTCGAAGGGACTTCGGCGGCGACCAGCGGAGAGGAAAGCAGCAGGGCAACGGCGACGGAGCGAAGGTGCATCGGAAGAGTGGAGTTATCCGCACACGGAGCGCGGGCGGGGGCAAGCCTTGTTGTAAACGATAAGTTACTTCGCGGAGTGCGATCAGGCGAGCAGCGTGGCGATCGCGGCGCGGAGCCGTTCGTCGGACTCGGGGGCGCAAAAAGCGAAGTCGACCTCATAGCCGCCGGCGGGGAACTCGGCCTGGGTGGGGATATACCACGGACCGCCGTCGCCATAGGCTGCGACTGCGACGGTGCGTCCAGGGCGGAGGCTCTGGGCGTGGAGCTGAAATTCCACGAAGGGCTCGGCCGGGAGTGAGAGGAAGACGTGGTCGTCGAGATGGAGCGCGCCGAGGACGAAAGGCGTGCGGCGGGCACAGCGTTCGAGGAGAGCGAGCTTGAAGGCGGGGCGGAGGCGGAGCGCGAGGGCGTCGGTGCGCGGGGCGAGCAACTCGCGGAGGGCGTCGGGACCGAGGACGGGATTGGGCGCGAGTTGGAGCTCGGTGGTGCGCCATGCGACGCGGGAGAGCGGAGCGGGGCGCAGCGTGGCGTCGGCAGCGACGAGTCCACGGTAGATGCGCTCGGTGAGGCGGGCGCGGGCAGCGGGCGTGCCGTCGTTGTATTTGCCGGCGGCGATGTTGCCGGCGCAGCCCGTAAAGTAGAGGTGGGTGCAGGCGGGTTCGTCGCGCTGACGTTGCTTGCGGGCGAGGCCGCAGAAATCGCTGCTCACGCGGCCGTCGCCATAGTAGCTCATTGGGTGCGTGGCGTAAGTGTGGCAGGCGGCGATTTTTTCCGCGCCGTCGTAGAATGCGATGGTGCGGAGCAGTGGATCGACGAGGCCCTCGGGCAGGGCGAGAAGAGCGGGATCGGTGCACTTGCTGCCACGCATGGTGCGGATGCGGCCGTCGGGGCCGCGGTCGAGGCGGCGATTGGAGGCGACCTCGGCGATGCGGGCGCTGCCGGAGGCGACGTGGGTGACAGGGCGGGCGCGAGGCAGGGCAGCGGTGATGGCGGCGCGGGCGGAGGCGAGGCAGCGGGAGAAAAACTCGGCGTCAAAGATGCGCGGGAGATCGGGGTGGCGGGAGGCGAGGGCGGCAGCGGCGGGGCAGACTAGCGGGGCGTTGTGTTGGTGCACGCAATGCACCGCGACGCGGTCGGGCGTGGTGCCGGCGGCGGAGGCAAGGGCGGTGCGCCATGCGAGGTGAGCCTCGTTGAGGAGGCCGGTCCAATCGACGGTGCAAAGGACAATGGGCGCGCCGGCGCCGAGGAGAATAAGGCCGATGGCTTCGAGTGGATCGTCGACGGCGGTAGCGGACTTGATCCAACCGCCGCAGAGAGAGTGACCCATCGGAGGGGTGACGTCGAAGCGGAAGGAGGCGAGGCGGAGGTTGCGGGCGGAGGTGGCCGCCGCTTCAGCGGAGCGGAGGAGAGAGGGGGCGAGTGCGCCCGCGGTGCTGGCGGCGATAGTTGTTTGCAGGAAACGGCGGCGGGTGACGGTCGGCATGGAGTTGGGGCGAAGCCGCGAAGTGGGGAAGTGAGGGGACGGATTACTTCAGAAGCGACTTGAGGTCGGCGAGGGAGAGTTTGGCGGAGGCGGCGTCGCTGGCTTCGAAGACGTTGGCGAGGAGGAGGCGCTTCTCGTCTTGGAGAGCGAGGACCTTTTCTTCGACGGTGCCGGCGGCGATGAGCTTGTAGCTCGTGACGACGCGTTTTTGGCCGATGCGGTGGGCGCGGTCGGTGGCTTGGGCCTCGGCGGCGGGATTCCACCACGGGTCAAAGTGAACGACGGTGTCGGCGGCGGTGAGGTTGAGACCGGTGCCGCCGGCTTTGAGCGAGAGCAGAAACACCGGCGGAGCGTCGGGTGCGGCG
This sequence comes from Opitutia bacterium, assembly GCA_947453695.1. Taxonomy (GTDB): domain Bacteria; phylum Verrucomicrobiota; class Verrucomicrobiia; order Opitutales; family Opitutaceae; genus GAS368. The sequence goes on from CANGHW010000028.1 coordinate 11,347, forward strand.
GTGTTTTGGAAGCGGTCGACCTGGGCTTGGCGCGCGGTGGTGGACATCGAGCCGTCGAGGTAGGCGTAGGCGATGCCTTGGGTTTCGAGGTCGGCGCGGAGGAGGGCGAGGAGTGAGGTGAACTGCGAGAACACGAGGAGGCGGTGGCCGTCGTCGAGGGCTTCGGCGAGGAGTTCGCGGAAGGATTCGAGTTTCGCGGAGTCGGTGAAGTTGGGCTGAGAGCTAAGTGTGGAGCGCTGAGAGTCGGAATTGGGGGAGTCGGCGTTGGCGGCGAAAGAGTCGGAATCACGGGCTGGAAAGCCCGTGCCACTGACCAGGCGGGGGTCGCAGCAGATTTGGCGAAGGCGGAGGAGCTGGGTGAGGGCGGCGAACTGGAGCTTGCCCTCGCTGGCGCCAGCGGCCTCGAGGTCAATGAGTTCCCGTTCGGATTTTTCCTGAGTATCGCGGTAGAGCTTGGCCTGGGCGGGGGTGAGTTCGCACCAGATCGTTTGCTCCAATTTTTCGGGAAGCTCGGGGGCGACGGCGCGTTTGGTGCGGCGGAGAATGTAGGGCGCGGTTTGGGCGCGGAGGCGTTCGTCGAACCAGGCGCGTTCGTCGCCGCGGAGGCCGGTGGGCACGCGCGTAAGGTAGCCGGGGAGCAGGAATTCGAAGAGGGAGCGGAGGTCGTCGAGCGAGTTTTCGAGTGGGGTGCCAGTGAGGAGGAACCGGGCGCGGGCGCGAAGGGCGCGGAGGGCGGCGGCGTTTTGCGAGCGGCGGTTTTTGATGTGCTGGGCTTCGTCGGCGATGACGCACGCAAACTCGACGGAGGTGAACAGGCCTTGGTCGCGGGCGAGTGTGCCGTAGCTCGTGACGATCAGGTCGCAGGCGGCGATGTCGGCGGCAGTCTCGAGGCGGTGGGAGGCGTGGTGGACGAAGGTGCGGAGCTGCGGGGCGAAGCGAGCGGACTCACGGCGCCAGTTCTCGAGGAGGCTGGCGGGGCAGACGACGAGCGAAGCTCGTGGGGAAGAGCTGAGAGCCGAGGGCTGAGAGCTGAGTGCAGGAGACTGAGCGGTCAGGGAGGGGGTTCGGCGGAGATTAGGGTTGAAGGGCGCAGCGGGAGACGGCGCGTTGGGGACAACGCGCCCTACCGCGGAAAGCAGCGCAAGGGCTTGGAGGGTTTTGCCGAGGCCCATTTCGTCGGCGAGGATGCCGGCGAGTTGGTGGCGGTGGAGGTGCCAGAGCCAGGCGACGCCGAGGCGTTGATAGGGGCGGAGGAGGGCGTCGAGGTCGGCGGGGATCGGCGCGGGGGCGAGGGTGGAGAGGTTCTTAAGCGCGGCGCCGCGCTGGCGCCAGGACTCGGGCGGTTGGAAACCCGGGGAGAGTTCTTCGAGAATGTCCTGGGTCTCGGCGATGCGGGCGGCGCTGACGCGTTGGGTGCGACGAGGCGCGACCGCGGCGGTGGGATCGCCCGAGAGGGCGCGTTGGGCGGTGGCGAGTTTGGCGAGTTTCTCTTTGTCGAAGAGGAAGACTTTGCCGTCGGACTCGAGGTAGCCGCGGTTGGTGGCGACGGCGGAGCGGAGGGCGGTTTCGTCGGAGGAGCCGGCGCGGAGGGCGACGGTGACGGAGAAGCTGTCGCCCGTCTCGGTGACCTCGGTGGCGATCTCGGCGGTGCGAAGGTGGGTAGTGTTTTTTTCGAAGTTGGGCGTGGGCTCGGCGCCCCAGGTATCGCGGAGGCGGAGGAGGTGGGCGGCGAGGAAGTTGAGGACCTTGTGGCGGTCACGGAGCCACCATTTGCGATTGGAGGGTTCGAGAATGAAGCCGTTTTCCTTAAGGAGCGACAGCATGTCGGCGTAACGCGGGTGCTCGCGGGAGGGGAGCGTGAGAGCGAGAAACTGCTCGGAGCCGTCGATCGTGGCGGCGGTGCCGGCGGGGCGTTGAGGGACGGCGGCCGTGGCGCGAGCGGCGGCGGTGGCGATCGTGGCCTTGGTGGCGGAAGCGGGCGCGCGGAGGAAAATGGAGACCCCGGAGAGGGTGCCGTCGTCGTTCCAGGAGATAGGGGCGGAGGTGCCGACCCAGAAAAAGACAGACTGGCCGCGGACGGCGTTGACGAGATCAGAGAGACGGGCGCGGGTGAGCTGGATGATCTGCGGGGGAGTCTGCGCGCCGGACCAGCGCTGGAGGAGGACGAGGGCGGGGATGATCTCCGCGGGAGGCGGGGAGGTGCCGAGGGAGACTTCGACTTTGACCACGATGGCGTCGCGGGGAGCGGCAGAGGCAAGGTTGGGTGGCAGAAGGAAGCGGAGCATCGCGGGAAAAGGGATGGATTGGCGGGGGGCGCGGGCGGCGTCCAATGCGAAAATGAGCTCGCGCGGGAATAAACCGTCGGCGCTAGCTCTCTGAGCACGTAACATGAGTAATGATGCCTTTACGCAACTGGTGGACGCGCACTATGTGTCGCTCTACCGGTTCGCGCTCAGTCTGGCGCGGCGGGACGCGGATGCGTGCGACCTCGTGCAGCAGACATTTTATATCTGGGCGACGAAGGGCGACGCGTTGCGCGAGGAGGGGAAGGCGAAGTCGTGGCTGTTTACGACACTGTATCGGGAGTTTCTGCGCGGGCGCCGGCGCGAGGCGCGATCGACCTCGATCGAGGATTTGCCGCCGAGCGAACAGGAGATCGCGGCCGAGGAAGTAGATCGCGTGGCAAAGCTGGACGCGGCGTCGGTCGTGGTGGCATTGCAATCGGTCGACGAGACGTTTCGTGCGCCGCTGACGTTATTCTATCTGGAGGATCTGTCGTATTTGGAAATCGCTGCGGCGCTCGACGTGCCGATCGGCACGGTGATGTCGCGGCTATCGCGGGGAAAAACGCAATTGCGCGCGGCGCTGCAGCGCGAGGAAGAGGTGGCGAAATCGAAAGTCGTGCCGTTCGGCGGCACGGCCGGGAGGAAACAAGCATGAACAACCAAGAAGCAAAATTTGTCCTCGGGGCGTATCGCCCGGGCGGTCAGGACGCGGGCGATCCCGCGATGGCGCAGGCGTTGGAGCAGGCGAAGAACGACCCGGCGCTCGGCGCGTGGTTTGCCCGCGAACAGGCGCATGATGCGGCGGTGACGGCGAAGCTGCGCGAAGTGACGCCACCCGCAGGGCTGCGGGCGGCAATCCTGACGGGAGCGAAAGTAAGCGGGGTTGCGGGGCGGGCAGCGAGAGCCGAGGCCAAGTCCCGTCAAGCGGACGCGCGCGAGGGACGGGCGATGACCTCACAGGCGTGGTGGCGTCAGCCGGTCTGGCTCGCGGCAGCCGCGGCGGTCGCGCTACTTCTGACTGTGCTGGCGGGCTGGCGACTCATGCCGGTGCGCGGAAACACGTTCGAAGAGTTCGCGGTAAACTTCGTGGACCGTGGATTTCGCCTGCCGAAACACAGCGAAGATATCGCGGTGCTGAAGACGTGGTTGAGCGAGCAGCATGGGCCGTTGCCCGAGGCGCTGCCGGCGAAGTTTGCGGAGTTGCAGGCGCTGGGCTGCAAAAAGCTGGAGTTCCGCGGGCACGATGTGTCGCTGATGTGCTTTGAGCGGGGCGGGAAGGAGTTTCACGTGTTCGTGGCCCGGCTCGATGACGTTGGACGCGGACAGGGATCGGGAACCAGCGAGGCGACGGCGCCGCGCTTTATTGACGAGGCGAAGGTCGGTCTCGTGGCGGCGACCTGGTTCGACGCTAAAAACCGCTATGTCGTGGTGAGCGATGCCGGCATGGCGGCGCTGAAAGGGGTTTTGTAGCGTGAGGCGGGCGGGCGAGGCAGCACGTGCCGTGGCCGAACCCGGCCCCGGCAGCGTCGGGGGCATTGGCTCGCGCTCCGGACTTGGCGACGGAAATTGAGCGAGCTAATCGCGGGAGGCGTCGCCGGGTGGCATGGGGTCCCAGCCGCGATCGCCCTTGGCCTGACGACCGGTGACGGCATCGCTGGCGAACATCTGGTCAAAGGCTTCGATCCGCTTGCGGGCCTCGCTGAAGTATTTGTCGTCGTCCTCCCAAAACTCGGCGAGTTCGCGCACGCTGGCCTCGTCGTGTTGCTTAAAGGTGCGGGCGGCACGAAGAGCTTGGTGACCGCGGAAGCCGACGGCGCGCAAAACGTCGACGCCGAGCTCCAGCGAGCTCCCCAGGGTCTCGCGGTAGAAGGTTTCCACGCCGCGTTTTTGGAATTCGAAGGCGTGCACTCGGCCGGCAGCCCGCGCAAAGATTTTGAGGTGCGGAAAGTGTTTTTGGACGGTTTCGACGAGTGCGACGGATTTGGCTTCGTCGTCGATGGCGATGACAATCAGCTTGGCGTGTGCGGCACCGGCGGCGTGCAGGAGATCGACGCGGGTCGCATCGCCATAGAAGACCTTGAGTCCGATGCGGCGGACCACTTCGACTTGCTCCGGGTCGAGATCGAGGACCGTCGTGCCTACGCCGTTGGCGCGAAGGAGTCGCCCGACAATATGGCCGAAGCGGCCGAAGCCGGCGATGATGACGGGGTTTTCCTGCGAGGCCGGGTCGATTTGATCGGCGGCACGTGCCGGCGGTGTGGGCCGGGCGAAGTGGGGCTGAACGAACTTTTCGTTGAAGACGAATAGTAAGGGCGTGATCGCCATCGAGAGTGCCACGGTGGCCGTCAGCGGGGCGGCTTGGGCGGCGGTGAAGACGTGGTGATCGACCACGAAGGAGAGGAGGACGAAGGCGAACTCACCGCCCTGGGCGAGGGCAAAGGAGAAGAGCAGACCCTCGGGCGTCGCGAGGCGGAAGATCCGGGCGAGCACGAAGAGGATCAGGAATTTTACGGTGAGCAGGGCGAAGACGAGACCGGCAATGAGGCCGGGCGACGTGCGGAGCAGGGCGAAGTCAATCTGGGCGCCGACAGTGATGAAAAAGAGGCCGAGGAGCAGGCCCTTGAACGGACCGATGTCGGCCTCGAGTTCGTGGCGGTATTCGCTGTTAGCGAGAACGACACCGGCCACGAAGGTGCCGAGGGCCGCGGAGAGACCGACGAGCTGCATAGTAAGTGAAACCGAAATCACGAGGAGCAAGGCGGCGGCAGTGAAGAGTTCGCGGATCTCGGTGCGCGCGATAATGCGGAAGACGGGGTTCACGAGATAGCGTCCGGCGGCAATGATGCCGGCGACGACGGCAATCACGACGAGCGTTTGTTGCCAGCCAGCGAGCGAGGCGATCCCGCTGGCGCCGTGGGCGGCGGCGGCATCCGGTAGTGCGTCAACTGTGGAGGCGGCGACTGCAGGCGTAGCGGGTTCGAGCGCGAGGAGCGGGAGGAGGGCGAGGATGGGAATGACGGCGATGTCCTGGAAGAGCAGGACGGCGAACGCGGACTCGCCGGCAGGAGTTTTGAGTTGGCCGCGTTCTTGCAGCGATTGGAGCACGATGGCGGTCGACGACATCGCGAGAATGAGTCCGGCCGCGAAGGGTAGTCGCCAGCCGAGGCCCAGCGCGGCACCGATGAGAGCGATCACCAGGGCCGTGCCAAAAACTTGGAGCCCACCGAGACCGAGGAGTTGCACCCGGAGTTTCCACAGGAGGGCGGGCTGGAGTTCGAGGCCGACGAGGAAGAGCATCATCACGACACCGAACTCGGCGAAGTGCATGACATCGCCGGTGCGGTCGCCGACGAGGTTGAGCGCATGGGGCCCAATGATAACCCCGGCGAGAAGATAGCCGAGCACGGAGCCGAGCCCAAGGCGCTTGGCGAGCGGCACCGTGATAACTGCGGCAACTAGGTAGATAAAGGCGTGGAAAAGGAGGGAATCCATGGAGTGCGATGGCCCGAGATCCCGGGGCCATTGACCGAGAAGGAAAATGACCGGCTTCTAAGGTTTGGCGATAGAAGGAGGCGTGACGGAGGCCGGGGCAGGTTGGCCGTCGCGCAGGTTGGCGAGGACTTGAGTGTAACGGGCGATGTGGGGAGAAAGGGAGGTAGCTTCGCCGAGGCGGCTCGCATGGTGGATCACGAATGGATCCAGCCAGGTCATGCCGCAGAGTCGGGCGGTTTGTTCAAATGGCGCGAGGAGTTCGCGCATGGTGAAGTGATTGTGCCCCTCGCGGGTGTAGGCGTGTGCGCTTCCGCCGGTGGTGATCGCCGAAAGGAGCGATTTGCCCTGGAGCCGCGTGCCCGTGGGGCCGTAGGCGAAGCCGTATTCGAGCACGAGATCGAGCCACTCCTTGAGAAGTGCGGGGGCGCTATACCAATAAAAAGGATGTTGAAATACGATCACGTCGTGGGCGAGCAACTGCTCCTGCTCGCGCGGGACATCGATCTGGAAATCAGGATACACCTCGTAAAGATCGTGGAAGGTGACGCCCGGAACTTGGCGCGCAGCCGTGGCCAGATGACGGTTGACGCGCGATTTTTGCAGCGCGGGGTGGGCGAATAGAACAAGGACGCGGGCAGGCACGCAGGAGCAGTAGACGAGAGGTGGAATCGGGCAAGCCAGACCGGGGAGTTCCTGCCGTTACGGGATGGGGCGATCGGAGCGTGCAGAGGATGCCAAGGGTGCGTTGGGGGGAGTGTGTGTGCTGGATAATTTTGGCCTTGGGTGTGTGGTGAGGAATGAGCAACGTCAGTAACCCGCATGAAATCAGCCCTGACGTTTTCCAAGCAGCATCTCTTTCCCGCAGTCGTGGCCATGTCGTTGGCCCTGCTCCTAGGTTCGATGATTTGGATGAAGGATATCGAGAACATCACGCTCGATCTTAGGACCAAAGCACGCGTGCCGTGGCAGGTGCCAATGGCTGATCCGCAGCAGTTGGTGGTCGCCATCGACGAGGAGAGTGTGGCCGATTACAAAGCGTGGCCTTGGCCCCGTCGGGTTCACGGATTGTTTTTGGCTTTGGTGGGGCAAACGAAGCCGGCGGTGATTAGTTGGGATATTCTGTTTACGGAACCGTCAGAAGATGACGAACGGTTCATCCGGGGATTAAAATCAACCGAGGCGAATGTGGTTTTCGGTGCGGTTACAGGCGAGAACGGTGTAGCGGGGGAGCGCGAGCCCGAGGGCCTGTTGCCGGACGATCCGATCGTGAAGGCGTCAAGGCTCGTTTCTTTGAAAAATGTGACCGGCGATCGGTCCAAGGTTATTACCAAGCCTCGCGTGATGTTGCCGGCGGGAGAACTTGCGACGCTCAGTAAGTCGGCGTTGGTCGATACCCCGCCGGGCTCCGACGGAGTGAGGCGTCGGGTGCCGTTAATTATTCGGATCGGTGATAATATCTATCCCACGCTCTCGTTAACCAGCATTATCGAACTTTGGAAGGTTCAGCCGGATGAAGTGACCGTGCGGATCGGGGACGCGATCGAGATCAATAACGCCTATGCCAAGCGTTCGATTCCAATCGATGAAACCGGATCGTTTTTGGTAAACTATCGCTATTCCACGGACGGTTTTCACACCGTGGGCTACAGCTACCTCACGAGCAATCTGAACAAGAAATTCGTGAAGAAAGAGGAGGTAAAGGTGCCCGATACTACTGGTCGCATTCTGATGGTGGGGCAGACCGCGGCAGGTCTCTCCGACATTGGGCCATCTCCCTTTTCAGCCCTTACACCTCTGGTGCTCGTTCATTCGAACGTCATCGATAACGTGTTGCGCGCGGATTACGCGCGTGAGCTGCCATGGTGGCCAGTGTGGATCGGCGCGGTCGTTATGGGGGCGGGCGGGCTGCGTTATTTATCCCAGCGGAAACTTGGCGCCCAGGCGTTGTTCGGTCTCGGCGTGCCCGTTGCTTATGTCGGTATTGCCACGCTGCTGTGGATCGTAAGTAGTCGCTGGCTGCCGGTGGTTTGGCCGGTGGTTGGATTCATTTCGTTGCAGGTCTTCATGATCGCTCGGCGTCTCATCGCCGAGCAGAAGGCTAAGGAACAGATCAAGGGGATGTTCGGCGCCTACGTGTCGCCTGAGCTAGTTAACCGCATGGTCGCGTCGGGCGAGTCGCCTCAGTTGGGCGGTCACGACGCGGAAATCACCGCGTATTTCTCAGACATCCAGGGCTTCTCCACGTTTTCCGAGAAACTGAAATCAGGTCCGCTGGTGGAGTTGATGAACGAATACCTCACCGCCTGCACTGACATTGTGCAGGAGCAGGGCGGCACGTTGGACAAATATATTGGTGATGCGGTCGTCGCGATGTTTGGCGCCCCGATCCCCATGGAGGACCATGCTTACCGGGCCTGCGTCGCGACGCAGAAAGTGCACATTAAGCTCGGCGAGCTCCGCGAGAAATGGAAGAGCGAAGGGGAAAAATGGCCGTCCATTGTATGGAAGATGCAGTCGCGCATCGGCCTGAATACCGGCGTCTGCATGATCGGCAACATGGGCAGCCGCACGCGTTTCAATTACACGATGATGGGTGACGACGTGAATCTCGCTGCCCGGATGGAATCGGGAGCCAAGAGCTGGGGCACCTACACCATGTGCTCCGAGGCGACCAAGCTTTCCTGCGAAAAGCATGGCGGAGACCACGTCGTTTTCCGTCCGTTGGGGCGCATTGTGGTCAAAGGTCGGACCAAGGCGGTTCCGATCTACGAAATCGTCGGACTAAAGGAACACGTCTCGGACAAGACTCGAGAATGCCTCGCTTTGTTTGAGCAGGGCCTGACCAAGTATTACGACCGGGACTGGGACGGCGCCCTTGCACTCTTCGCGAAGAGCAGCGAGCTGGAGCTCAATGTTCCCGGAGTGACTCCTGGCGTGGTAAGCAATCCCTCGCTCGTTTACATCGACATTACCGAGCACTTTAAAGTCGAGCCGCCACCGGAAAACTGGGGCGGCGTATACGTAATGAAGGAAAAATAACCGCCGCTTTCTGCCTCATACCACGATTACGGGGAAACTGACGGGGTTTAACACAATGCAAGTGTTTTTTGGACCGAGTTTTGCTTACAAGTTAGACATCTCGGCGCTAAGTCGCTGAATTGCCAACGCGATCGAAACTCCGTTTCCCTCTGTGTCGTCTCTTCAACCAGTATATTCAGGATTGCATTAATTTTTTTGTTCATCGATATTGCAAGCCATCGTCTATTTGTCGCCTAACACCTTCCACCAATAACCAGTCCCACCATGAGGCATCTCACTAAACTACTGTCGTTTATCCCTGCGGGCTTGCTCGCGGTTTCTCTGTTGGCCACGAGCGCTTCGGCGCGCGATGCCAAGATCGTCAAGAAGGTTGGCGACGGTGTTGCAACCGTTACGCTACCAAATGGTTCTAAGGTCCCGGCGACTGAGAACCTCACCGTGCCGGAGGGATCAACCATTCAGACCGAATTGGGCGCTGAAATTTACGTCGAAGCGACCACGGGTGTTGTGGCGACGATCAAGGCGAACTCCAAAGTTAAGGTCGAGAAACCGGCCGCTTCTCTCGATTTGGATGCTGTCCTTGATCTCCAACAAGGTAACGTCGTTTCACAGATTGATCCGAAGCAAAAGGCCAAGTATGGCGTCCGCACTCCCAAGGGTGTTGCCGCAGCACGAGGCACTGTTTACGTGGTGACTGTGAATGGAAACAGCTACTCGGTTGCGACCTTCTCGGGTGCCGTTACCGTTACTCCAATATTGCCAGGTGGCGGGACCGGAACCCCAGTCCAAGTCGGCACGGGCACTGTGTCGTCGAACGGAACCGCCCCAGTGACGCTGGCCAATGCGCCGACGACTGGCGCCAATGCGGTAAACATTACCGAAATCGCCCAAGCTGCTGTTACCGCAGTAGCTGTTGTGGCTCAGCAAGCCCAAGCAGCCGCTACGGCGGCAGGTGGTCAAGCGACTGCCGCACAAACCGCGGCTGTAACCGCAGCCGCCGACTTGCTCACTTCGACTATGTCCACCGTTGTCACCACGGCGGCTTCACAGACAAATGGGTCGACGCTGATTGCTGCGGTTGCTGCCCAAGCCTCTGCGGCCGCACCAGCTCAGGCTGCGGCTATCGTAACAGCGGCCGTCTCCGCCTCCAGCTCGACAAACGCCGTTTCGGTCGCTCAGGCGGTCACGCAGGCGGCAGCTCAAGGTGTATCTCAGACGGCGGCAGCCACTGCAGCGAAGTCCACGACTGACAGCACCGCGGCGGCCACCACGGGTGCAGCTGCATCAGCTTCGGCCGTGCAAGACGTAGCTAAGGCTGCGGCAGCCGCACTCACCACCAAGGTCGGCGCTACTCAGGCTGCCTCGGCTGCTCAGACTGTTTCCCAAGCCGCTTCCACTGGCGCTACTGCCGGTGTCGTCGCTGGCTCTGGTGCAACTGCGGGCTCGGCGGCTGCCACTGCTGCGGCGAACGCCGTCGGAACTTCGATTGCTCAGTCGGCTGCCCAAGGTGCTGCGCAAGGTGCAAGCACAGGCGCCAACGCAACTCAAGCGGCGGCGATCGCGCAAAGCGCCGCTACGGGTGCTTCGCAGGGTTCGACGAACGCAGGCGCAAGTAACGTTTCAACGTCCACCGTCGCGACTAGCGCCGCTACGGGTGCTTCAGCAGGCGCTTCAACTGCAACGAACACCGTGACCGTGGCTCCGCCCACCAACGTTACGACCCCGACGACCCCGACGACTCCGACGACGCCGATCACACCGATCGATCCGTCAATCAACGTGAGCCCAAGCCGCTAATTCTAGTAAGATTCTCCAAATCTAAGCACCGGCCCGATGGGCCGGTGCTTTTTTTTCGATCCATGCTTCGGCGCGATTCCTAGGATGATTCACTTATTCGGACGCGCATACTTGCCTGCATCGGACAGCGCGGCTATGCCGATCAAATAACAATAGACCACGATCCGATACAATAAACTGACTGCAGGTGGCGATACGCCGGAAGGTATCGCATTCCAACGAGCAACACTGACCAGACAGCTTACGCCTAGCTTAGGTTAAGTTACTTCCGAGCGGTTGGGGCCTTGATGGTAATGTTCCATCAATACCGCGCTCTAACCGTTATTCTAAAAACGATGACTGTTGGGGCGATTTCGATGCTCGCTTGGCGGCTTGTTCTTCGGGGGTGGCGGTGAGGTGACGTGGCGGCCGGGTGGCTTTCTGGGCCACGGCCGCTTCTCGGTCGGCGACAATACGATCGCAAATCTGATGGATGTGCATGCGCAGCCACTGGGCGGTGCTGCTCGTGGCCGTATAGTCGGCCGGACCGTAGCCGTGGATGCGACCGGACTGCAGGAGACGGTCGTTTTGGGCGAATTCCTCGGGCTTGGCGGGGTTGTAGACCGCATAGGCGCGGCCACCGCCGCCTTTGACGACGGAAAAGCTCGGCACATCGCTGGGACCGTCGGCGATGTAGATCATGTTCTGCAGGGGAATGCGCCGGTCCTCCGAGGCCATCTTGGAGTTCACGTCGATGGCGGGATTCTTGTTGGTGCCTTTGTTGATCTCGAAAATTGCCCGGGTCTTCCCGGTATTGTCGATGACCATACCGATCTGGGCGATCTCTGCTTCTGCCTCGAGGGGCATCTCCTTTTGTTTGAGGAAGCCGGGCTGCAGCGGATTTTCGATGAATTCGCAGGCCCACACGCCGTCGATGTGCTTGGCAATCGCACTGCCGCGCACCATCTGCGCAATACCGGTGCTTACCACGTAATGCTCCAGGGAGATTTCGTGTTTCTGATACTCGGGCTTCTCCGCGACGAAGGTTTTGGCGCGGTCAAAAAAATCCGGTAGGCCCGGGTAGAATTGGATGTCGGCTCCACAGTCGAAGAGGATCTTGTTGTTCAGACCGGCGAGCGGGCCGGCTTGGGTATAGGTTAGGAGGTGATTGAGATAGCCTAGCTCCCCGGCAAGATGATAGCCACGACGGCGATATTGCTCGATGAGGGCATTGGTTTCCGCCCAGAAATTTGCCTCGTCGATGCCGTAGCGGCGGAAGAGGGGCGACTGCATGTATTCCGGGATTAAGGTCTTGTCGAAATCCCAGATGCACGCGATGGTGTTTTGTGTGAAGAGTGTCGTGGCCATGGCAGATCAGCACCGGTAGGCGGAACTCGCCTTGCGAACCGAAGGGTCGCAGTGGAGCCGCTGCCGGCGGCTCGCGCAATTCGCAAATCATCGTTTGGCACCTCTGTTTTCATGGACGAACTCCCTTCCATTTTTCCCTTTCAGCGCCGCTTGGACGAACTCGCGGCGCATATGGCGGAGCCGTCGTTTTACGGCAATCCGCGCAAGGCCGCGGAAATCACCCGGGAGCATCAGAAGCTCACTCAACTCATTGCGGAGCATGAGCTGCATGCCAAGATCGAGCGTGAGGTCGCCGAGGCGGTCTCGCTGGCGAAAGATCAAACCGTCGATGCGGGAATGCGGGAGCTGGCCGAGGCGGAGATGCCGGAACTGCAAAATCGGCTCAAGGCACTGCGTGAAACCGTGCTCTTGGCCATGATCCCGCCGGACCCGACGGATTCACGGAATACGGTGATGGAAATCCGCGCCGGCACCGGCGGGGACGAGGCGACACTGTTTGCGGCGGACCTATTTCGGCTCTATTCGAAATATGCGGACTCCCGGGGGTGGAAGATCCAGCCCATGAGTAGCAGTTATTCGGAGCGAGGTGGTTTCAAAGAGGTCATTTTCCTTATTACCGGCGTGGACGTCTACAAGCAGCTCAAGTTCGAGAGCGGCGTGCATCGCGTGAAACGTGTGCCGGTAACCGAGGCCAGTGGGCGCATCCACACCTCCACCGTCACGGTGGCCGTTCTACCGGAGGCCGAGGAAGTTGATATTCTGATCGACCCCCAGGACTTGGAAATCACCGTCGCGCGCGCCAGTGGTCCGGGCGGACAGGGCGTGAACACGACGGATTCAGCGGTGCAAATCGTCCACAAACCAACCGGATTGATCGTCACCTGCGCGGATGAGCGCTCGCAGCTGAAGAACAAGGCGAAGGCGATGACCGTCTTGCGTTCTCGCCTGCTGAAGCGACGTGAAGATGAAGAGCGGGCGAAGTATGCCGCGGTGCGCCGCAGCCAGATTGGCTCCGGTGACCGCAGTGAACGCATCCGCACTTATCACTATCTCCAAAATCGAGTCACCGAACACCGCATCGGCCTTACGCTGTATTCGCTTCCGCAGGTGATGGAGGGAGAGATCGACGCGATCATTACTGGCCTCCAAAAGGCTGACTATGAGGAAAAGTTGGCGGCACTTACCGGCCAAGTTTATCGGCCCATCCACGCCAACCTAGCCGATGAGGACTAATCGATGCTGACCATCCTTGAGATCATCAAGAAGACGACGGATTTTTTTGCGGCCAAAGGGATTGATTCGCCGCGGCTCAATGCCGAGCTCTTGATTGGTCATGCCCTTGGTTTGAAGCGGATGGCGCTCTATCTGCAGTTTGAGCGACCCTTGGCGGAGACGGAGTTGGAGAAAATTCGGCCACTCGTGCGGCGGCGGAGCCAGCGCGAGCCGCTGCAATACATCATGGGTGAAACCGACTTTCGCGGACTCATGATTAAGGTGGATCGTCGGGCATTAATTCCCCGTCCGGAGACGGAGTTACTGGTAGAGCACGCGATCGCGGAGGCGAAGGAGCCCGCTACGATTCTCGATCTCGGCACGGGATCGGGCGTGATTGCATTGTCGCTCGCGGTGGCGTTTCCGGCCGCTCAGGTGGTTGCGATTGATCTCAGTGCCGATGCATTGGCGCTGGCGCGAGAGAATGCCGCGAAATGTGCCGTCGCGGAACGAGTGACCTTCCTGCAATCCCATTGGTTTGACGCCGTTCCGCTGGACCGGCCGTTTGATCTTATCGTCTCCAATCCGCCGTATCTGACCGCCGAGGAAACGGCCGCGACCACGCCGGAGGTGCGAGGCTACGAGCCGGCTCGAGCCCTGACCGCGGCGGAGGGTGGAGTGGCCGATCTCCGGACGATTTTACAGCAGGCCCCGCGGTTTCTGGCTGAGAAGGGCGTGCTGCTCGTGGAGACCGGCATCGCCCAGCATGGAGAACTCAAGGCAATCGCGACCAATGCCGGCTTTTCGCGCTGCGAGGGACGTCAGGATCTTACCGGACGCGACCGCTACGTGTTGGCGTGGCGCTAGCCGACCGGGTCGGGCTCAACCGCCGCTGGCGGCGGTGAGGGGTGGACGATTGCTCGCCCACAAATCGCGGTTAGCGCCGAGTTGGATGGCATCGTTTACGATGCGAAGCGTCTCACGCAGGTGGATATCGGCTTTGACGTAAGTGTCATTCTCTTCCTCGGCCGCGTCTTCCTCATCCTCTCCGGCTTCCTTGTCCGCGTCTTTCTTGGGAGCCTTGATACGGGGTTGGGGCGGAGGGCCCAGCCGAAATTCTTTGAAGGTGAAATCTCCTTTAGCGAGGACCTTCTTCTCGGCGTTCATTTGTTTGCGAAACGCATCATCCGCCTCTTTTTGCTTTTGCCGTTCATCAAGGTTTACGGAAATGAGTTTCTGCTCCTGCCGGACTTTGAACCATTCGATGTTTTTCCGCAGGTAGGCGAATTCATCGAGCTTGGCCTGACGTTCCAGGCTGGATTGGCGCAGCGGCGTGAGAACTTTCGCATCGAGTGGCGAGCCTTCAAAGGAGCTGGTGGGGATCTTGTCCCAGACGAGTGCGTGGGGCAGGTCGGATTCGCCGATGCCCGACATGTAGCTAGAGACCGACGGCAGAACGATGTCAGGAATGACGCCCTTGAGCTGGGTGGAGTCGCCGCTGGGCAGGTAGTATTTCTGGATGGTGAACTTAGCCGCACCGGTTTTGGCCGGCGTGCCATCTTTGTTGGTGGTGAAGCGAAGCGCTTGATTGAGCTGGCGCATTTCCACCACGGATTGGACGGAGCCCTTACCGTGGGTGGAGGTGTCGCCCACAATGACGGCACGACCGTAATTTTGCAGAGCGCCCGTCACGATTTCCGAGGCCGAGGCGCTGAAGCGATCGACGAGCACGGCCAGCGGACCGGTGTAGGCGATGGTGTCGTTATTGTCGGTGTCGACTTGGATTTCGCCGTTATAGTTTTTCACCTGCACGACCGGGCCCTTCTTGATGAAGAGGCCGGCTAGTTCGATGGCCTCGGTAAGGTAGCCTCCGCCATTGCGACGCAAGTCGAGCACCAGGCCTTGCACTCCCTGCTTCTTCAGCTGTTCGATCAGGCGGGCGACATCCTTGGAGGCGGTGCTCTTCTCGGAATCGGTGTCACCGTCATCATCGGCGTAGAATGCCGGTAGCGTAATAACCCCGAGGGACTGCTCCTTGCCTTCGGCGCCAGGCACCTGGAAAACGGCGGCACGCGCGCGGGCGGAGTTGAGTTTTACCATGTCGCGAGTGATCACGATTTCCTTGCGCACCGAAGGATCGGTTGCGTCCGCCGGTTGGACGAGGAGGTGAACATCAGTTCCCTTTTCTCCCCGAATCATATCGACGATTTTACGGAGCTTCATGCCGATGATTTCGACCGGCTCCTTGCCCGTTTGCGCGACGGAGATGATCTTGTCGTTGGGCTTCAGCACCCGGCCAAGATCGGCCGGACCACCGGGGATGATTTCCTTGACGATGCAATTGTCATCTTCGAGGCCGAGCAATGCGCCGATGCCGAAGAGCTTCAGCTTCATTTGAATTCCAAAGTCTTCGAACGTCTGGGCGGAGAAATAGGTCGAGTGGGGATCGTAGAGGTGCGAGATCGTGCTGAGATAGAGCTCGGCGAGGTTGTCGCCTTCGATTTCCGCCACGTTTTTCAGCATGCGCTCGTAGCGCTTTTGAATGGTTTTGCGCGCCTCTTCTGGCGATTTCTTGTTCAGAATTTCGCCGAGGAGTTCGAATTTCAGACGCTTGCGCCAGAGTTCGTCAGCCGCAGTGGCGGTGGCCGGCCATTCTGACTTGGTGCGGTCGGCGCGGTAGGTGTCTTGGGTCGTGAAATCGGTATCCTTTTTCAGTTCTTCGAAGATCCAGTTCACCCGACTTTCGACCCGCGATTGATAGACAGCGAAGATCTCGTAGGCGGCGTCGATGTTGCCGAGGAAGGCGGTGTTGTAATAAACGTTCTTACCGTAACGTTCAGTAAAGGCTGCCTTGTCGCTGCCCAGGAAAAACAGGTGTTGGCCGTCGAGCTCCGCCATGTAGTCGGGCACGACCTGGGAGTAATCCGTGCTCCGGACCGAGTCCCGGGCGTAGTGAGCTTGTTCCAAGAGCTTCACGAGGGTGGTGGCTTCGGCCTTGAGCGTATCGGAAGTGACGAACTTGCGATCCTGTGCCGCCCAGGCGCCGGCGAGTGCGGCGATGAAGCAGATGAGGGCGGTCAGACGGCGGAAGTGGGAAGCGCGGATCATGGCGTAGTGGGTAAGCGTGAGGCGGAAATTGTTTCAGGTAATCGCAGAACGGCGTTGAATGCGGTGGGGATAAAATTGGGTGTTAAGCCAGAAGCAAGCGGGTGAACTAGCGTCGCCCCAGTGTTTCCTTCGCCTCATCGAGCCGGCGTTTTTCGTCGAGCGTGAGGGACCCGAGGCCGTGGCTATTGATCTTGTCGAGAATCCGATCTACCTCGGCCCGCAGGTGAGCCCGACGCTCCAGCGGGGAAAGAGGGGCGGCGACTTCGACTTCTCGGTCGGCTGCTTCTTCAGCCGTGCCGATGGAGGACGAGGTCCGCCGAGGCTTCACCGTGCCGCCCTCCCGGCGATAGAGATAGCGGAAGTAAATCCAACCAAACATCATCCCGCCCAAGTGGGCCGAGGGGGTGTAATCGAGGGGTAATTTCTGCCCCAAAACTTCGAAAGCCGCGAAGGCCGCCAGATCGAGGGTCAGAAGGGCCAGGGCTACGTGTTTCACGCGGAGTGTGATCGGGAAAAAGAAGAACAACAACAGGCTGAACTCCCGATTGGGCTGAAGCGCGGCTAACAACACGAGCAATCCATAAACGCCCGCCATGCCACCGATGAGCAGTCCCCCATGGCTCCAATTGACCGCCGCCCACATGACCGCGCCGAACATCAACGAGCCCACAAACACCACCCCCAGCCGACGCTGACCGATCAACGGCTCAAGCTCGCGGCCGACGAGGAAGAGGCCGGCCGCGACAACTACGACGTGGAAAAGGTTATCCTGACTGTGCAGCAGTCCATGGGTCACCAGGGTCCAGAGCCAACCCGAAGACAGACCGGGGATCGTGACCGCGATCCCGCGCATCAACTGGTCACTGGCCCGAAACCAAGGCGATACCAGCGCGAGTTCCAACGCAAACGCACCGAGCACGGCGGCCAACATCCAAGTCAAAACGGAAGTCCGCTCGCGCGGATAGTCGTTTCGCATGTAGGGGCGGTCCGAAAGCATCGCGAGATCTTAGCTGGCGCCGGGCCAAACACAAGTCACGTCCGGTGTTCATCTGGACCAAGTTAGACCGCGGTGAGGTCGCTTGACAGCGTTTCGAAAA
The DNA here is from genome assembly GCA_947453695.1 of Opitutia bacterium. GTDB lineage: Bacteria > Verrucomicrobiota > Verrucomicrobiia > Opitutales > Opitutaceae > GAS368. The sequence goes on from CANGHW010000028.1 coordinate 28,724, forward strand.
CTTTCCTTTGTTCGCTTACTCTTATGGCAAACAAAGCTGACAAGTGGGCACCGAACGCAGCCGGAAAATTCTTTGTCGATCAGCAATGCATCGACTGCGACTTGTGCCGCGAGACGGCCCCGGCTTTTTTCACCCGCCATGACGAAGGTGGTTATTCTTACGTGCACAAGCAGCCCACGACCGAGGAAGAAGTCGCGTTGTGCATGGAGGCGTTGGAAGGTTGCCCAGTTGAAGCCATTGGCAACGATGGCGACGAGTAAGCGCCGATTGTAATTTCAATAGATCGCACCCCGGCACTTTGCCGGGGTTTCTTTTTGTCTGAGCGGCTTGTTAATTGAAAAATAGTAATAGTGAAACAGTGGACTTGTTTTCGCTTTTCCGCCTGCTAGCGCTTTCTGGATGAAACCCTCGATCATCCTTGGTTGGGCTGGCTCGGCTCTGGCGTTGTGCGCGCAGAGCGTCCCAGTGAGCCTGCCGGAATTGACGGTGTATTCGGCCCGCGTGGCCAATCAGGCGCCTGCAGGCACGTTCGCCATGCCGGTTTCGGCTCTCCGGTATGAGCCGCTGGTAGATATCGCAGGACGCAATCTGGCCGAGGCGCAGGCGGATGTCACGATTCGGGGCGGGATTTTTGAGAACACGGGAGTTCGTTTGGGGGCGGTTTCGCTGTTCGACCCGCAAACCGGTCATTACGTGACCGAACTTCCCGTGGCACCGGCGATGTTGGGCGCTCCGGAAGTGCGCACAGGCAGCGACCACGCCATGGAGTCGTCGAATTCCACGGTCGGGGCCATCGCCTACGGCTGGCGGCCGATTCAAGCGGCGGGGGCAGTCGCGCTAGCTGCCGGTCAGTATGGCCTGAACCGGCAGGAGGTCTACCAAGGTTGGTTGAGCGACGTGCGTCTGGCCGGCCAGCAAGTGGCGGCAGATGTGGCGTGGGCGCGCTCCGAATCGGACGGATCGCTGGCCTTCGGCGACCAGAACTTTGAGCGCGTAAACGCGCGCGTGCAGTTGCGGAGTGCGATCGCGCAGACGGATCTATTCGCCGGCTATCAGTCGAAGTTCTTCGGCTGGCCGAATCTCTACACGCCCTTCAACTCGAACGAAACGGAGAACCTGCAAACGCTGTTGTTCGCGCTCAACCACCGCACCGATCTAGGCGGCGGGGACTTCTTCGAGGGCGGGCTTTGGCACCGGCGGAACAAGGACGACTATGCCTTCAATCGATTTGCTGCGTTGGGACCGATTCACCCCTTTCAGCACACCACGTGGGCTCGCGGGGCGGCCGTGGGCGGTCGGCGCAGTGCGGGCGATCTGGCTTGGAATTTCCGCGGCGAAGTCATGGCGGATGAACTGCGTTCTTCCTCACTTACGGCCGGGCGCTACCACACGCGCACGCTGACGAAATTTTCGCTCGTGCCCGAAAAGGCGTGGCGCCTGTCCAACACCGACCGCTGGGTGCTCAAAGCCGGTGCGAGCTACGATGATAGTAACCGCAGCGGCTCAGCGGTTTCACCGGTGCTGGAGATCGCGCGTGAAGCCAATGCGGCGACGTGGCGTCGCCTCCATCTCAGCTATGCGCAGACCACGCAGTTGCCCACCTACACGGCGCTTAACTCAAGTGCTACGGCAGGTTTGTTTCGCGGCAATGCCGCGCTCGGACGTGAGACCAGCCACAATCTAGAGATCGGTGCCCAAGGTGGATGGGCTGGATGGTCCGGCCAGGTGGCGTTATTTTATCGGCGCGACGACGCCCTCGTCGATTGGACCTTCCGGCGCGGGGTGACTGCACGCTCGGCCAATGCAGTGGATGTCGACACCACGGGAGTTGAGCTGGTGGCACGCCGTTCTTGGGGAGCGGTAGACCTCGTGCTGGGCTACACCGGATTAACCAAGGATGCGGACTATCGCGGTGCGGTCGTCGATGCCAGTTTCTATGCGCTTAACTATGCTCGTCACCGCCTGACTGCGGCGCTCACCGTCCGCCTGGGGCACGGATTTGAGCTGCGGATGGATAATGTCGTGCGTCTGCAGGCGAAGAACTTCCTCCGCGTGGTTGGCGGCGACAACGCGGTGACGAGTGCCGTCGGGGTGACCTATCGGCCACGAGCTTGGCGGGGCGTCGAATTCTCTGTGCTCGCAGACAATGCGTTCGACAGTCGCTTTCAGGATATTCCGGCCGTTCCGGCCGCGCGGCGGCAGCTTTCCGTCGGGATGAGTTACGTCTGGTAGGGGCAAGGGTGGCGGCCACCGCAGCGCGGGCTTGCCGATGAAGGGTGATGGGCTTCTCTTCGCGGTCCATGGTCCCTAACCCGTTTCTCGACGCCTCGTTTCAGATCCGCTGGTCCACGCTGACCCCCGAATTGGTCGCGCCTGCCATTGAGGCTGCGCTGGAACGGTCCCAAGCCAATCTAGCTGCGATTATCGCCCTTGCACCGGATACGTTGACCTATGAAAACACCTTCCTGGCGCTCGAAGGCGCGACGGAAGAACTCAATCGGGCTTGGGGCAAGGTCACGCATCTCCAGTCCGTCGCCGACTCGCCTGCGTTACGCGATGCGCATAATGCGATGTTGCCCAAAGTGTCCGCCTTTTTTGCCGGGATTCCGCTCAATGCGGATTTGTGGAGGCAGCTCCGGACGTTTGCCGCCACACCCGAGGCCCAAGCGCTGACCGGAATTCACCGGCGGTTTCTCGATGAGACGGTCTCCGAGTTTCGGCTCGCGGGAGCAGATCTACCGCCGGCGCAGCGGACGCGGCTCGAGGCGCTGCAGACCGAGTTGGCGCAATTGACCCAGAAGTATTCGGAAAACGTCCTTGATGCCACGAATGCCTGGCAACTCGTCGTGACTGACGAAGCCCGACTCGCAGGACTGCCGGCCCACGCCAATGCGGCTGCCCGGCGGGGGGCCGAGACCAAGGGCTTGGCGGGGTGGCGCTTCACTTTGCACATGCCCTCGCTCGAGCCGTTTATGACCTACCTCGAAGACGAGGCGTTGCGGCGCGAGATGTGGACGGCATCGGCGGCGGTGGGTTCGGTCGCGCCCCACGACAATGCGCCGTTGATCAGCCGGATCCTTACCCTGCGGGCAGAAAAGGCGGCACTACTGGGCAAGGCTCACTTCGCCGATCTCGTGCTCGAGCGGCGGATGGCCAAGAATGGGGCGCGAGCCCTCGCCTTCATGGTCGAGATGGAGTCGCGGGCCCGAGGCGCTTTTGTGCGGGAGTGTCGGGCGCTCGAAGAATTCAAGGCGCAACAAACGGGACGCACCGCCGCTCCGCTGGCGCCATGGGAGCTTCTCTATTGGGCGGAGAAGTTGCGGCAAGCGCAGCATGCTTTCGACGAGGAGCAATTGCGTCCCTACTTTCCGATGGATCGCGTCATCTCCGGCATGTTTGAACTCGTTGGCCGGGTGTTTGGCCTGCGGGTCGTCGAACGTCCGGCAGGTGAAGTAGAGACCTGGCATGCGGAAGTGAAATTCTACGACGTCATCGATTCGCGCGGACGCGCCGTGGGATCGTTTTACGCCGACTGGCATCCCCGCGAATCCAAGCGCGGCGGTGCCTGGATGAACTACCTGATCACCGGGGGACCTCGCGCCGATGGGACCAGAGCGCCGCATCTCGGTCTCATGTGTGGCAATATGACGCCGCCGGTCGACGGTCATCCCGCGTTGCTCACCCATCGTGAAGTCGAGACCGTGTTTCACGAGTTCGGCCATTTGCTCCATCACCTGCTGGGTGAAGTGGAAATCAAGTCGCTGAATGGTGTGAATGTCGCCTGGGACTTCGTGGAGTTGCCCTCGCAGATCATGGAGAACTGGACTTGGGAGCGGGAGAGCCTCGATCTCTTTGCCCGTCACCACGAGACAGGGGCGACGATTCCCGACGACATTTTTAAGAAGATGATCGGCGCCCGGAATTTCCGCTCCGCCTGCATCACCATGCGCCAAGTGGCGTTCGCCAAGATGGATTTGTTGATGCACATGGAAACTGCCAAGTATGCGGGGGCGGCCGATATCGAACTTCCGGCGCGGGCTGCGGTGGCCGATTGTTTGATTCCGACCGTGCCGCCGGCGCCGACGATCGTAAAGCGATTCACCCATATCTTCGCCGATCCCGTTGGCTATGCGGCAGGCTATTACTCCTACAAATGGGCCGAGGTGCTCGATGCGGATGCGTTTACGCGCTTCAAGCGTGAAGGGATCTTCAACGCGCGCGTGGGCGCCGAGTTCGTGGAGAAAATTCTCAGCCAGGGAAATTCGCGTGATCCCGCCGCGCTGTTCCACGATTTCATGGGACGCGAGCCCGACCCGCAGGCGTTGCTCGCGCGGGCCGGCTTGGTGGCCTGAACGACGAAAAAAAGTTCGCGCCGGCCGAGCCCCTCGCGCAACACCTAGCAACCATGATTATTGCAGATCTCGCCAAAATTCCCGGAGGAACATTTCCTGCGCGCCGTTGGGGCCGCGGTCTGGTCGGACAGCTCGGGCAGCCGATCCCAGCGAAAGGATTTTCGATGGGATACTCCATCCTCGAGCCCAAAGGCGGCCAGGTGCCGTGGCACAATCAAGAGCAGGAAGAGGTGTATTTCATTGTGCAAGGTGAGGGCGAGATCTGCGTCGGCACCGAGCGTAGTCCGATCAAAGCGGGACAGGCGGTGTTTATGCCCCCGACGGTGTTCCATCAGCTCACCAACACGGGCGACGAGCCGATGCACATGATCTATGTCTATTGCCCGGGCGGCGATGTCGCCCATTGGCGGCAAGAGCTGAACGGCACCCTGCCCAAAGCGGGGGAAGGTGCGATCCCGCCGCTGCCCGCCGGTGCGCAGCCGCAGTGCACCAAACTGCCGGGGCAGTAGGAAAATCGCCTGGCCGGCTTCTGCCACTGGAGCAGAAGCCGTCAGCGGGATTTCGATCGATCAAGCAGGATGACGTTTCCGCGCCGTGGGCAGTCGTGCCGGTAGGCTCGAAGCGGGGCGTTTCTAAGTAGGGATTGACAGGCAGAAGCTGGCTCGCGAACGTCCACCTCCTTTCTCAATTTACGGCGGTCATAGCTCAGTTGGTTAGAGCACAAGATTGTGAATCTTGGGGTCGCGGGTTCGAGTCCCGTTGGCCGCCCCATTTCTTATACTTTGAGAGGTGAAATGAAGGTGAGTGAAGTCGGTGATTTACGAGTGGAAGTGTCGTTTCAATCTCGGTTTTGGTTGGTATCGTAGTCGGTTGGGGCTTTCGAATGATCGGTGGGGCTAGTCCAACCGCAGAAGCGGCCCGGCGAAATAGGGGGAAACCCCGGGAAGTCGCGCGGTCGGGGACGAAACGGCGCAGCGTCGGGCGAGGAGAGGCCCGCAGGAGCGGCCAAACGGTCCGTTCGCGGGGAGAATGTCCGGACCCGCAGCGAAAAGGCCGACGCATGTGGAAGAAGCGGCTGTGCAGCGATTTAGTGGTCGGTGCACGCGCGAGAGATGGCTGTGCACGCACTGAAAACCGCCGTGCAAAGATTTAAGCGGGCTGCGCACGGCGACAAAACTGCTGTGCAAAGTTTTAGCGGCCGGTGCACGCGGCGAAGAGGGCTGTGAAAAGTTTTAGCGGTCTGTGCATGCGGCAAAGAAGGCTGCGAAAAGTTTTAGCGCCCCGTGCACGCGCACAAAACCGCTGTGCAAAGATTTAGCGGGCTGTGCACGGCGACAAAACCGCTGTGAAAAGTTTTAGCGGTCTGTGCATGCGGCAAAGAAGGCTGCGAAAAGTTTTAGCGCCCCGCGCACGCGGCGCAGAAGGCTGTGCAAAGATTTAGCGGGCTGTGCACGGCGACAAAACTGCTGTGAAAAGTTTTAGCGGTCCGTGCACGTGGCGAAGAAGGCTGCGAAAAGTTTTAGCGCCCCGTGCACGCGCACCAAACCGCTGTGCACGCGCTGAAGAAGGCTGTGCAGACCGGCAAAATGGCTGTGCAGAGTTTTTAGCGGCCCGTGCACGTGGCGAAGCGCGCTGAAATGGGCGCTCACTTGGCCTCGTTTATCCCTGAGGCGCAGGTTTCTCCGGCCGAACTCAAGCGGTTCCCAGTTTCTTTGGGTAGCAGTTTGGAGTTGGGCGTAGGGGATTGGGTGGTTTGGCTCTCGTCCCATGGCAACGCCTTCGCCGGTCGTGAATCATCGCAATTTCGGTCATGTGCTTCTCGCCGTGGCCGCCTTCTTTTGCTGTGGCTCGGTCACGGCGGCGCCCCGGGAGTCGGAGTTGTGGCGCGAGGTGGAGATCCTGCGGACCGAGCACGGAGTGCCACACGTGCGGGCCGAAAATGTGCGGGCAGCGGGTTACGCGCTCGGCTGGTTGCAGTGCGAGGACTATGGTCTAGTGACTCCCGAGCGGCTCTGGGCCACCCGGGGCGGGACGGCGAGCGTCAAGGGGCGGCGGGCGTTGGAGGATGACTTTGATGCGCTGCGGCGACGGGCGCGGGCGATTGAAACGTATCATCTCCTCGAGTCGCTCACACGGGATCTCTACGATGGGTTCGCCCGCGGGGTAAATCGCTACGTCGAACTCCACCGGACGGAGTTTCCCGCGCACATTCCCTCCGATTTCTCCGGCTACGAGGTGGCCACCCTCACCATCGGTTCCGGTCCGACGGCGGCTCGCATCGGACGTTTCTTGACCGCGCTAAAGAGCGGCCTGAATACGCCCGTCGCGGAACCAGGCGAACCCGATACTCCGCCCGAAGAAGGGTCGAATGCCTGGGCCTTTGCCCCGAGCCGGACGACGTCGGGCAAGACGATCCTGCTGCGCAATCCGCACCTCGCCTGGAGTGCGGGCTACTATGAGGCTCATGTGGTCGTGCCTGGAGTGTTCGATTTCTATGGCGACTTTCGGATTGGTGGGCCGCTCGGCGTGGTCGGGGGCTTCAATCGCCACCTCGGCTGGTCGACGACCAACAGCAACACCGGCGATCTCACGGTCGTCTACGCCGTTCCCGTAGATCCGAAGCGAGCCGATCATTACCTCCTCGATGGGATTTCACTGCCCCTATCGCATGTTACGCGGACCGTGAATTACCGCGAAGGCAGCCAGCTGGTCACGGAGACGCGCGAGATTTTGGAGGCGCCGTTTGGTCCGATCGTTCATCGCACCGCCGATACTTTCTACATAGCGCGGACGGCGGGAGACGGTGAGTTTCGCGCCGGGGAGCAGTTTTTGCGGATGATGCGGGCGGCCTCGCAGGAGGAGTGGCTGGCGGCGATGCGCCTGCGGGCGCGCACATCACAGAATTTCACCTATGCCGATCGGGCGGGAAACATTCTCATTCTCTCCAATGCCTCCTATCCGCTGCTGCCCCATGCGCCGACGCGGGCGGCGGCGGTGCCGGTGACAAGCCTCAGCGAGATTTGGACCCAACTCATTCCGTTTGAGGACCAGTTCATGATGCGTAATCCGCGTGGTGGTTACGTCCACAACGAGAATAGCTCACCACACTTTGCCAACGTGCAGGAGCCGCTCGTGCTGACGAACAAACACCCCAATATGGAGCGACCGTCGCTGAGCCTGCGCAGTCAGCTCGCGCTCGAATTGATCGATAACGATACCAAGCTTTCCCTCGAAGAGGTGCTACGGCTGAAGCACTCCTGTCGGATGCTCCTGGCCGATCGCACCAAGCCGGACCTGCTCCGGGCTATCGAGGCCACGCAGCCGACTGGCGAGGTGGCCGCCGCGCTCGCCTTGGTGCGGGCCTGGGACAACACCACTGCGCCAGACCGTCGTGGCGCCGTGCTCTTCTCTGTGTGGTGGCAGCTTTATGCGCCCGCGGGGGACCGCACCTCTCCCTATGCGCAGCCATGGAGCGAAACCAATCCGCGCCACACACCGCGTGGTCTTGCCGATCCCACTCGCGCCGCGCAGGTCTTCGTCGAGGCCGTTGCGGAAACGGCGCGTCGGCATGGCCGTTGGGACGTGGCCTGGGGCGACGTCTACCGGCTGCGCCGTGGAAACGTCGATGTGCCGATCGGCGGTGGCTCCGGATTACTGGGACACTTTCGTGTGTTGACCTTTGCGCGGGAGGCGGATGGCCGCTACGCGGCCAATGGCGGCGATGGCTGGGTTCTCGCCGTAGAGTTTGGCGATGAGCCGCGCGCCTACTCGGTGCTGGCTTATGGAGAAAGTGCGAAGCCGGAGTCGCCCTGGCACGCGGATCAGGCGGCGATGTTTGCGCGCGGTGAAGTGAAGCCAGTGCGGTTTTCCGCCGCGGAGGTGGATCGTCATGTCGTGACGCGTTTTCGCCCGGGCGCCCCCGCCGCGTCGACGCCTTGAGCGAATGCCGCGAGGGCCAGCGTCTCTAGGCCAGCACGGTGGCGCGCTCCGGAGCGGTGAGCTCGCGCCAGTGACCGGGAGCGAGGTCGCCGAGGGTAAATCCACCGATGCGGGCGCGCACCAGGCGTAAGGTGGGATGGCCGACGGCGGCCGTCATGCGACGGACTTGGCGATTTTTGCCTTCGATGAGTTCGAGGGACAACCACGCGTCGGGCACACTCAGTCGGACCCGGATGGGTGGGTCGCGGGGGGGCAGCGCAGGAGCGGGATCAAGCAAGCGAGCGCGACAAGGAAGAGTGCGGTAGGCGTCGATCACAATCCCTCCGCGCGCCAGCCGGGTCAGCGTTTCCTCCGTGGGGATACGCTCAACCTGGGCCCAGTATTCACGGCGGTGGGCGTTTTTCGGATCGAGCAGTCGGGAGTTTAGCCCCGGCTCGTCGCTGAGGAGCAACAGGCCCTCGGAATCAGCATCAAGGCGCCCAAGAGCATAGACGTTTTTCGGCAAACCAAAGTCCGCGAGCGTGCGCCAGCGCGAGCCGGGTTCCGGTGTGAATTGCGAAAGCACGCCGTAGGGTTTGTGGAGAGCAAGAAGCACGCGGTTGCGGAGAGCAGGCGGATAGGTAGTCTGTTGGCCTATGCAGGCGCTCACGCTCACGGCGGTCAACGAGATCACATTAGCGACAGTCGGGGATCCAACTCCCGGCACCGGCGAAGTCGTCGTCGCGTTGAAGGCGGCGGCGCTCAATCACCGCGATGTTTGGATCAAGCAGGGCCATTATGCCGGGCTGAAATGGCCATGCCGCCCCGGTTCGGATGGAGCGGGAGTGGTGGCGGCCGTGGGCGCGGGCGTCGATCCGGCGTGGCTGGGGCGCGAGATCGTGATCAATCCGAGTTTCGAGTGGGGCCCGGGTGAGCGCGCGCAGGGGGCTGAGTTCGCGATTCTGGGGCTGCCGCGGGATGGCACGCTGGCGGAGAAGGTGGCGGTGCCAGTGAGCCAACTTTCATCCAAACCGGCCCACCTTTCCTGGATCGAGGCGGCGGCGCTTCCGCTCGCGGGCCTGACGGCCTATCGGGCTGTCTTTTCACGGGCGCAGGTGCGCGCTGGCGAGCGTGTGCTTATCACCGGAATTGGCGGTGGGGTGGCCCTGTTTGCACTGCAATTTGCCGTGGCGTCGGGTGCTGACGTGTGGGTGACGTCGAGCTCGGCCGAGAAGATCGCCCGCGCCGTAGCCTTGGGGGCCAAGGGCGGTTTTGACTACACGGTTCCCGGTTGGGCGAAAGCGGCGGGGACTCAGGTCCAAGGTGGTGGCTTCGATGTCATCGTGGACAGCGCGGGCGGGGAGGGCTTCGGCGATTTGCTCGATCTCGCCGCGCCGGGCGGTCGCATCGTCTTTTTTGGGGCCACCCGGGGCAATGCGTCTGCCCTCGCGCTGCGTAAGATATTCTGGCGCCAGCTCTCAGTCCTCGGGACGACGATGGGATCCCCGGCGGACTGGCGGGCGCTGATGGAGTTTGTCGCGCTGCATCGCATCACTCCGGTGGTGAGCGACGTGTTTCCGCTGGCACGTGCCGCGGAGGCGTTTGCGCTGATGGAGCGGGGCGGACAGGTCGGGAAGATCGTAGTGCAAATCGCCTGAGATTCAGGCTTGGCCTGAGGCGGAGGCACGGGGAAGGTCTTCCTTTTCCATGAGCGACCATTCTTCGTTTTTCGCGTGCATTATGGCCGGGGGCAGCGGCGAGCGTTTCTGGCCGATGAGCCGGGCGCAGACCCCCAAGCACTTGTTGAAGCTCCTGTCCGAACGGACGCTGGTCGAGGAAACGGTGCGCCGGCTCGGGGCGGCGGTGCCACGCGAGAATATTTTCGTCCTCACGAACGAAGTGCAGCTTCCCGGCACGCGGGCGGCCTTGGCCGGGCTGCTGCCGGCGGAGCAGATCGTTGCCGAGCCGGCCAAGCGTGATACCGCACCAGCGGCTGCACTGGCGACGGCGCTCGTGCGGGCGCGGGGCGGGGAGGGCGCGACGCTCGCGCTGCTGCCGGCCGATGCCTTTATCGCGGACTCGGTCACGTGCGCCGGCCAGATGGCGGCCGCGTTGGCCCGGGCCGCAGAGTCGGGGGCGATCATGACTATCGCGATCAAGCCGGACCATGCCGCGACAGGCTTCGGCTATCTGGAAATGGGCGAGGAGCGCGCGAGCGGAACGGCGGGCGTGGTCCGCGAGGTGAAGCGCTTTGTGGAGAAACCCGATGCGGCGACCGCGCAGCGTTATGTCGACAGTGGAAACTTTGCCTGGAATGCGGGCATGTTTTTTTGGCGCGTGAGCACGTTTGTCGCTGAGGCGGAGCGCAATGCGCCGGAGCTGGCGCGATTTATCCGCGAGTTTCCCACCAGAGATTTTTCGGCCTTTCTGGCGCAACAGTTTCCCGCCTTGCCGAAGATCTCCGTGGACTACGCGATCATGGAAAAGGCGCGGTCGGTCGAGACCTTGCTCGCGAAGTTTGACTGGGATGACGTCGGGCTGTGGACCGCACTACCGAAGCACCTCAAGACCGATGCGGCGGGCAATGCGTCGCGCGGGGCAGTTGTAGTGGCCAACGCTGCCAATAACATCGCGATCAGCAACGGTCGCACAATTGCGCTTTGCGGCGTGAAAGACCTCGTGGTGGTGGAGACGGCGGATGCGATTCTTGTTTGCCACCGCGATGCGGTGCAGGACATCAAGAAAATCGTTACGCAACTGCCGAAGGAGCTGTTGTGAGGGCGGCGTCGAGCGCAATTAGGTAAGGTTGCTTCCACGCGGCGGGCAGGTCGGCGACGGCGAAGCCGTTTTTGGCGATTTTCACCAGCATGGCGGGTGGGAGTGCACCCGCAGTGGCGAGGGCGAAATAGTCGTCGTTGAGCTGATTGCCGAAGAGCATCGGGTCATCGGTGCTGACTGTGCAGCGGATCCCGGCGGCAAGAAAACGGGCGATGGGATGCTCGCGCATCGACGGGACGGCACGGAGTTTCACGTTGCTGATCGGCGTCATGTCGAGCGTGACGTCACGCTCGCGCAGGAGGGCCAGGACGGCGGGATCGCCGAGGGCGCCGAGGCCGTGCTGCACGCGGCGAGTGCCGAGAAACTCGACGGCGCGGCGTACATCTTCCGCGGGCGAAAACTCGCCCGCGTGAGCTTTGGTCGTCTTGCCGAGGGCGCGAACGCGCGACCAGACGTCTGCGCTCCACGGTTGAAACTCGGGCTTCTCGAAACCGTGCAGATCGACGCCGGCGACTTCGTCCCAGGTAATGGCTTCGTCGACCACGCGCGCCAGCGCGCCGGCGTAGTGGTCGCGGAACATGCCGAGGTAGAGGCGTAACTCGAGTCCGGGTGGCTTGGCCGCGTGAATGGCGCGGGCGATCTCGCGAAAGGGAGTCGTGCCAATGCGTTCGGCCGTGCCGAGGTGGAAGCTGCACTCAAGGTAAACGCAGTTCTGCGCCACGACATCGGCAAATACGCGGCGGCAGCTTTCGTAGTAGTTTTCCGGCGAGACGAACCATTTGAAAAAGCATGAATCGAACTGCTCCTGGAACAGGGCAAAACCGTCGAACCGGTAGTCGTCGGACCAATAAGGCGGAGCGGAGGCAAAGGCGACGGGATCAATGCGACGGGCGAGTTCGATTGGAAGCGAGCCCTCGAGGTGGAGATGAGTCTCGGTTTTCGGCAGTTGGGCGATCCACGAGCGGAGGGCGGCTTGATTAGGCATGAATTTGGTTCATTTAGCAGGACGCGGGCCGGAATCAGGTGATGGGCATGGCCTTTGCTGAGGGATGCGGATGTCGACCCCTCCGGTGAAGCTGAAAAATCCTCCGCCGACCATTGTCGCCGGCATCAGTGTGGCCAAGCGCCGGGCGGCGCGCCCGGCCCGTGATCTCACTCTGATCCTCGGGGCAATTCCCCAGGAGACGGAGTTGATTGAGTGGGCTATGACCGGAAAGAAACGCGGCGCCCTAGCGGGGTTTCCTTATCTGGCCGGTCGATTGCACGGGCGGCGCGTGGTAGTCGCCGTGACCGGGATCGGCAAGACGTGTGCGACGATGCTCACCACCCTGTTGGTGCAGAAGTTTCAGCCGCGCGAAGTGCTGATGACAGGCACGGCCTCGCGCATCAATCCCGCGGTGCGGAACGGCGATGTGATCGTGGGCGAAGTGACCTGCAATCATGACTTCGGCTCCTTCGCCCAAAGCGACGTGATGGAGTATTTCGCGGCCGAGGGGCCGTTGGGTGATCATATGGCAATCGTCTATCCCGGGGATGCGAAATTGCTCGCGACTGCCCGGCGCGCGATTCGCACGCACGTGCCGGAGACGGCCAGCCAGCACACGCCGAGCTACGTTCCGGTCGTGCGGGCAGGGCGGATCACGTCGGGCGACCAATTTGGAATCACCGAGGCACGCATCGCCGATATTCGCCGCCAGCTGGAGCCCGACTTAATGGAGATGGAAAGTGGCTCAGTCGCGCAGGTGTGCTGGTATCTCCGCACTCCGTTTCTCTGCATCCGCAGCGGGAGCAATCGCACACAGAATTCGCCGGACAATGATTACCGGACGTTGTCGCCCTTTGCGTCACGGCAGGCGGCTCTGTTTACGATCTCGCTCGTAAAAGCGATGGCGGGTTGACGGCCATGAAGCTCTTCACGCGGGGAGATGTGGATGGGTTTTGCGCGATTGCACTGGATAACATCGTGCAGCTCCTGTTCGTGCCGGCGCTTTGTCTCGGCGTCGTGGGTCTGCCTCCGGCGTTGGTGTTTGGGCGCATTCTGCCGGGCATTGCGGTGTCCTATCTGGCGGGAAATCTTTTCTACGCCTGGCAGGCGCATCGTCTGGCCGCGAAGGAGGGACGCACGGATGTATGCGCGCTGCCCTTCGGCCTGAACACTCCTACCCTGATCGCCTATGTTTTTTTGGTGATGGTGCCGGCGAAACAGATCGCAAAGTCGGCCGGAGCAAGCGACCCCGATACGATTGCGTGGCAGGCCGGGCTGGTGGCCTGTATCGGCTCGGGATTGATCGAATTCTTTGGTGCCTTCATCGCGGAGCGCGTGCGAAAAATGACGCCCCGCGCGGCGCTGCTGGCGGCACTGTCGGGCGCGGGACTCGCATTTCTCACCCTGAATTTTCTGATCACAACGTTTGCGCACCCCGTCGTGGGGTTTGTGACCCTGGGACTGGTGCTGCTATTCTATTTCGGCGGCGTGAAACCCAAATGGGGGATTCCGGCGGCGCTGGTGGTGTTGCTCGTCGGCACTGGGCTCTCGTGGTTGACTGGGCTGGCTCCCAATGGACCGCGTCCCACGGACTCGTTGGGGTTCTATCCTCCCTTGCTGGTGATCGGCGACGTCTGGCGCGGATTGGTAAGTGGACAGTTCTGGCTGTATCTCCCCGTCGTGATTCCTCTCGGCTTACTGAATCTGTTGGCTTCGTTGCAGTGCATCGAGTCGGCGTCCGCAGCGGGTGACAATTACGACTCGCGTCCTTCGTTGTTGGTGAACGGGGCGTCTACTCTGGTGGCGGCGTGTTTCGGATCGCCGTTTCCCACCTCGATCTACATCGGTCACGCAGCATGGAAGCGCATGGGGGCACGGGCGGGTTACTCGACGCTTAACGGGATATTTATCACCCTGGTCTGCGTGACTGGATCGATGGCACTCACCGCGTGGGCGGTGCCCGCGGATGCGGGGCTGGCGATCATTGTTTGGATTGGCGTGATCATAATGGTGCAGTCATTCGAGGCGACTCCGGCCAAGCATTGGCCGGCGGTAGTGCTGGGGATCGCGCCAGTTCTGCTAATGTGGGTGTCGTTTTTTGCCAAGAATGCATTGCGGGTCGGTGGTGCAGGAGGGACGCCGGAGACGGAGTTTTCGGCGAAGTTGCTCGACGGCTTTCATGCCTCCGGGACCGCGATCGAAGGCGTGTTTGCCGTGGAGCAGGGCGCGTTCTACTGTTCGATCGTGTTGGCTACGGTGACCGTGCTGATCATTGAAAAGCGCCTCGTGACCGCCGCTTTGTGGGCCTGGGCGGCTAGTGCGTTGAGCGTGCTAGGCTTATTGCATGCGTGGAGGTTCTCATCGTCGGACACCGTGAGCGCTTTGCCCTTGCTGGAGCGAATTACGCAAACCGCGGCGCCGGCTGGGAGTATGTTTCCGGCCGCAGCCTACGCGGCGGGGTATTTCTTCATGGGACTCGTGTTGCTCGGGGCGCGCTGGTTCACCGTGCCGAGTTCCGAGCATGACGCAGTGACGCCAGGCTCGCATTGAGCGGGACTAAATCGCCGTAGAGCTCGGCTCGAAATCGGTAGGAATTACCTCCTGAGTTAACGGCGAGGTTTAACACCGCCGATCAAACGAGCCCGGCGAGAGTGGAGAACGTGCGCAGGCAGAAGCCGGGAATTACGGCCGACGAGGAGTGTTCCCGATCTCGGAGAGCGGAATGGTGCGATTCTCGGCAGCGGACCGTCGGGCAGCCTCGAGGATGCGCATTACGATGAGGTTATTGGCGAGTGAGCTCGGGTCTTCGATTGGATCGCGGCCCGCGCGAATGGTGGCGGCAAACCACGTGAGCGGCACCCGACGCGGCGACTTGGCTTCGCGGGCTTCCGCCGGAGTTTTCCCGGTGCGGAGGGAGTAGAGTCGATCATTCGTCGTAACGACGGAACCACGCTCGCCGTAGAGGGCGACGTCCTTACGGGCGTAAGGCCAATGCCAGGAACCGACGACAGTGACCTGCAGGTCGGGATAGATGAGATTGATGACCGCATGGTCATCGCAGTCGGGGTAGTTCACGGCGTCGAAACGAGACGTCTGCGCCGAAACGGCGAGGGGCTCGCGATTGCCGAGCCACCAAGTCGCTAGGTTGGCGCCGTAGCAGCCAAAGTCGAAGAGCGCACCGCCGCCGCCGCGGACCGGATCGCGGAGCCAGGCGAGGAACTCGGGGCCGACGCGGATCTTCACCGGGCCCTCGTGACCGGCTTGAGCATAGATTTGGCGGATCGGGCCGAGGGGGCCGTCGTTCCCCAGCATGGCACGGATATCGTCGAACGCGGGATACCAGCTCGTCTCGTAGTTGGTGAGGACGAGCGTGCCGTGGCGTTCGGCGAGTGTGGCCATCTCCGCGGCGTCAGACCATGAGACTGCGAGTGGCTTTTCGACGATTACGGGCAAGCGGCGCGGCGCCGCGGCGCGCACGATATTGAGGTGCTCGCGCGTGTCGGAGAATGCCCAAACGGCTTCGGCGCCGCTCTGCGCAAGTGCGGCAGCGAGATCCGTGTGCCGCGAGACGCCGGCGAGGCGGGCGTTTTTGCGGTATTTTTCCCAGATAGTGTCATCGGGCTCCCAGACACCGACAAGCTGGACCGTGCTCGACTCGGCTTGACGGAGAAATCCACCGGCATGCCCGTGGGCCAAGCCGGCGAGCAAAACGCGGAGCGGCGCCGGAGAGGGAGAGGGAGCCGCTACCTTTTCGGCGGCATGGATCGACGCGGTGAATAACTGCGTGAGCAGCAGGGGGAGACAAAAGAGCAGGCGCATGGGGTGGCGAGCAGTGACGCGGGACAGGCGAGAGGTGACAAGCGGAGAAAACGCTGACGATGCGGAGGGTCTGACTGGCCGAGGCGGCGCGGAACTTCCGGGGTTGCGACCCGCGGGATGCCCTACGCAGATTCGGTGGTGCCCCGTCTCATTTCGCTCCCCATGAAATTGCTTCGTCGCCTGATCCTTGCCGTGTCATTTGCTGCGATGGCGGTCGCCGCCGAACCGGCGTCGGCGGTGATCGAGGTCTCCTCTCCGATGGCAGCGCCGGAGTGGGCGAAGCTGGAGCGCCGGCTGCTGGCGGAGACCGTGCCGGCGTGTCGGGAATTTTACACTAAGTATTACGATGCGCGCGGGCGTTTGCAGTGCTTCGTGCGGTGGGGGGCCAATGATGGACCAGACGATGCGTTCGAGAACTTCAATCGCTGGCCAGAACTCCACGCGCTGGGTGCAAGCGACGAAATTACGGCACTCTTTCTCAAGGGGTGGGAAGGAATGTTGCAGCAATACGGTGAGGCGAAGACCACGGACGTGCCGGCTGGTCGCGGGGGCATGTATGTGAAGGAGTTTTCGGCGCAATCCGACTGGATGCACCACGGGGAGGGGCTGCAGCTTTTCAATCGCATGGGGCTCTCGGTGCCGACGCTCCCGATTTACGTGGAGCGGGCGCGGCGGTTTGCGGGGTTCTACATGGGAGAAGATCCCGCCGCGCCGAACTATGATCCGGAGAAGCGGCTGATTCGCTCCCTGCAAAACGGCAGCGTGGGGCCGATGCTGCGCCCCGCGACGGCGCTCGACTGGGTGGGCGATCCGTTCGACGCCCGAGGCTTCGTCGCGCTCCACGGCGAGAGCACCTATGCGCAGTTTCTCGAACACTATCGCGAGTATACCGAAGTTGTGGGCGACCACTTCCTCAACTTGGTCGCGACGACGCTGCCTTTGACGGCCTACCTCGCGACCGGGGAGCAAAAATACAAACAATGGTTGGTGGGCTACATGGATGCTTGGCTCGAGCGGATGCGCGCCACGGGCGGAGTGATTCCGAGCCACGTCGGTCTGGACGGGAAGGTCGGTGGCGCCGACGGCAAGTGGTGGCGCGGCGCTTATGGGTGGGGCTTCAGCCCGGTGAACCCGGTGAACGGTAAACGCGAAAACCGAAACCGCATCCCGCGTGCGACGGTGGGTTTCAACAACGCGCTTCTGGTCACCGGGGATCAGAAGTATGCGGATGCCTGGCGCGCGATGATCATAGCGGTAAACTCCCAAGCGCTCATGCAGGAAGGGAAAACCGAATTTCCGACGATGCGCGGAGACGACGGCTGGTATGGTTGGCAGAGCAAGCCGTGGAATGTAGGAGCCACCGAGCTGTGGTATTGGTCGATGCGAGCCGATGACCTGGCTCGCGTGGAGGCGAATCCCTGGATGGCGTTTCTGCAGGGGCGGGACGCCGCCTACCCGGAGACAGCACTGCAAAAAGATTTGGAGGCGGTAGCCAAAAAGGTCGCCGCGTTTCGCGCCGATACCACACCGCCGGAAAAGCGCCTCGCGGACAACATGATGGATTTCAATCCAGCGGTGACCGACGCGCTCGTGCGTCTGATGTTAGGCGCGATCCCGCCCAGTCGCGAAGGCGGCCTGCTCAATGCGCGCCTGCGCTACTTTGATCCGGTTCGACGCCGCGCGGGTGTGCCAGAAGATGTGGCTGCGTTGGTGTCTGAATTGGCCGATACCCGCACTGTCGTCACATTGGTCAACACGAGCGCTACCGAGGCGCGGAGCGTGGTCGTGCAGGGCGGAGCATATGGGGAACATTGGATCGAGACCGTGGCGCAAGAGACTGGCCCGGCGACGCGGGTGGCGGCACGGCAGTTTGCCGTGCGCCTTGCGCCGGGCGCCGGAGCCAAGTTCACCCTAGTGATGCGTCGCTACGCCCAGGCCCCGACGGTGGCGTTTCCCTGGGACCGACGCTGAGGCCTCCATAGATTTTCACTATGCGCACATTGCTATGGTTGGTCCTGCTCGCGACGCCGCTCGCACGCGCCGCTCAAGTTATCGATCTCTGGCCGGAGGGCGTGCCCGGGCTCAAAGCCGATGCCGGTCCCGAAAAAGACGATGGCTCGGGGCGGTTTACCAATATCCACTACCCCTCGATGGTCGTCTATGCTCCACCGGCCGAAAAAGCCGTCGGCACCGCGGTCATCTACGCGCCGGGCGGCGGCTACGTGCGCGTCGCGGCGGGCAAGGACGGTGGTGATGTAGTGAAGTGGCTCAACGCTGCCGGCATTACGGTTTTTCTCCTGAAATACCGTCACGCCGACTATGGGCACCCGGCGCCCTTGCAGGATGCGCTGCGCGCCGTGCGGCTGGTGCGCTCCCGGGCGGCTGAGTGGGGCGTCAAGCCGGACCGGATCGGAATGCTCGGCGGCTCCGCGGGCGGGCACCTCACAGCCAGCGCGGGAACACTTTTCGGCGCGCCGGAAGGGCGCACCGGTGCGGCGCTGGACCAAGTGAGCGGACGCCCGGACTTCCTCGTGCTCGTGTTTCCGGTGATCACAATGCATGAGCCATCGGTCCACGCGACTTCGCGTCGGGCATTGTTGGGCGATGCACCGACAGAAGAAGCCAGACATCGTCTATCCGTTGATGAACAGGTCACGGCACAGACGCCGCCGACGTTTTTGGTTCACTCTTCCGAAGACACGACGGTGCCGGTGGAGAATAGCCTTTTGTTCTACCAAGCGATGCGCCGCGCCAAGGCGCCGATCGAGATGCATCTCTACCCCAAGGGGCCGCATGGCTCTGGCATGTCGCCTGCACTGGGACCTACAGCGGAATGGCCACGGCATTGTGAATCTTGGATGCGGTTCAACGGCTGGCTCCCGGCTGCCTTTCCCAAATCATGAAATTCACCACCACCCGCCGCCGCTTTCTCCAGTCCGCTGCAGTCGCAACGGCTGGCTGGCCCCTC
>CANGHW010000029.1 GCA_947453695.1 Opitutia bacterium
ATCCCATCGGCCGCTTCATCACGAGCGCCACCGCCGCCGGCTCCCGTTTCGAAGTCGTCGGCGTCGTCGGCGATGTCCGCCGCAACGGCCTCGCCACCACCGCCCCGCCCCAAGCCTATCGCCCGCTCGAACAACGCCCCACCGCCTTCGCCACGCTCATGGTGCGCACCACGCTCCCGCCCACCGCCCTCGCGAAACCCCTCGTCGCCGCCCTCGCCCGCGTCGACCCCGACACCCCTGTTTCAGACATCGCTGCCATGGACGACGTCGTGAGCCGCGGCGTCACCCAACCGCGCCTCTACCTCACGCTCTTCCTCGTCTTCGCCACCCTCGCCCTCCTCCTCGCCGCCCTCGGCCTCTACGGCCTCGTCGCCTACAGCGTCACCCAACGCACCCGCGAGTTCGGCATCCGCGCCGCCCTCGGCGCCAGCCCGCGCGAAGTCCTCGTCCAAGTCCTCGGCGAAAGCGCCGCGCTCATCGCCGCCGGCCTCACGCTCGGCCTCGTCGGCGCCCTCGCCGCCACCCGCTTCCTCGCGGAACTCGTTACCGACACGTCCGTCCGCGACCCGCTCGTCTTCGTGCTCGTCCCCGTCGTTCTGGCCCTCGTCACGCTCGCCGCCTGCCTGCTCCCCGCCCGCCGTGCCATGCGCGTCGACCCCATGACCGCCCTCCGCACCGAGTAGCCACAGGGAGCGCCGACCCTCGCTGCGTAGCGACCGCCTTCAGTTTTTCCCGCCCGCGCCGATTGATTCTCCATGAGGATATTCCTGCAGGCGGCCCTGCTTGCCGTCTTGGCAGGTCTGGCTGGCTGTGCCGACTCCGATTCACGACCACCGCCCACTCCGCTCCGCACGGCCACCACCATCGAGCGAAGAGCGACCCTGTCCATTTTACGACGCGTCTGGCTCGAGCGCCCAGACGAGGTCAACCCCGCCAACTTCTGGTATGAGCGCCGCCTCCTCGACCGCAGCGCCTACTTTGGCCGCAAAATTAAGGACACCGAAACCTACCGCGAAGCCTGCGCCTTTTGGATGAGTTGCGTCCGCGATCACGTCGACCGCTACGACGACGATCTCTACAAGCGGCGCTAAGCCTCCCCTCCCCCCTCCGCTCAGCTCGCCGCGCACTCCGCCGTCTGCCGCACGGACGGTTTCCCGCTTGCCCCCGCCGCCTGCGGCCGGTCCCACTTCCGGCCGCCGTCATGATTTCCCGTCCGCGCCGGATTCTCTTCTTCGCCTTCACCGCGATCTCCCCCTCGCTCGTCGTTTGCGCCGTCCGCGCAGCCGACTCCGCGCGCGATCTCGCCGACCGCCTCCGCGCCCTCGAATCGCGCCTCACCGCCGTCGAACAGGAAAACGCTTCCCTCCGCCGCGAGCTCGGCCACTCACCCTCCTCCGTCACCCCTTCTCCTTCCCCCTCCTCCACTCCCGCGTCCGCCTCATCGGCGCTCCGCTTCGCCGCCGATATCCGCACCCGCTTCTCCAGCATATCCTACGAGGCGCCCGAAGCCGCCACGCGCGACCAACTCCTTTTTCAGTTTCACGCCGGCTTTGTCGGCACCCTCGGCGAACAACTCGAGGGCGGCGTCCGCTTCAGCGCCGGCGACCTAAACACCACCTTCGGCGGCTCGCCGCTCTCCGCGCAATTCACCGCCGCCGACAACGCCTCGCGCAAAACCGCCTTCATCGACCAGCTCTACCTGCGCTGGAAACCCACCCTCGCCGCCGGCACCACCGCCGCGTTCACCTTCGGCAAAGCCGCCAACCCCTTCTACACCCCTTCGCGCATCCTGTTCGACAACGACTACCAGCCCGAGGGCGCCACCGAGGAACTCACGCTCACCCCCGCCGCCGACCACCGCCTCTCTCTCGCCGCCGGCCAATACGTCCTCGACGAGCTCGCCGCGTCCGCCCGCGACCCGCTCCTCCTCGCCGCCCGCGCCCGTTGGGATGCCCAGTGGCAACCCGCCTGGTCCACCACGCTCGGCCTCGCCCAGCTCACCGTCACCCACCCCGAGGCCCTCACCGCCACCAACGTCGCCAACAACAACCGCGGCAACACCCGCTCGCCGGCCGGCCTCCTCCGCTACGCCTACCGCCCCATCTTCGCCGAAGCCTCCGTCACACACCTCCTCCCGCACGCCACCGGCTACACCGGAAAATTCCCGCTCACCCTCGGCGCCGAATTTCTCCACAACCCCGGCGCCCCCACGCAGCGCGACGCTTGGACCGCCAGCCTCACCCTCGGCCGCTCCGGCAAAGCCGGCCAATGGGAATTCGGCTACCGCTTCGTCCGCGTCGAAGCAGATGCTTGGTTCGAGGAAATGCTCGAGGGCGACTACGCCCCGTTCTACCGCGCCGTCCCACCTGGCTGGAATACCGACCCCACCTCCCTCGCCGGCGGCGCCGGCAACGGCTCCAACACCCGCAGCCACGTCTTCCGTTCCAGCTACTCGCCACGCGACTACCTTCTCTTCTCCGCCAATCTCTTCCTGAACGACCTCGCGCACCGCCTCCCCGCCAACGCCACCGACACCGGCGCCAAACGCCTCCAACTCGAAACCCTCGTCCGCTTCTGATCCCGCGCCCCACCGACACCGCCTTCCACCCCATGCAAAAAATCCCCGTCACCCGCCGCCTCCTCGCTGTTTCGTCCCTTCTGACCCTTTCCGCCTTCCTCCTCGCCCCGGCCCTTCGCGCCGCCGATGACTACCCGCCCGGCCCCGACTCCAAGGTCCAACCCGGCGTGCCTCAGGGCGAGTTGATCAAATTCGAATTCGCCTCCTCGAAAATTTTCCCCGGCACCACTCGCGAGGTCACCGTCTACGTCCCGCGCCAATACGACGCCACCAAACCCGCCTGCGTCTACATCAACCAAGACGGCGTCCAATGGAACGCCCCCACCGTCTTCGACAACCTCCTCTCCCGCGGCGAAATCCCCGTCCTCATCGGCGTCTTCGTCCGCCCCGGCGTCGTCAAAACCACCACACCCGCCACCGCCCTCGACCGCTTCAACCGCAGCTACGAATTCGACGGCCTCGGCGACGCCTACGCTCGTTTCCTCCTCGAGGAAATTCTCCCCGCCGTCGAGACCAAGACCACCACCGACGGCCGCGCGATCCGCCTCTCGAAATCCGGTAATGATCGCGCCATCGGCGGCTCCAGCAGCGGCGCCATCGCGGCCTTCACCGCCGCCTGGGAGCGCCCCGCCGAGTTCTCCCGCGTCTTCAGCGTCGTCGGCACCTACGTCAGCCTCCGCGGCGGCGATCGCTACCCCGGCCTCATCCGCAAGACCGAGCCCAAGCCCCTCCGCATTTTCCTCCAGGACGGCGCCAACGATAACAATATCTACGCTGGCGACTGGTGGATGGCCAACCAGACCATGGAGCGCGCACTCGTCTACGCCGGCTATGAGGTGAAACACGTCTGGGGCGACGGCGGCCACAATGGCAAACATGGCACCCAGCTCTTCCCTGAAGCCATCCGCTGGCTCTGGCAGGATTGGCCCAAGCCCGTCCCAGCCGGCCGCGCTCCCCTCGAACGCCTCGGGCCCCTGCTTATTCCCGGCGAAAACTGGACCCTCGTCGGCGAGGGCTACCGCCTCTCCGAAGGCACCGCCGTCAACGCCCGGGGCGAAGTCTTCTTCACCGACATCCCCGCCAGCAAGGCCTACAAAATCGCGCCCGACGGCCGCCCCGTCGAATTCATCGCCGATACCAAACGCACCAACGGTCAGGCCTTCGGCCCAGACGGCCGCCTTTACGCCGTCGTCACCGGCACCCGCGAAATCCTCGTCTACGCCGCCGACGGCAAACCCACCGTGCTCGCCACCGACATCGCCGGCAACGACCTCGTCGTCGCTCACAATGGCAACCTCTACGTCACCCATCCTCCCTCCGGCGGTTCCAACGACCCCAGCAAAGTCTGGCTCATCAAACCCGACGGCACCAAGCAGGTCGTCGACACCGGTCTCAAGTTCGCCAACGGCATCGCCCTCTCCCCCGACCAGACGCTCCTCTACGTCGCCGACTACCGCTCCCACTGGGTCTACAGTTACGTTGTGCAGCCCGACGGCACGCTCGCCCACAAACAGCGCTACTACCACCTCCACTCCCGCGATGAAGACGACGAGAGCTTTGCCGACGGCCTCAAGGTCGATCACGACGGCAATCTCTACGTCGCCACCCGCCTCGGCATCCAGATCTGCGATCAAGCCGGCCGCGTAAACGCCATCATCCCCACGCCCAACGGCCGCATCACCAACCTCGTCTTCGGCGGCGAAAATTTCGATACCCTCTACGCCTCCTGCAACGACAAGGTCTACAAACGGAAACTCAAAGTCCGCGGCGCCAACGCCTGGGCCCCAGCGCACAAACCCGCCGCCCCGCGCCTCTGACCCCCGCCCCGCGGCACGGGTCTCCCGAGCTGTGATTCCCCTCTCCCCGTCCTTTCGTCTCACCAGCTAACGCATGCCCGCGCCGGCCGCCGTCACCAAAGTGGCCCTTCTCTTTGAGGCCAACAACGCCTACGCGCGCGGCCTCCTCGTCGGCATCGGTGAATATATTTTGAGCCACAGTCCGTGGAGCGTGCACTACGCCGAACTCGGCGCCGCCGATTCCCCTCCGCCATGGCTCAAGGCCTGGGACGGTCACGGCGTCATCGTGCGCGGCGAAAACCGCCTCATCGCCCGCGCCGTCGAAAAACTTTCCGGCCCCGTCATCGATCTCACGCCGTCGCGCCTCCTCCCCCGCGCCCCGTGGGTAAAATCCGACGATGCCGCCATCGCCCGCCTCGCCGCCCAGCACTTCCTCGAACGCGGCTTCCGCCACTTCGCCTTCTGCGGCGACGACCGTTTCAGTTGGTCCAACCGCCGCGGCGAACGCTTCGCTCACCTCGTGCGCGAAGCCGACTACACCTGCCACCACTTCGCACCCGCACCTACACCACCCTCCCACTCGTCCGCGAAACCGTCGCGCACGTCGCCGCTGCAGTCCCCCAACGCCGACGCCACCGTCGATGCCATCGGCGCGTGGCTCGCCGCGCTCCCGAAACCCGTCGCCGTCTTCGCGTGCTACGACAACCGCGGCCAGCAAGTCCTCGAAGCCTGCCGGCGCGCCGGCCTCGCCGTGCCCGAGCAAGTCGCCGTCCTCGGCGTGGACAACGACGAAGTCCTCTGCGCTCTCTCCCCACCGCCCCTCTCCAGCGTAATGCTCAATCCCCGCCGCGTCGGCTGGGAGGCCGCCGCGCTTCTCGCCTCCCTCATGTCGGGAAAAAAATCCCGCGCCGAGGAGCACCTGATTCCGCCCGTCGACATCGCGACGCGCCAGAGCACCGACATCCTCGCCGTCCACGATCCCAAGATCGCGAGCACCCTCCGCTACATCCGTGAGCACGCCTGCGAGGGCATCGGCGTGGGCGATGTGTTGCGCCACTGCCCGATGGCGCGCCGCGCCCTCGAGAATCGTTTCGGCCGCCTCCTGGGTCGCACGCCCGGCGAGGAAATTCTCCGCGTGCAGCTCAACCGCGTGAAGGAGCTCCTCATCGGCACCAAGCTCCCGATCTGGGAAATCGCCGGCCGCACCGGCTTCGGCCCCGAATATCTCAGCGTCGTATTTCAACGGCAGTTCAACACCACGCCCTCGCGTTTCCGCCGCGATCACGGCGTCGCCCGATAGGTCCTCCACTCCTCGTCGCGCCAGCGCGTGCGCAAAAACGAAGATCAAATGCGCAATCGGCCAGCTCCACTCTGGGGAAAGTGTGGTAAAAACATGGCTACCCCACCCATGAGCTTCCCAAAATTGTTTGTGCTCGCGCTGACCCTGCTCGCCGTCCGTCTCGCGGCGCAAACCCCGCCCGCCTCATCCACCCCGCCCAAGCCGGCCTCTTCAACTTCTTCCGCTTCCTCGTCCACCTCGTCTGCTCGCACCGCGGAACCGGAATCCGAATCCGTCCTCCTCGCCGAATTCACCGTCGCCGAATCCAGCACCAACGACTACGCCGCCTCCGAGACTGTCACCGGCTCGCGCGTCGCCACGTCGATTCGTGACCTGCCCTACGACGTCAATGTCGTGACGCGCGAATTCATGCGCGACTTCGCCGCCTACGAACTCATGCAGCAGTTCGCCTACACGAGCGGCTTCGGCGAACAGGAGACCGAGGGTTTCTACAACCTCCGCGGCATCACCTCGAGCAATCAGCTCCGCAACGGCTTCACGCGCCGCGGCCTCGTCGACTCCGGCAACATCGACCGCGCCGAGGTCATCAAGGGTCCCGCCGCCGCCGTTTACGGCCAGACCGCTCCCGGCGGCATGATCAACATCATCAGCCGCCGCCCCTCGACCAAACCCGAGCAGGAATTTCGTATCATGCGCGGCGGCCTCGGCCACTTCCGCGTCGACCTCGCCTCCGCCGGCCCGCTCACGGAAAAAGGCCGCTGGGGCCAGACGCTCTACCGCGTGAGCGCCGCCGCGTTCAACCGCGACTACGAGGAGCAGTTCCGCGATGCCAAACAAACCTCCGGCACCGTCTCGATCGTCCAGCGCTTCAGCGACACCACCAACGTCTTCGTCGAATACGATTTCATCCGGCGCGACATGCACCGCGGCGATCACGTCCCTTTCGCCACGCGCTCCGTCACGCTCTCGGCGCGCGACGCCGCAGGTGCGCTGCGCACGACGACCTTCAATCAGCGCCTCGGTTACTACGCGATGGACCTGTTTAACTTCAGCCTCCAAGGCCCGCAGGAGTTCAACGACCGCTACATGCACACCGGCTCCGCTCACCTCGAGCATCGCTTCAACCAGGTCCTTTCGCTGCGCGCCGCCACGAGCCTGTATGACCGCTGGTTCTGGCGCGGCTGGAGCGCCGGCGATATTTTCCGCGTCACCGACCGCACCATCCCCGACCGCGAGCCCCAATACGAATCCATCCACGAATACGGCCAGGGCGCGCAGGTCGATCTGCTCGCCCGCTACACCACGAAGCTTCTCACGCCCGTCGGCCACAATACCCTCCTCAGCTACGACTATCGCTTCGAGGGCAAGACCGACTGGATTCGCAACCTCGCCACCGCCGACCTCGCCAACCCCGCGAAAAACATCCGCACCCTCTCCGTCGACGCGCCGAATTATTTCCTCCTCCCGTGGAATCCCACCGACTTCCCGCGCTTCACGAAAAACATCTACCAGACCAACGACAATTACAGCGTCTCCCTGCGCCATCAGGCCTTCGCCTTCGACAACCGCCTGATCGCCCTCGTCGCCGCCCGCTACGATTCCGTCAGCATCATCAGCGACGACAAAAGCTCCAAGACCCACCGCACCGCGACCAACGACGCCACCGGCCTCCAGTTCGGCCTCAACTACCGCGTCAGCCCCGCCGTCACGCTGTTCGCGAGCCAGAGCAATTCGTTCCTCCCCACGACGACCACGAACCGCTTCGGCGAAATCCTCCCCAACGAAAAAGGCGTCGGCACCGAGGCCGGCGTCCGCCTCTCGCTCTTCCAGCAAAAACTCAACGCCACGATCTCCGTCTTCCACATCGACAAGGAAAACGAGGCCGTCAGCAGCGTGCTCGAACTCCCGCTCCTCAACGCCGCCGGCCAGCCCATCCTCGATCCCGTCACGCGCGCGCCCTCCGTCCAGCTCATCACCGACAACGTCGCCGAGGGTCACCGCCGCTCGAAGGGCGTCGACGTCGATTTCAACTACGCCATCAGCAAAAGCGTCCAGCTCATCGGCAACGTCGCCTACACCGATGCGCGCCGCATCAACTCCGGCCGCGATCTCGACCTCATCGGCCGCTGGGTCTCCGGCACGCCCCGCCACGCCGCCGGCCTCGCCGGAAAATATTCCGTGCTCACCGGACCGCTCAAAAACCTCACCTTCACCGCCGGCGTGCGCTACCGCGGCCACCTCTTCCCCGACACGCTCGGCGGCGGACAGGATCTCAACAAAGACAATTTGATCGAAAGCAACGACGGCCGCCGCAGCATCGCCCTACCCACTGTTACCCTCGCCGACTTCGGCGTCAGCTATCGCTGGAAACCCTCCGGCACCCGCCTCAATCACTCGCTTCAGCTCAACCTCAAAAACGTGACCGACGAGAAATACCTCACCGTCGACGCGTGGGCGGCCGACCGCCGCACCCTCCTCGCCACCTACGGCGTAAAATTTTAATCCCATGCCCCCTTCCACCTGCTCACCCTTCTCTTCGCTCCGCGCGCTCGCCACCGCACTCGCGCTCGGCGTCACATGCATCGCGCCCCCTCCTCTCGGCGCGCAACCTCCTTCTTCCCCCGCACCCGCCGCGCCCTTCCCCGTCACCATCACCGTCGACACCGCAAAGTCCGCCGGCCCGCTGCGCCCCATCTGGCATTTCTTCGGCGCCGACGAACCCAACTACGCCACGATGAGGGACGGCCGCAAACTCCTCACGTCGCTCGGCGAACTCAAACCCAAGGACGTTTTCTTCCGCGCGCACAACCTCCTCAACACCGGCGACGGCACGCCCGCCTTCAAATGGGGCAGCACCAACGCCTACACCGAGGACGCCGACGGCAAACCCATCTACAACTGGACCGTCGTCGACCGCATCTTTGACACCTACCTGGCCCGCGGCGTCCGCCCCTACGCGCAGATCGGCTTTATGCCCGCCGCGCTCTCGATGTTGCCCGAGCCCTACCAGCACGACTGGCGCCCCGGTTTCCCTTACGGCCTGATCACCGGCGGCTGGGCCTACCCGCCGAAGGACTACGCCAAGTGGGCCGAGCTCGTCTACCAATGGGTCACACACTGCGTCGCGCGCTACGGCCGCGCCGAAGTCGAGTCCTGGTATTGGGAAGTCTGGAACGAGCCCAACGGCCCCGCCTACTGGCACGGCTCCGTCGAGGAATTCTGCAAACTCCACGACTACGCCATCGACGCCGTCCGCCGCGCCCTCCCCACCGCCCGCGTCGGCGGCCCCGACGTTGCCGGCTCCGGCGGCAAGTTCATGGAAACTTTCCTACAGCACGTCGTATCAGGTAAAAACTACGCCACCGGCGCCACCGGCACCCCCACCGACTTCCTCTCCTTTCACGCCAAGGGTTCGCCCACCTTCATCGACGGCCACGTCCGCATGGGCATCTCGAGTCAGCTCCGCGCCATCGACACCGGCTTCGCCATGATCGCCGCCGTCCCCGCATTGAAACCGAAACCCATCGTCATCGGCGAGTCCGACCCCGAGGGCTGCGCCGCCTGCCAGGGACCGCAAAACGGCTACCGCAACGGCACCATGTATTCCAGCTACACCGCCGCCGTCTTCGCCCGCAAACATCTCCTCGCCGAGAAGCACGGCGTGAACCTCGAGGGCGCGCTCACGTGGGCCTTCGAGTTCGAGGACCAGCCGTATTTCGCCGGCTTCCGCGCCCTCGCCAGCAACGGCCTCGATCTCCCCGTGCTCAACGTGTTTCGCATGTTCAGCCAGATGAGCGGCCAGCGCGTCCCCACCACGAGCTCCGCGGAAATCGCCCTCGCCGACATGATCAAGAGCGGCGTCCGCCAGTCGTCCGATGTCGCCGCCTTCGCCAGTCGCGATGGCAACAAAGTCTGCGTGATGGTCTGGCACTACCACGACGACGACCTCGCCGGCCCCGACGCCGCCGTCGAGTTCACTGCCACCGGCCTCCCCGCCAGCGCCACCACCGCTACGCTCACGCACTACCGCGTCGACGGCGACCACTCCAATTCCTACACGGCATGGAAGAAAATCGGCGCGCCGATCGCGCCGAACGACAAGCAATACGCCGCCCTCGAAAAAGCCGGGAAGCTCACGACCCTCGCCGCCTCCGAAAAAATCTCCGTCGCCCAAGGCACCGCCACGCTGAAGTTCTCCCTCCCCCGCCAAGGCGTCTCCCTCCTCGTCCTCGAACTTCCTTGATTGTCATCGCGAGGAGCGGAGCGACGCGGCGATCCATCTGAAATTGCCGCGTCTCCCACGTCTCGCCCGTCTTCCGTGTCTTCCCCGTCTTCCCCTCACCGCTGGACCATCGCCCTCCTCGTCAGCGCTGCCATCGCGATCAGTTACCTCGACCGCCAGACGCTCCCCATCGCCATCGGCGAAATCCAGCGCGAGTTCCCGATCTCGAATTCCGTCAAAGCGTTTCTCGATTCCGCGTTTCTCCTCACCTACGGCCTGATGTATGTCGGCGGTGGCCGCCTCATGGACGTCCTCGGCACGCGCCGCGGTTTTCTGATCATCATGGTGTTTTGGTCGCTCGCCTGCGCCAGCCACGGTTTCGCCGGCGGCGTCATCGCGCTCGCCGCCAGCCGCCTCCTCCTCGGCATGGGCGAAGGCGGCGGCTTTCCCGCCGCCACGCGCGTCGTCGCCGAATGGTTTCCCGTCAAAGACCGCGCCACCGCGATGGGGATCATCAACGCCGGCACTGGCCTCGGCGGCGTCATCGCCCCGCCGCTCATCGCCGCGATCATTCTCAACGTCCACTGGCTCGGCGCCTCGTCGTGGCGCTGGGTCTTCTTCATCACCGGCGCCCTCGGCCTCCTCTGGACCGTCGCGTGGTTCCGCATTTATCGCTCGCCCGACGAAACCCTCTCCCCTTCCGCCGCGCCTTCGCCACCGCCGATCCCCATGCGCGACCTCCTGCGCTTCCGCGAAACCTGGGGCGTCATCGGCGCCAAATTCCTTTCCGACGCTGCGTGGTATTTCTACATGTTCTGGCTCCCGAAATACCTGCTCGATGCGCGCGGCTTCAACATCAAGGCCGTCGGCTCCGTCGCGTGGATTCCGTTTGCCGCCGCCGCGCTCGGCTGCGTCGTCGGCGGCGGCCTCTCGAGTTGGCTCCTCCACCGCGGCCACTCCGTCAACGCCGCGCGCAAGCTCGCCCTCGGCCTCAGCGCCGCCCTCATGCCGTGCGTGATGCTCGTCCCTCACGTGTCGGTGCCGTGGGTCATCTTCCTCTTCAGCGTCGCCTTCTTCGGCCAGCAGTCGTGGTCCACGCTCGTGATGATTCTCCCCACCGATCTCTTTCCGAAAAACGCCGTCGGCACCGTCGCCGGCTTCGTCGGCCTCGGCGGCGCGCTCGGTGGCGTCGTGCTCGGACAGCTCGCCGGTTACCTCCTCGACCACGGTTTCAGTTACACGCCCGTCCTCGTCATCGCCGGCTCCCTCCACGTGGTCGCGTTTTTCCTGATCCTCGCCACCGTGCGCTCGCTCCGTCCGCTCCCGCTCCAACCCCAATTCCTGCAAGCATGAAAATCCTTTCCTGCCTCGGCACCGTCACCTTGCTCGCGTGCGGCGTCCCGGCGTTGAGTGCCGCCGCGACTCCCGAACTCTTTCGCGATCCGAGCCAGCCGGTCGAACGGCGCGTCGCCGATCTCGTTTCCCGCCTCACGCTGGAGGAAAAGGCGGTCCTGCTGAACCACCGCGGCCCGATGGTGGAACGTTTTCAAATCCGCGCCGACCAATGGAACCAGTGCCTGAACGGCGTGAAATGGGACCACCCGGCGACACTTTTCCCGACGTGCATTGCCATGGCGGCGACGTGGAACGTCGATCTGCTGCAAAACGAGATCGCCCGCGTCCTCTCCGACGAGGCACGCGCCATCTACAACGGATGGCACCTCGATCCCAACGCCGAGGGGGATCACAAGGGTCTCATCTACCGCGCTCCCGTGATCAACATCGGCCGAAATCCCTATTGGGGCCGCAATCACGAGGCGTTCGGCGAGGATCCGTTTCTCACGGGTCGGTTGGCCGTCGCCTATGTGCGGGGCCTGCAAGGTGACGACCCTCAGCACCTGAAAATTGCCGCGACGCTCAAGCACTACGCAGTGAACAACGTCGAGACGGACCGCAAGAAACTGGACGCTCAAGTGTCGGAGCGAAGCCTGCGCGAGTATTGGCTGCCCCATTTCCGCGAGGCGGTGGTCGAAGCCCGCGCCCAGTCGCTCATGGCCAGCTACAACGCGATCAATGGCGTGCCGAACAACATCAACCGCTGGCTGCTCACTGACGTGCTGAAGGGCGAGTGGGCCCACGATGGCTTTGTCGTCTCCGACCTCGGCGGCGTGAAGACCATGGTCGAGGGCCACGCGCAGAAGAAAATGTCCTACGTCGATGCAGTCGCGCAGTCCCTCATGGCCGGCTGCGATTTCTCCGACAAGGAATTCCAGGAGAATATTCCCGCCGCGGTCCGCGAGGGAAAGCTCACAGAGGCACGCCTCAACGACGCGCTCACCCGCGTCTTGCGCGTTCGCTTCCGCCTTGGCGAATTTGATCCCTTTGCCTCCGGTCCCTACAGCCGGATTTCACCCGCCGTCATCGACAGCCCGGAACACCGCGCGATCGCTCTCAAAGCCGCCCAGCAATCGCTCGTCCTCCTCCAGAACCGCGATCACCTGTTGCCGCTTGATCGCACGAAGCTGAAACGCATCGCGGTCATCGGTCCGCTGGCCGATCGCGTTGTCCTGAACAACTACAACGGCGCGATTCCCCGCGTCGTGACCGCCCTGCAGGGCATCCGGAATCGCGCCGCCGCCGGCACCGAAGTCCTTCACGCCGTGGGCGGATTGGTCGGCGGAGCCAAGCTGGGCAACTCACCACTCGAACCAATCGAGCCGTCCATCGACGTCGCCGTCGAGCAGGCGAAGGCCGTCGAACTCGCCCGCAGCGCGGATGTTGCCGTGGTTTGCATCGGCACCACCACTGCGATCGAACGCGAATCCCGCGATCGCACCACCCTCGGTTTGAGCGGCAGCCAGGAAGAATTGGTCAAAGCGGTTTTCGCCGCCAATCCCCGCACCGTCGTCGTGTTGATGAGCGCCGGCCCTCTCACCGTGCCTTGGCTGAAGACCAATGTCCCCGCCTTGCTGCAGGCCTGGTGGTCGGGTGAAGAGGGCGGCCACGCGATTGCCGATGTGTTGTTCGGCGACGTGAACCCCGCCGGCCGCCTGCCCCACACCGTCTACGCCTCGGAAGCCCAAGTCCCACCACTCACCGAATACGACATCTCGAAGGGTTTCACCTACATGTATCTGAACGGCGACCCGCTGTTCCCGTTCGGTCACGGCCTGAGCTACACGACCTTCGCCTACTCGGGCCTCCGGCTCTCGAACTCCAAAATCAAAACCGACGGCACCGTCACCGTCTCGGTTGAAATCACCAACACCGGCCAGCGCGTCGGCGACGAGGTCGCGCAACTCTATGTCCACGACGTCGCCAGCTCGGTCGTTCGTCCCGTGAAAGAACTGCGCGGCTTCCAACGCCTCACGCTCCAGCCCGGCGAACGGCGCACGGCCACCTTCTCCTTGCCTGCCGCCAAACTCGCCTTCTGGGACGAGAAAACCCACGCGTTCCTCGTCGAACCCGGAGCCTTCGAACTCACGGTGGGAGCTTCGTCCACGGATATTCGCGCCAAAGCCGTGCTCGAAGTGACCCCATGACAGCCGCTCCCTCGTTGGCTCCGTCCCGCCCGCGGTTCGGCTGCTGCGGCAGCATGATTGCTCCGACTACCGATCCGATCGGTCTCGCCATCGTCGAAGACCTCGCCGCATTCGGCTACGACTACATCGAGCTCTCCCTCCGCGATCTCGCCGTTCTCCCCGAGCCAGCGCTTGCCACCGTCATCTCGCGTCTCAGCCGCAGCGGCCTCGCCTGCGAAGTCTGCAATAACTTCTTCCCACCTGAAATCCGCCTCACCGGCCCCGCCGCCGATCTCCCCTCCGCGCTCCGCTACGCCGAACACGCCCTCGCCACCGCCGCACGCGTCGGCGCGTCGGTCGTAATCTTCGGCAGCTCTGGCGCCCGCAACGTCCCCGCAGGATTTCCGCTCGACGAAGCCTGGAGCCAACTCCGCACCCTGCTCACCGCCCTCGCGCCCATCGCCGCGCGTCACCGCATCACAATCGCCCTCGAGCACCTCAACCGCGGCGAATCCAACATCCTCAACACTGTCGCTGAAACCTGGCGCCTAGCGCAGGAGATCGACCACCCCCGCATCCGTCTCCTGATCGACGCTCACCACCTCTTGGTCGAAAACGAACCCCTCGCGATTCTAGCCAAGGTCGCCCCCGCCATCACCCATGTGCACGTCGCACAAGGCACAGACCGAATTTTCCCTAACAGCCACGACGCCGCACTCGTTGCCTTCTTCACCGCACTCCGTTCCACCGGCTATACCCAACGCTGCAGCGTCGAAGCTTACCCCCGCGAATTCCTCTCCGACGCCCCCCGCGCCCTCGCCACCTGCCGCACCCTCTCAACCGCCTAACGCCCACTCTCCGTCATTCCCATGTCCCAAAATCTCACCGGCAAAAAACTCGGCATCATCCACGCCGCCCTCATCACCACGCGCGCCGTCCAAAAATACCTCGACGAAGTGATCCCCGGTGTCGAAGTCGTGCACTGGGTCGACGACACGATTCAAAACACGAACTTCGCCTGCGCTCCCGGCACAATTCCGCCGGGAAACTACGCCAAGTTCACCCAAGCCGCCCTCTCGCAGCAGGCCTACGGCGTCGATCTGATCCTCCTCGCCTGCTCCACCTTTAACCGCGCCGTCGAATACGCGCGACCCATGATCGCCACGCCGATGCTGCAAATCGACCGCCCCATGATGGACCTCGCCGTCCAACAGGGCCCGCGCCTCGGTCTCCTTACCACCGTCCCGACCACCGTCCCCGCCTCTGAGCGACTTCTCCGCCTCGCCGCTACCGACGCAGGCAGAACCGTCACGATCCAAACTCGTCTCTGCTCCGAAGCCTTCGCCGCGCTCAAGGCCGGCCAGCCCGAAAAGCACAACGACCTCCTCCTCGCCGAGATCGACCGCCTCTCCGGTGAAGTCGACGCCATCGTCCTCGCCCAACTCTCGATGAGCGCCCTTGAGCCCCGCCTCACCTCCACGAAGGTCCCGGTCTACAACAGCGGCCGCACCGCCTTCACGCACATCCGTCGCCTCTTCGAAGCGACGCCTTGACGAGCGCCGCGCGTTCGCGGCCTCAACTTAGACAAACGGGATCTCCCCCGTCATTTTCCGGTCTGCGCCTCTCCGGGGTGAAGTAGCGGCGAGCGCAAACCAGCCGACTCCCTCGCGGAGCACCGGTCCCGCGCGCCCGTCCCACTCATGGGACGCCGCTGTTCCACCCGCGGACGCCCCCGCGCACGCTTCCGGCGCGCCCAAAATTTCTAACCCTTGCCCCGCCGCGCTTTACCCGCCCACCCCACCCTCGGGCACGCCCCGTGCAAACTCCCCCGCGCCTTGGTCCTTGGTCCTTGGTCCTTCCCAACTTCTCCTCTCTCTCCGTCTTTCCGCCTCTCATTTTCCGTCAATGTTCATCGACTCCCTCCGCCAAGATCTCCGCATCGGTCTCCGCGTCCTCATCAAAGAAAAAGGCTTCTGCGCCCTCGCCGTCACGGTCCTCGCCCTCGGCATCTGCGCTGTCACGACCCAGTTCTCCGTCGTCAACGGCGTCATGCTCCGCGGCTTCTCGTTCCCCCACGCTGAGCGCCTCGCCAGCGTCCAGTTCATCGAGCCCAATCCCCCGCAGGGAAATCTCTTCGGCAACAACAGCCAGATCTTCGCCCTCGACTACCTCGAGATCGCCGCCGCGCAAAAATCCTTCGAGCACGTCGCCGCTTACATCAATGGCTCCACCGTCAACGTCACCCATCAGGGCAATCCCCGCCGCTACACCGGTGCCTACGTCACGGAAAATTTCCTGAAAATCCTCGGCGTCTCTCCGGCCCGCGGCCGCGATTTCACCGCCGCGGACAATTCCCCCGGCGCCGAGAAGACCGCCCTCATCTCCCACGATCTTTGGCAACGC
This sequence comes from Opitutia bacterium, assembly GCA_947453695.1. Lineage (GTDB taxonomy): Bacteria > Verrucomicrobiota > Verrucomicrobiia > Opitutales > Opitutaceae > GAS368. The sequence goes on from CANGHW010000029.1 coordinate 15,821, forward strand.
GACTTCGGCGGCTCGCTCGATATCCTCGGCACCACCGTCCGCCTCAACGGCCGCTCCGCCACCATCATCGGCGTCATGCCCGCCGGCTTCGCCTTCCCCGTCAACGAGCAGATCTGGATTCCCCTCTTCACCGAGTTCCCCGCGAAGGACCGCAACAACCTCAACGCCCAGGGCAACACGCCCAACGTCATCGGCCTCCTCCGTCCCGACGTTTCCGTCGAGCAGGCCAACAGCGAGATCGCCACCATCGCCTCCCGCCTCGCGCAGCAGTTTCCTGAGTCCAACAAGCAGTTCTCCACCGGCCTCGTCGAACCGCTCATCAAGGCCTTCACCCCCCGCCAACTCGCCGGCCTCCTCCTCTCGATGCTCGCGATCTGCGTCCTCGTCCTGCTCCTCGCCTGCTCGAACGTGATGAACATGCAGTTCGCCCGCGCCACCCTCCGCGCCAAGGAACTCGCCATCCGCTCCTCTCTCGGCGCCAGCCGCGGCGAAATCGTCCGCCAGTTCCTCACCGAGAGCCTCCTCTTCACGCTGGTCTCCTCCGCCCTCGGCGTCCTCCTCGCGTGGTGGAGTCTGCAAGGCATCCAGACACTCGCCGGCCAGCAGCTCCCGCGCGTCGACGAGATCACGCTCGATGCCACCGTCCTCGGCTTTGCCCTCGCTGTTGCCCTCGCCGCCGGCCTCGTCATCGGCCTCTACCCCGCCCTCCAAGCCTCGCGCACCGACGTCAACTCCGTCCTCAAAGACAACACCCGCGGCGCCGGCGGCGGCACCGCCGCCAAATCCTTCCGCCACCTCCTCGTCGTCACGCAGGTCGCCCTCTCCCTCTGCCTTCTCATCTGCGCCGGCCTCCTCGTGCTCAGCTTCCACCGGCTCCAAAACACCCAACCCGGTTTCTCCACCGCCGGCCGCGCCTTCGGCGGCATCAATCTCCCCGCCGCCAAATACGGGTCGCCCGAACTCATCCGCGAATTCTACGCCAGCGCCCAGGAGCGCCTGCGCGACGTCCCTGGCCTCGCCCACGCCGGCCTCACCGCCAATCTCCCGCTCAACGGCGGCGGCTTCCTCTCACCCTACCTAGTGCAGGGCCGCCCCGTCGTCCCGTTCAGCGAACGCCCCCTCGCCACCATCAGCAACGTCAGCGCCGACTACTTCACCACCGTCGGCATCACGCTCAAATCCGGCCGCTTCTTCGCCGACACCGATCGCGCCACCTCCACTCAGGTCGCCATCATCAACGAAACCCTCGCGAAAAAACTCTTCCCCGACACCGACCCGCTCAACCACGCCTTCGTCATCGGCCCCAACTCCGACATCATCACCCGCATCGTCGGCGTCGTGCGCGATGTGAAAACCGTCGGCCTCAACGTCCCGCCGCCCGACGAGATCTATTACCCGCTCACCCAGCGCGGCCCGTCCTTCTGCACGATCGTCGGCCACGCCCAACCCGGCCTCGCCGCCGCTGCTGTCATCCCGCTCCTGCGTCGCGCCCTCGCCGACCTCGACCCCGCGCTCGCACTCGCCAACGCCCAAACCATGGACGCCCTGCTCCTTCAATCCGTCGGCGTCCAGCGCCTCACCCTCGCCCTCCTCCTTGCTTTCGCCGCCATCGCCGCGCTCCTCGCCGTCGTTGGCGTCTACTCCGTCATGGCCTACGCCGTCACCCAACGCACTGGCGAGATCGGCGTCCGCATGGCCCTCGGCGCGACGCCCGCGCACATCCTCCGGCTAGTTCTCCGCGCCGGCACCGCACAGATTGCGCTCGGCCTCACCCTCGGCCTCGTCGGCGCCCTCGCCGCCAGCCGCCTCCTTGAGCAAGCCCTCTTCGAAGTGAAACCCTTTGACCCGCTCGTCTTCGCCCTCGTAGCGCTCGTCTTCGCCGTCGTCGCCCTTCTCGCCTGCCTCGTCCCCGCCCGTCGCGCCACCCGCCTCGACCCCATGCTCGCCCTCCGCACCGAATAATCTCCCGGGCATTTCGACATCCCGTCGGTCTTAATCTCTCGCCTCCCCACTTTCCCCATGCGCCTCCTTCTGCTCCTCGCTCTCTTCACCATCTCACTCGCCCCATCCGTCCGCGCCGCCGACACCCCGTCTGCTCCCACCGCGCCCAAACCCTCGACTTACCTCATCGTCCTCCGTCTCCCGCCGCGCCTCCACGCCGACACCGCTTGGACCGACGCCGACAAAGCCGCCGTCGGCGCCCACTTCCAACGCCTCAAAGCCGCCACCGATGCCGGTCAGGTCATCCTCGCCGGCCGCACGCCCGAAGCCGGTGACAAAACCATGGGCCTCGTCGTCTTTACCGCCACCGACGAAGCCGCCGCGCGCGCCTTTATGCAGGCCGATCCCTGTATCGCCGCCGGCGTCATGCTCGGCGAACTCCGCCCCTTCTCCCTCGCCCTCCTCCGCAAATAGCCCCGCCCCTCTCGTTTTCCACTTTTCCACTTTCTCACTTTTCCAACCTCCCGCTTTTCCGGCCTCCGTCCCCGCTCACAAAGTTTCGACACCCCGTCCGCCATCGACTCCGCTTCATCCCATCGCCCGATGTCGCTGCCGTCCGTCCTCTTCGTTTTCTTTGCCCTCACGCTCGTCGTGATCGCGCTCGGGATTGCCTCATTTCGCCGCCGCCCACGCCCGCCGGCCTCACCCGTCGATCCGTGCTTTCGCCCTGCACCCCTCGCGCCGCCCACGCCCGAACGTGAGATCAGCCTCAAAGTCTGCCCCGAGTGCCGCGAACTCGTCCTGCTCGCCTCCGCCACCTGCAAATACTGCGGCACCACCCAATCCACCGCCCCCTTCGCCCCGCGCGCCGAACCCGTGCTGAAAATCACCCGTCCGCCGAAAGCGTGAAATCCGCCCGGCAAAAAATCGCCCGGCCACCGCCTCTGGTCTTGCTCCGTGTCTCCGTGCCTCTGTGGTTCATTTGGCTCCACCCTCCTCGCCGCCCATGAAACCCACCCGCGCCGCCTCCGTCCGCCCGCGCGCCGTCAAACCCGACCACCCGCTCCAGTGGCTCGCCGAGCCGCTGATCCACGAACCCACCTTCGTCCTGAAATCCTGGTTCGGCGGCCGCACGATCATGCTCCACGGCTGCCACCAACTCTTCCTCACGACCCAGGGCGAACCTTGGCAAGGCGTGCTCGTCTGCACGTTTCACGAACACCACGCCAGCCTCCGCGCCGATTTCCCGTCACTCCACCCCCACCCCGTCCTCGGCAAATGGCTCTACCTCCCCGAGACCTGCGAGACGTTCGAAGCCGACGCCCGCCGCCTCGTCCAGCGCATCAAAGCCCGCGACCCCCGCCTCGGCATCCCGCCCTCCCCGAAGAAAAAGCGCGCCGTGAAACGCATCCGCTTCGGCGACAAATTGTAGGCCCTGCCCAAGGGAGCCCGCGTTGACCCCACGCGCTTTCCTCCCACCGCCCGCCCCCACTCGTGCCTTGTGCTCGCGCGCCGGGTCCCTTTTATCGCGATTGCTTTCACCGCGTCCCGCCGCGGTTCCCCACTCTGTCCCTCTCTTCGGCTCGGCCCATGATTTGGTTTTCCTCCGTCCCTCGCGGCACCGCCGCGCATTGTGCCCGCACGATGTTCGCGTTCGTCGCGACGTCGTTTGTGCTCACCGTCCTCGCTCCGCCCGCGCCCGCCGCTGCCCCGCCCAAGGCCGAAAGCGTCGATGCCTCCGCACCGGTCAGTTACTGGAAACAAATCCGCCCGCTCTTTCAGGCCAACTGCCAAGGCTGCCACCAACCCGCCAAAAACAAAGGCGGTTACGTGATGACCGATTTCACCCGCCTCCTCGCCGGTGGCGACAGCGGCGACCAGGCCGTCGTCCCCCGCCAACCTGCCCGGAGCCCGCTCATCACGGCCATTACCTTGTTCGACGGCGAGGCCGATATGCCGAAAGGCAAACCGCCCCTCGCCGACACTGAGGTCGCGCTCATTGCGAAATGGATCGCCGAGGGCGCCGTCGACGACACCCCGAAAAACGCCGTCCAGCACATCGATGCCGCCCACCCACCCTTCTACCAGCGCTCGCCCGCCATCACATCGCTCGATTTTTCCCCTGACGGAAAACTGCTCGCCGTCGCCGGCTTTCACGAGGTCTTGCTCCATCACGCCGACGGCTCCGGTCTCGTCGCCCGCCTTATCGGCCTCTCGGAGCGCATCGAGTCCGTGCGTTTTTCCCCCGACGGCACGCGCCTCGCCGTCTCCGGCGGCCTCCCCGCCCGCATGGGCGAAGTCCAAATTTGGAATGTCGCAAAACGCGCCCTCGTCGTTTCCATGCCCGTCGGTTTCGACACCGTTTACGGCGTGAGCTGGTCACCCGACGGCAAACTCGTCGCCTTCGGTTGCCCCGACAACAACCTCCGCGCCATAGACGCCGCTACTGGCGAAGCTGTTCTCCAACAAGGTTCCCACAGCGATTGGGTGCTCGGCACCATTTTCAGCCACGACGGTTCGCATCTGATCTCCGTCGGCCGCGACATGAGCACCAAACTCACCGAGGTCGAGACGCAGCGCTTCGTCGACAACATCAGCTCCATCACGCCCGGCGCCCTCCGCGGCGGCCTCCACGCCGTCGCCCGCCGCCCCGGCCGTGACGAGGTGCTCATCGGCGGCGCCGACGGTGTGCCGCAACTCTACCAAGTCTTCCGCCAGACCAAGCGCCGCATCGGCGACAACGCCAACCTCCTCCGCAAATTCCCCGCGATGGACGGCCGCATCTTCGCCGTCGACTACAGCCGAGATGGCAAACTCATCGCGGCCGCCTCCAGCTTCAACGGCCAGGGCGCCGTCCACCTCTACACCGGCGAATTCGATACCAAGATTCCCGACCTCCTCCTCAAAGCCTATGCCGACAAAGTCGCCACCGCCTACACGAAGGAGGAAAAAGCCGAGATCGAGCGCTTCACCACCGCCGAGGTGAAACTCGTCGCCTCCACGAAACTCACGGGCGGCATCTACGCCCTCGCCTTCAGCCCTGACGGCCGCCACCTCGCCGCCGCCGGCGAAGACGGCCACGTGCGCCTCATCGCCACCACGGACGGCGCCGTCGCCAATGACTTTATCCCTGTGCCGCTCGCCGGTGCGAAAGTGACTTTCGCCGCCCCCCGTTCCCGCGAATGAAAATCCTTCCCGCCCTTCCGCGCATGAAACTCGTTCGCTCCCTCCTCTGCGCCGCCGCGCTCACCGCGTCCTCCTTCGCCGCCGCACCCGCGATGGCCCCCGCCCCTCTGTCCTTCGCGCCGAAAGAAGCCCTCCCACCCGGCGCAAAAATCGTCTCCCTCGAAATTGCCCCCGCCGCCGTCAAACTCCACGGCTGCTTCGACGCCGTCCAGCTCCTCGTCACCGCTAAACTCGCCAACGGCGACACCCTCGACGTCACCCGCCTCGCCACCTACGCCGTCGCCGCTCCGTCCGCGGCCATCACCGCCACCGGCCAGGTCGCCCCGCTCGCCAACGGCAAAACGTCTCTCACCGCCACCCTCGCCGGCAAATCCGCCAAGGGCGCACTCGAAGTCGTCGGCTACGATCCCCACGCCAAGGTCGATTTCATCCGCGACGTAAATCCCGTCCTCGCCCAACTCGGCTGCAGCGCCGGCGCCTGCCACGGCGCCAAAGACGGCAAGGCCGGCTTCAAGCTCTCCCTCCGCGGCTACGACCCCATCTTCGACGTCCGCTCCCTCGTCGACGACCACGCCGGCCGCCGTATGAATTTCGCCTCGCCTGACGACTCCCTCATGTTGCTGAAGTCCACCGGCGCGGTCCCCCACGAGGGCGGCCAGCGCACGAAGTTCGACGACAAATATTATCGCATCATGCGCGCGTGGATCGCCGACGGCGCCAAACTCAACCTCACCACGCCGCGCGTCACCCGCATCGAAGTCACTCCGCAGAACCCCGTGCTCCAGACCATCGGCTCGAAGCAACAGATGCGCATCATCGCCACCTACGCCGACGGCCGCCAGCGCGACGTCACCGCTGAGGGTTTCATCGAATCCGGCAATCAGGACGTCGCCCTCACCGAACGCGGTGGCCTCGTCACCACGCTTCGCCGCGGCGAAGCACCCGTCCTCGCTCGCTACGAGGGCAACTACGCCGCCACCACCATCACCGTCATGGGCGACCGCTCCGGCTTTGCCTGGAGCGAGCCGGAGCAGTGGAACCAAATCGACGGGTTCACCGCCGCGAAATGGCAGCGCCTGAAAATTCTCCCGTCCGGCCTGTGCACCGACGACGAGTTTCTCCGCCGCGTCACCCTCGATCTCACCGGCCTCCCGCCCACCGCCGCCGAAGTCCGCGAATTTCTCGCCGACACCCGCCCGACGCGCGTGAAACGCGACGCCGTGATCGACCGCCTCATCGGCTCCCCCGATTACGTCGACCACTGGTCCAACAAATGGGCCGACCTCCTCCAGGTGAACCGCAAGTTCCTCGGCGAAGAGGGCGCAAAAGGTTTCCGCGACTGGATCCGCCAGGAAATCGCCGCCAACACGCCCTACGATCAGTTCGCGAAAAAAATCCTCACCGCCTCCGGCTCCAACCGCGAGAATCCCGCCGCCAGTTATTACAAAGTTCTCCGCACGCCCACCGAGACGATGGAGAACACCACGCACCTCTTCCTCGCCACCCGCTTCAACTGTAACGCCTGCCACGACCACCCCTTCGAACGCTGGACGCAGGACCAGTATTTCCAACTCTCCGCCTTTTTCGCGCGCGTGGATCTCAAAAAAGATCCCGCCGCCGGCAACAAGACCATCGCCGGCACCGCCGTCGAAGGAGCCAAGCCGCTCTACGAAATCGCCTACGACAAAGACGAAGGCGAAGTTACCCACGGCCGCACCGGCGAAGTCACGCCGCCGGATTTCCCCTACGCTGCAAAAATCCCCGCTGCGCCTGCCGAAAAATCCACCCGCCGTGAAGCTCTCGCCGCGTGGATGACCTCCCCCGACAACCGCTACTTCGCCCTGAGCTACGTCAACCGCATGTGGGGCTACCTCCTCGGCGTCGGCCTCATCGATCCTCTCGATGATATCCGCGCCGGCAATCCGCCCTCCAACCCTGAACTCCTCGCCTGGCTCACCCAAGAGTTCGTCCAGAGCGGGTTCGATGTCCGCCGCCTCCAGCGCACCATCGTGCAGTCCCGCACCTACCAACTCTCCCTTGCCACCCACCGGTGGAACGCGGACGATCGCACGAACTATTCCCACGCGATGGCCCGCCGCCTCCCCGCCGAAGTCCTCTTCGACGCCGTGCTCCGCGTCACCGGCTCCGTCCCAAATTTCCCCGGCGTGAAAGCCGGCACGCGCGCCGCCCAGCTCCCCGACTCCGCCATCGACGTCCCCAGCGGTTTCCTTGCCAGCCTCGGCCGCCCCGTCCGCGAATCCGCCTGCGAATGCGAACGCAGCGGCGACCTCGGCCTCGGTTCCATCATGGCCCTCCTCAGCGGCCCCGCCGTCTCCAGCGCCATCAACGACCCGAAAAACGAACTCGCCCGCCTCGCCACCACCGCGACCGACGACCGCGCCCTCGTCGACGAAATTTTCCTCCGCACCCTCAACCGCCACGCCTCCCCCAAGGAAACTGACTCCGCTCTCGCCTCATGGAAAACCATTCGCGGCCAGGACGCGCAGCTCGCCGCCGCCCTCGCCGAACGCGAAGCCTGGTGGGCCCCGCTCTACGCGAAAAAGCAGCAGGAGCGCGAGCAGGCCATCGCCGCCGCGAGCGCTGCCGTCGCCGCCCGCACCGGCGAAATCGCCCCGCAGGTCGCCGCCGCCGCACAAAAACGTGCCGAAAAAATCGCCGCCGAAACCGCTGCCCTAGCCGCCTACGAAGCCAGCCTCGCCGCCCAACTCCCCGCCTGGGAAGCCGCACTCACCCCCGATCGCCTCGGCACCGGCTGGGTCCCGCTCACCGCCAAAAACGCCAATGCCAACAACCAGGTGAAACTCACCAAGCTCCCCGATGGCTCTTACCTCGCCTCCGGCCCCGTGGCCAACAACGTCTCCTACAACCTCGCCGTCGAAACCAATCTGGAAAAAATCACCGGCTTCCTTCTCGAGGTCTTGCCCCACGAGAGCCTCCCCGCCTTCGGCCCCGGCCGCGCCGCCGGCAATTTTGTGCTCACCGAACTCACCGTCCGCCGCAATCAGGCCGACCTCAAATTCGCCGACGCCCGCGCCGATTTTTCGCAGAAAAACTTCGACGTAAAAACCGCCATCAACGGCAAGATCGAGGGCGGCCAAGACGGCTGGGCCGTCTCCAACAAATACGGCGTGCCACACTACGCGCGTTTCTCGCTCGCCGAGCCCGTCGGTGAAACCGCGGGACTCACGTTGAATTTCATTCTCCAACACCAGTTCCGAGACGGCTTCTCCATCGGCCGCTTCCGCCTCTGGGCCACGACCTCCACTGCGCCCCTCGAGCTCGGTCTCTCCGACGACGTGATCGCCGCCCTGAAAATTCCCGCCGCCGACCGCACCCCCGCCCAGCTCGCCACCCTCGCCGCCTACCACCGCTCAACCGACGCCGGGCTTCTTCGACACCAGCAAGCCCTCTACACCGCCCAACTCCCCGTCCGCGAAGATGCCAAGCTCCGCGACCTCAAAGCCGTCCTCGTCACCGCGGAGCAACCTGTCGCCCTCGACCCCAAACTCGCCCAACTCCGCGCCGACGCCGCGTTGAGCACCGCCCAACTCGTCAACCAGCGCCTCACCGGCGCCCAAGACCTCGCCTGGGCCATCATCAACAACCCGTCCTTCCTCTTCAACCGCTGACGAAGAAAACGAGTTTGCACCGCTAATCCTCGCTAATTTCCGCTAATAAATCGGCTGCACCGCAAACCGCCTTCGCGCTTCGCCGATCAGGCGAAGCCCGCACACTCCCTCCCCCCCGCCCCATCCTCTCCGAAAAATCAGCGTAGATTAGCGGTTCACCCTCCTCCTTCCCATCCTCAACCCGCGCGCTTCGCGCCCCCGCCCCTCATCGGTTTCCCGCTTTCCCGCTTTCTCCCGTTTCCCACTTTTCACCCCCCTCCCCGCCATGATCCGACTCCCCGGTGGTTTCAATTCCGACCTCTGCGACACCCACGCCAAGCTCACGCGCCGCGACCTCCTGCGTCTCGGCGGCTCCAGCATCCTTGGCCTCTCCCTCGGCCAGATGCTCAAGCTCAACGCCAGCGCCGCCTCCGCGCCCGTCACCGCATCAGCCGCCGCCTCCGCCACGCGCGGCGGCCCGGGCTGGGGCAAAGCCAAGAGTGTGATCATGGTCTACCTCCAGGGCGGCCCCTCGCACCTCGACCTCTGGGACCCGAAGGAAAACGTTCCCGATAAAATCCGCAGCGCGTTCAAACCCATCCCGACGAAGATTCCCGGCACGAACTTTACCGAGATCATCCCGCAAATGGCGAAGGTGAACGATAAGTTCACCATGATCCGGTCGATGAGCTACACCCCCAACGGGCTCTTCAATCACACCGCCGCGATCTACCAGATCATGACCGGCTACACGACTGACAAGGTCAGCCCGTCCGGCCAGCTCGAGCCGCCCAACGCGAAAGATTTCCCCAACTTCGGCTCCAATATCGTGCGCCTCAAGCCCGTCGATACGCCGATGCTCCCATTCGTCATGCTCCCCCGCCCGCTCCAGGAATCCAACGTCGTCGGCAAGGGCGGCACCGGTGGCTTCCTCGGTAAGGCCTTCGATCCCTACACGCTCTACCCCGAGGGCGACGACCTCGACATGGCCAAGATGGATCGCCTTAAGACCGAGGACCTCAAGCTCCCGCAGGAAGTCTTCGCCATGCGCCTCGAACGCCGCGCCAAACTGCGCGAGACCATCGAAGCCGCGATGCCCGACGTCGAGAAAGCGACCGCGAACTACAACCTCGACGAATACTATCAGCGCGCCCTCAACCTCATCGTCTCCGGTCGCGCCCGCGAAGCGTTCGACCTCGCCGCCGAGGGCGAAAAACTCCGCGACCGCTACGGCCGCAATACCTTTGGCCAAAGCCTCCTCCTCGCCCGTCGCCTCGTCGAAGCCGGCACCCGCGTCGTCGAAGTCATCTGGCCCAAGGTCGCCAACTCCGACAACCATTCGTGGGACCACCACCAGGGCCTCACCGAACGCATGAAAGGCAAATCCGGCCCCATGCTCGACCAAGGCCTGAGCGCGCTTTTCGAAGACCTCGACCAACGCGGCCTCCTCAGCGAAACCCTCGTCGTCGCCCTCGGCGAATTCGGCCGCAGCCCCGAACGCGGCGTCAGCACGAGCGGCAACAACAACAGCGCCGACGGCCGCGACCACTGGCCCTATTGCTACACGAGCATCATCGGTGGCGCCGGCATCAAACGCGGCTACGTCCACGGCGAATCCGACAAAACCGCCTCGGCCCCGAAGAGCGACCCCGTGCACCCCACGGAACTCCTCGCGACGATCTACCACGCCTTCGGCATCGACCCCGAAACCATCGTCTACAACCACCTCAACCAACCCCGCGAACTCGTGAAAGCGAAAGCCGTCACGAAACTCTTCGCGTAAACGCCAATCGGCTTTCGACGGCCCAAACCTAATCGGACAAATTGCGCGCTCAGGACATAGCGATGAAACCGTGACGATACTCCGCCTGTTCAAGTCTGGACTTTTCTGGGACATCGTCGGGTGACTTGCTTGCACCGGTAGAAGCGCGTTCGTCGTTAGCCAACCCAAACTCTACCAAGCACCGGCTTGCCAGATCGCGACCGCGGTTACTGCCTGTTTCGCTAGCTCCCACCAGCCCGCTCGCTTCGCCCCATGAAATTCCGCTTCCGTGTCATTGCCCTGCTTGCTCTCGTTGCTCTTGCTTTCTCGCCTGCCATTTTCTCCGCTGATTTCACCGCCGCGTGGCGAGCCGCCGACGATGCCCGCGTCGCCGCGATGACTTCTGCCGATCCAGCCAAACTCGCCACGACCTTCTCCGACGAGTTGCTCTACGTTCACTCGAACGGAAAATCCGACACGAAAGCTTCCCTCGTAGCGGCGATCACCACGGGAAAGTCAGTCTACCGCTCCGTCTCCTATGAGCAGCGGGAGTTTCGCGAGGTGTCACCGGGGCTCGTGTTGATGAACGGCGGATGCCGCGTGCAACTCGGAAAAACCGCCCCGTTCAACGAACTCTATCTCAGTGTTCTTGCGGCGTATCGGCTCGAGCACGGCACCTGGCGTTTCCTCGCGTGGCAATCGTGCAAACTCACCGAGCCCGTCCCTCCGACGAAGCCGTGAGCTGACGGCGCTGGCCGCGGCTCGCCCGCGGCAAACTCGCCTGCTTTCGACCCGCGCGCGACCGGTCCCGCCTTTTGGCGACACCGACACCTCTTTACGCTTCATCTCCGCCGCCCCACCGCCCACGGTGACGGCCCCACCCCTCCATGCCCGCTTTCGCCCTCACCATTTTCACCGGCGCGTTTCTCCTCTTCCAGGTCCAGCCGCTCATCGGCAAATACATCCTCCCGTGGTTCGGCGGCGGTCCCGGCGTGTGGACCACGTGCATGTTGTTTTTTCAACTGCTCCTCCTCGGCGGCTACGCTTACGCCCACGCCGTCAGCCGCTACCTGAAGCCCCGCACCCAGGCCGTCCTCCACGTCGTCCTCCTCGTCGCCGCGCTCGCTTCGCTCCCCATCACTCCCAGCGACGCGTGGAAACCTACCTCCGGCTCCGATCCAGCCTGGCGCATCCTCGCCCTGCTCACCGTCAGCCTCGGCCTCCCCTACCTCGTCCTCTCCGCCACCGGCCCCCTCCTGCAAGAATGGTTCCGCCGCTCCGCCCCCGGCGCCTCGCCCTATCGCCTCTACGCCCTCTCCAACGTCGGCTCCCTCCTCGCGCTGATCAGCTACCCGTTCTACTTCGAAACGAATTTCACCCGCCTCGCCCAAGCCCGGTTCTGGTCCTGGGGCCTCGTCGTCTACGCCGCCTGCTGCGCCTTCTGCGCCTGGCGCGTCTGGCAAACCTCCGCCGCCTCCCCGGCATCCGCTTCCTCCGCCTCGCCGCACTCCGACTCGTCGTCTTCCGATGCCCCCGCCCCGCGTGCCACCGCCGCGCAACGCATCCTCTGGCTCGTCCTCCCCGCCGTCGCCTCCACCTTGCTCCTGGCAGTGACCAACAAGATGTGCCAGGACGTCGCCGTCATTCCGTTCCTCTGGGTCCTCCCGCTCGCTCTCTACCTGCTCACCTTCATCATCAGCTTCGACAGCCCGCGCTGGTATTCGCGTTTCTGGTTTACCCTGCTCCTCGTCGTGGCCCTCGCCGCGATTTGCACCGCCCTCTTCGCCGGGGCCGACATGCCGATCGTCCACCAGGTCATTATCTATTCCGGCACCCTCTTCGTCGGCTGCATGATCTGTCACGGCGAACTCTACCGCCTCCGGCCTCACCCCTCGCAGCTCACGTCATTCTACCTGCTCATCGCCGCCGGTGGCGCCGTCGGCGGTCTGTTCGTCGCCCTCCTCGCACCCGCGATCTTTAATAACTACTACGAGTTTCACCTCAGCCTCACCCTCCTCGCGCTGCTCTTGATCGTGCTTTCCCGCCGCGATGCCGCCGTCCTGAGCCCCGCCCGCTGGCGCCTCCTCGCCGCTTTGCTCCTACCCGCCGCGGTCTACGGCGCCGACTACGGACTCACGTTCTTGCTCTCGTCCCTCCGCCCTGCCGCCGGCAGCGCTCTCTCCACCGTCACCAATTTCTGGAATCGCACCGCCGGCCTCGGTCTCCACTGGCCTTGGTGGCTACTCGCTGCGGCGGTGGTCGGCGGCGTCTTGTTGCGCCATCGCCGGCTTCCCTCCGCCGCCCCGCTCGACGGCCACGCGCTCTCCTGCCGCCTGCTCTCGCTCGGCCTCGCCGGCCTAATCGTCGCTCTCGTCCTGCAGATCCGCGACTCCTCCCGCGACGCCCTCCTCAGCGCGCGCAATTTCTACGGCGTCCTCTCCGTGCAGGAATACTCCAAAGACAACCCCTCCTCCCACTACTACTCCCTGCTCCACGGCCGCATCACCCACGGCATCCAGTTCGCCGCGCCCGACCGTGCCCGCCAAATCACCTCGTATTTCGGCTCCCGCAGCGGCCTCGGCCTCGCGCTCCGCCATTTCCCCCGCCAGCAAAACCAACGCATCGGCCTCCTCGGCCTCGGTGTCGGCACCATCGCCGCCTACGGCAAACCCGGCGACTACCTCCGCATCTACGAGATCGATCCCGAGGTAAAAAAGATCGCCGAAAAACCCTTCAGCTACCTCGCCACCTCGCAGGCCCAGATCGAAGTCATCATGGGCGACGGCCGCCTCTCCCTCGAACACGAGCCGCCGCAGAATTTCGATTTCCTCATCATGGACGCCTTCAGCTCCGACGCCGTCCCCGTCCACCTCCTCACCCGCGAGGCCTTCGCCATCTACGAACGCCACCTCCGCCCCGACGGCGCCATCATCGTCAACATTTCCAACCGCTACCTCGACCTCCGCCCCGTCATCGAAAACGCCGCCCGCGCCATCGGCTACCGCTGCTATCAGATCGAGTGCGACGATGGCTCCGACGACGAAGAAGACGGCGCCTGGTGGCTCTACGGCTCCACCTTCATGATCCTCAGCAAGAATCAGGAATTCATGAACCACCACGCCCTCCGCTCCGCCGCCAGCCCGCCCGTCACCACTCCCAACGGCATTCCCCTCTGGACCGACGACTACACGAGCATGTTTCGCGTCGTGAAATAACTCCCCCGTAGCCCGGTCAGCCTGACCGGGCTTTTTTTCGCCCGTGTCTCCGCCTTCCCTCCCCGCACGCCCGCTCGCGCAGGTGGAAATTCATCACCCGCATGTGCACGACCCGCGCTTGTTCCGCGTCACCCACCGCGCTTGGCTCCACTCCTTAGCCCCTTTCCCCGCTCCGCCAACCGCCTCGCTCCCACCTATATCCGTTTCATCCGTGCGATCCGTGGTAAAAAATCTCTTTTGTATGCGCTTTCGTCTCCTCCCCCTCCTCGCCCTCGCCACCGCCTCGGTCCTCCCCGCCGCCACCGCTCCCGCTCCAACTCCGCAGCGCCCCAACATCCTCCTCATCCTCGTCGACGACCTGAAGCCCACGCTCGGCGCCTACGGCGACCGCACCGCTGTAACGCCCAATCTCGACCGCCTCGTCTCGCGCGGCCTGCGCTTCGACGCCGCGTATTGCAACCAGGCCGTCTGCGCCTCCTCGCGCTTCTCGCTGCTCCTCGGCGCGCGCTCCACCACCACCGGGCTCTACCAATTCGGCCGCAACTTCCGCGACACCTACCCCGACGCCGTCACGCTCCCGCAATTTTTCATGCGCCACGGCTACCGCACCGAGGCGATGGGCAAAGTCTTTCACGTCGGCCACGGCACCCACGATGATCCCGCCTCCTGGAGCCTCCCCGTCTACAAAGATCTCGTCATCGAGTATGCCGATCCCGCCAGCACGCGCGACGGCTCGCCCACCAACGAGCAGGCCCTCTTTACCAACCTCCGCCGCCCGCCCGGCTCCGGCTCGCTCCCGCGCGGCGCCGCTTGGGAATCGCCCGACGTGCCGGACGACGCCTACGCCGATGCCCGCGTCGCCACCCACGCCATCTCGCGCCTCCGCGCCGCCCAAGAAAATCCCGCCGAGCCTTTCTTCCTCGCCGTGGGATTCGTTCGCCCGCACCTGCCCTTCTCCGTGCCGAAAAAATACTGGGATCTCTACGATCCCGCCAAACTTCCCATGCCCGCGCGCGAGACCGCCCCAGAGGGCGTCGTGCCGATGGCCATGAAACGCGGCGGCGAGATCGACGCGTTTTTCCCCGTGCCCAAGCCGCCCGTGCACCCCTACCCCGACGACATCAAGCGCAAGCTCATCCACGGTTACTACGCGAGTATGAGCTACGCCGACGTGCAGATCGGCCGCGTCATGGCCGCACTCGATGAACTAAAACTCGCCGACAACACCATCGTCGTCCTCTGGGGCGACCACGGTTGGCACCTCGGTGACCTCGGCATCTGGACCAAGCACACCAATTTCGAGCAAGCCAACCGCATCCCTCTCGTCGTGATCGCGCCCGGCGTCACGCGCCCCGGCACCTCCACCGGCCAACTCGCCGAGACCGTCGACCTTTACCCCACGCTCGCCGAACTCGCCGGCCTGCCGAAGCCCGCCGGCCCGCTGCCCGTCGACGGCACCAGCCTCGTGCCCGTCCTGAAAAATCCCACCGCCCGCGTGCGCGATCACGCCTACCACTGTTTCCCGCGCACCGATCTCGGCCGCGCGATCCGCACCGAACGCTACCGCCTCGTCGAGTGGAAGAAACCCGGCGCCCCTGCCGACACCGCGCAAATCGAACTCTACGACTACGCGACCGACACCGTCGAATCGCGCAACATCGCCGCCGAACAACCCTCCGTCGTCGCCCAACTCCGCGCGATCCTCGCCCGCCACCCCGAAGCCCGCCCCGCGCTCCGTCAGTAGCGCGGTGCTTCAGCCCGCGCTTCCCCGCTTCCCGTAGCCGCGAGCGCCAGCGAGTGGATCGTCCACGCACCCTCGCGCTCCGCTCACCCCCGCAAAATCTTCTCCATCGCCCGCCCCTTCGCCAACTCGTCGACCAACTTATCCAGATAACGAATCTCCCGCATCGTAGGCTCCGTGATCTCTTCGATGCGCACCCCGCAGATCACGCCCGTGATCAATTTCCGCGCCGCATTCGGCTTCGGCGCCTCCCGAAAAAACGTCTCAAAATCCGTCCCTTTCTTGAGCACCGCCGCCAACTGCCGCGGCGTGTAGCCCGTGAGCCAGCAGATCACCGCATTCACCTCCGCCTTCGTCCTCCCCTTCTTTTCCGCCTTGGCGACGTAGTAAGGATAAACGTTAGCAACCGGCGTCGTGAAAATGCGGTGGTGAGTGGGCATGTAGGAAAAAGGGGCAAGCGCGTTGGCTTTGTGCAAGCCACGCCTCACCGCACCTGCGTCACACCACCGTCGCTCAATCTCTCTTAAGCCTCTGCCGAGAGTTAAAGAACATGAATATCGGCGAGATAAATGGCATAGCCCTGCTTCGACTTCCTAAACTCGAACTGAGCGGTGAAATCCGACCGCTGGTGATTCATCGCAAGATCGTGATCAACAGCGAATCCTGAACCGTCCTTGTATCGGTAGGCGTCAACGCGCAACTCTTTGATAGCATCCGGGGCCGTGATTACGCATGTCTGGCCGTCACCAAAGTGGTCCTCAGAGATGGATCTGACGAATGCCTCACTCCAAGGCGGCTCGTTTCCTCGTCGGTCAATCAGGCGTAGCGCCTCGTCCAAACCGTGATTGGCAGCAAATCGCACCCAGTCACGCGCAAACGCGAGAATCTCCGATTCAGAAGCGTTGAGAGGTGGGCGTGTCATACGAGGCCTAACCCAGATTGTGCGCCGCAGCATCCCGCAGGAGTTTGCCGCACAGCATCGGCAGCCGTTTGACGAGTCATGATCAGCAGCCTGCACCGCCAAACCCAGTTGTCGACAAATCTGCGGGCTGAAGAAACCAGCAATTCTCCCGCATCCGTTCACCCACCGACGCTCCCGCGAAAAGTTTGTTCTCTCCATCCAAACCGCCATCGTCCCCCACGTGACTCCCCGCACCCTCCTCTGCCTCCTCCTCGCCGCTTTCCTCACGCCCGTCCGCGCCGCCCACGACGTCGTCGTCTACGGCGAAACCCTCGCCGGCATCAGCGCCGCGATCTCCGCCGCCCGCGCGGGAAAATCCGTCGTGCTCCTCTCGACGACCACCCACCTCGGCGGCGTCGCCACCGCCGGGCTCACCGCGACCGACATGAACCGCAGCGCCGTGATCGGCGGCATCGCCCGCGAATTCTACGGGCTCGTCTACGACCACTATCTCCAACCGTCCGCCTGGCGCGGCGACGAGCGCGCCGACTATTTCGAGCGCTCCAAGAAGCGCACCTACACCGGCAAGAACGACGCGCTTCACATGCAGTGGGTCTACGAATCCCACGTCGCCGAAAAAATCCTCACCGACATGCTTCACCGTGCCGGCGTTACCGTCGTCCGCTCCCGCCTACTCGCGGAAACACCCGACGCCGTCGAGCTCGCCGATCACCGCATTGTCGCCCTCCGCACCACGAGCGGCGACCGTTACGCCGGCCTCGCGTTCATCGACGCCACCTACGAAGGCGACCTCATGGCCCGCGCCGGCGTAAGCCACGTCATCGGCCGCGAGGCCAACGCCACCTACGGCGAAACCATGAACGGCATCCGCCCCGCCGGCGTCGTTGGCACGCCCACGCGTTCCATCGATCCGTGGGTCCGCCCCGGCGATCCCACCTCCGGTCTCCTGCCGTTCATCGACCGCGCCCTCTGGGGTAAACCCGGCGACCAAGACAACCGCAGCCAATCCTACTGCTACCGCGTCACGCTCACCAACGACCCCGCCAACCGCATCCCTTTCACCAGGCCCGCGAACTACGATCCGCATTGGCACGAAGCCCTCGTCCGCAGCCTCCAGCTCAAGCCCGACACCCCGCTGCAAAAAATCATCACGCTCACCCCGATGCCCAATCGGAAGACCGACACCAATCACCTCGATTTCGTCGGCGCCAACTTCGACTACCCCGCCGCCACCCACGCCGAGCGCGCGCGAATCGCCGCCCGGCACCGCGACTACGCCGCCGGCATGCTCTGGACCCTCGCCCACGACCCACGTGTCCCCGCGGCCATCCGCGAAGAACTCGCGCCGTGGGGCTGGCCCAAGGACGAGTTTACCGACAACGGAAATTTCCCGCATCAACTCTACGTCCGCGAAGCCCGCCGCATGCGCGGTGCCTTCGTGATGAAAGAGGAAAACCTTCGCCGCCAGGGCCGCGTCGACGCCGGCCACCCCGTCGCCATCGGCTCCTACGCCCTCGATTCCCACGTCGTCTCCACCTTCGTCGACACCGACGGCCGCGTGCGCCTCGAAGGTTCCCACCTCGTCTCCCAATCGATCCGTCCCTACGGCATCAGTTACTACGCGCTCGTCCCGCAGAAATCCGAGTGCCGCAACCTCCTCGTCCCCGTCTGCCTCTCCGCCACGCACGTCGCCTACACCTCCATCCGCATGGAGCCGGTCTACATGGTCCTCGGCCAAGCCGCCGGCACCGCCGCCGCCCTCGCAATCGACGGCAAGCTTCCCGTCCAGGAAATCTCCTACGAACGGTTGCGCGAAACTCTCCTCGCCGCCGGCAGCATCGTGGCGGTTCCGGAGTAGGCGAACTTTCCGTCACCCATCCTCTCCCAGATCATGCGCACCCCTTTCGCACAGCTCACCTCACCCCGCCCGCTCGCCGCTACCTCGCCTTGTCCGTGGCTCTGCTTCGCGGCGCTCATCGCGACCACCGCGCTCCCCGGCCAAAGCGCACCGTCCTCCCCCGCCACCGATCCCGCCAAGGCCGAGCTCATCGTGCTCGAACAGTTTGAGGTCAGCGCGCAGGGCGACGATGGTTACAAGGCCGCCAACGCCATCTCCGGCACGCGTTTCAACACCGCGCTCCTCGATCTCCCGCGCCCCATCGAGGTGATCACGTCCGAATTCATCGAGGACATCGGCGCCCGCGAAATCGGCGACGCCCTCCGCTACAGCGGCAGCCTGGCCGACAACGGCACCGCCACGCCCGACGACGTGACCGGAAACAATTTCTACAACCGCGGCTTCCAGTCGTTCACCACCTACCGCAACGGCTACCGCTCTTTCGGTGTGGCCGACACGCTCTTCATCGATCGCGTCGAAATTATCAAAGGCCCGTCGTCCACGTTCTCCGGCACCATCGAGCCCGGCGGCACCATCAACATGCTGACGCGGCGGCCCGGCCCGAACCGCAGCGGCCACGTCCGCCTCCGCTACGGCGCCTACGACAGTTTCCGCTCGGAGTTGCTCTACAGCACGCCCATCGACGCGCGGAAAAAACTGCGCGTGCTGCTCGGCGCCGCCTACGAAAACTACGGCAGCCAATACGACTTCGCCGGCCGTGAGCGCAAAGTCTACGGCGGCAACATCCAATACGAACCGGCCCCCCGGACACGCCTCAGTTTCGATTTCCAGTGGCAGACCACCCGCGGCGTGCAGGCCGTGCCGCCGATCTACTTCGCGTCCACGACGTCCTTCTACGTCCGCGATGTCCCGCGCAGTTTCAACCGCGCCGGCTCCGAATCCGCGTCCTCGCTCGTGCAGTCGCAATTCGCGGCGGACCTCAGCCAGCAGCTCACGCCGCACTGGGTGTTTCGCACCGGCGCGTATTTCCGCGGCCAACGCCAGGGCCGCAACACCATGGCCGGTTCCCAGCAGCTCCTCGTCAACGCCACGACCCGCGCCCGCACCGTCGCGCGCATTCCCACCCTCCAGTTCACCGGCAACGACAACTACATCGTTCAAGGCAGCCTCCTCGGCGATCACACCTATGGCGAGATCCGGCACAAAGTCTTCCTCGGTTTCGAATACCTCGGCGTCGTCGATCAGCGCAGCCAGCAATTTCGCCGCCCCACCAATCCGCCGAACCTCAATGTCGATACCGCCAGTCCCGCCGATTACGCGTTGGGCGCATGGTCGACCTACACCACGCGTTTCGCCGACACGATCCTCGATTCCGGCCAGCGCGGCTACACGTTGAGCAACATTGTGCAGCTCTTCCGCAGCCGTCTGCTGCTGATGCAGGGCTATCGCTACGGCCAGTTTTTCCAAAACAACGAGAACCGCCTCAGCCGCACCTCCAACTCCACCTCGCAGGGCGCCGACGTCGGCAGCTACGGCGCCTCGTATCGGCTCGCCCCGCGCCTCACGTTTTTTGTGAGCTACGCCGAGTCGTTCTCCCCGCAGACCGCGACAGATTTTTCCGGCCGGCTTTTCGCGCCCGTCACCGGCAAGGGCTGGGACCTCGGCCCCAAGTTCGACCTGATCGAGGGCCGCCTCTCCGGCTCCATCGTGGCCTTCGACATCGAGCGCTCGAACGTCCTCCAGCCCGATCCCGATCATCCCGGTTTCAACATCGCCTCCGGCCTCGACCGTTCGAAGGGCGTCGAGTTCACACTCAACGCCCGCCTGATCCGCGCCTGGCAGGTCGTCTTCAGCTACGCCAACCTCGATGTGAAAACGGTCAAGGACCCCACCCGCCCCGCCAACGTCGGACTCTCTCCACCCAACGTCGCCCGCCATCAGGCGAATCTCTGGAACCGCTTCTCCTTCTCGGAGGGCATGCTCAAAGGCCTCGGGCTCGGCGTCGGCGTGATCCACGTCGGCGAACGCCGCGGCAACGGCAATCTCGTGAACATCCCGGCGTTTCGCTCACCGGCCTACACGAAGGCCGATGCCAACTTCACCTACGCCCGCCGGCTCTTTGGCCGCAACACGACCTTCGGCCTCGCGCTGCAAAATCTCACCAACGCGGATTACTACGCGAGCTTCTCGTCTCTCAGCGAGCCGCGCAGCGCGACAGCATCGGTGACCGTGCGCTTCTGATTCTCCGGGCCAAGCCCGACCCGGTCACTTGACCCGCCGCTCGCGATATTCCGTCGGCGTCATGCCCGTGCAGCGCACAAACGCCCGCGAAAACACCACCGCGCTGTGGTAGCCCACCTCCCGCGCGATGGTCTCGATCTTGTCCTCCGACTCCGTCAACCGCTCCTGCGCCCACTGCACCCGCATGTAAGTCACGTGCTCCATCGGCGTGCGTCCGAGCTCACGCCGACACACCCGCCGCAAATGCTCCGGACTCAACCGGCACTGCCCCGCGAGCGTCGCGAGCTTCCAATCCGCCGCGAGATCCGCAGCCACCGCCGCCCACAATTTCGAGCTGCGCGAGTCCCCGCGCCACGGCCGCGCAAACCGCCCCACCAGCCCGTGCGCCAGACTCACCCAGTGATGCACGAGCCCGACATCGCGTCCGCCCTCCCACTCCGCGCGCAACCCCGCCACCACGCGCCAGAGTTCCTCCGCGCCCTGCGCGAGCCGCAGCGGTGAGTTCGCGCCCACGAGCGGCCGGATGCCCGCCGGCTCCTCGTAGCGCACCCACGCAAACACCCACGCCCGCCCCGGCACCGCGTGAAACGCATTCAACACCCGCGGCGGCGCGAGGCACAGCGAGCCTGCCCCCACGCGTTGCCAGCGTCCCTCCAACCACACCCGGCCTTCGCCCTCCAACGTCGCCAGCCCAAAGCTCCCCGACGGCGCGAGCCGCACGCGTCGATAAGGCGCCGCGACCTCATCGATCCCCAGCCACGCGATCCGATGCACGGCCAACTCCGGACACTGTTTCACATCGAGCGACCACCGCCGCGTCCGCGCCCCATCAATCGTCGTTTCTTCCCACACCGGATTCATCGCTCCACCCAAAGCATTTTCACCACAGATTACACGAATGAACACGGATCAATCCGCCAGCGCCTTGCTCCCATCCGTGCCATCCGTGGCTAAAATTTAGTCTGCCTTTCCTTCCGTGTATTCCGTGGGCAACGCTCTTCACCACCAAGCCCCATGTGGAAAATCATCACCCGCATGTGTGAACTCCACCCTTCCCGCCCCCGCCCTCGGTCCCTAGTCAGTTAAGTTCTCCCCGCCCGTCACCCGTCTCTTCGCATTTCCGTCTCTCCACTCTCATCCCTCAACTTTCAACTCCCACCCACCCACCATGCCCAATCCCTGGACCGGAAAAGGAAACCCCTACACGCGCGAAGAAGTGCGCGCCCGCCTGCAAGCCACGCTCGACAAGGGCAACGCCCTCATCGCCGCAGGTGCTGGCACCGGCATCAGCGCCAAGTTTATCGAGAAGGGCGGCGCTGATCTCATCATCATCTATAATAGCGGTCGCTTCCGCATGATGGGCCACGGCTCCACCGCCGGTATGATGGCCTACGGTGACGCCAACGCCATCGCCATGGAGATCGGCGAATACGAGGTGCTCCCCGTCGTCGAGGAAGTCCCCGTCATTTGCGGCGTCCACGCCACCGACCCCCGCCGCCGCATGTGGCACTGGCTCGGCCAGGTCAAAGAAATGGGCTTCTCCGGCGTGAACAATTTCCCCACGCACACCATCGTCGACGGCCATTTCCGCGGCGTCCTCGAGGAGACCGGCATGAGCGTGAAGAAGGAATATGAGATGATCGCCCTCGCCCGCCGCATGGACCTGTTTTCCATCGTCTACGTCGGTTCCCCCGAAGAAGCCATCGAGATGGCCAAGGCCGGCGCCGACGCCATCATCGCCCACGTCGGCACCACCGTCGGCGGCAGCATCGGCGTCACGAGCGCCGTCGTCAGTTGGGACCACACCATCAAGCGCACGCAGGACATCATCGACGCCGCGTCCACGATCCGAAAAGACATCTTCTTCCTCTGCCACGGCGGCCCCATCAACACCCCGGAAGACGCCCACCGCGTCATCTCCGCGACCACGTGCGACGGCTTCGTCGGCGCCAGCAGCCTCGAACGCATGGGCGTCGAAGAATCCCTCACGAACCTCACCCGCAAATTCAAATCCCTGAAACGCTCCCCCAATAAGTAAGGCACAGTCTCCGCCCCCGTTCTCCGGAGCTCACGCACCCCCGGATAAAACACCTAGGCACGAAGTAATATCTCCGTCATCTCGTCTTCTCCGTGCCTCTGTGTCTCTGTGGTTAATTCCCCTTCATGAACCCCGCCGACCGCCGCTTCGTCCAAATCGCCGAGGCCATTCGCGAGCCCAACGCATGGACCAACAATGAATGGCTCTGCCGCCCGGACCTCGTTGCCGCCGAGAAACTGCTCCTCGTGCGCGCCAACATGGATCCGTTTCACTGCCATCCGTTTCACTACCACCCCCACCGCGAGGAAATCATCTACGTGATCTACGGCCGGGCCGAGCAATGGGTCGGCAACGAATACCGCATCCTGAGCGCCGGTGAGATGGCGCACATCCCCGCCGGCACCATCCACGCCACCTACAACCCCCACGCCGAGCCGCTCGTCTTTCTCGCGATGCTCTCCCCCGCGAAACTCCCCGACCCCCTCGCCGCCGTCGCCGATCCCCAAGACGTCTCCACTCAGGAACCTTGGGCCAGCCTCCGCCAAAACCTCCCCGCCTGCAAAACCCGCCTCTGATTACCTCATCCTCAGATACCCCAATCCATTGAACCGCTAATTTCTGCTAATCTGCGCTAATCTCCACGCCCGGTTTTCGCTCTTCGCCTTCACCGTCAGTGCCTTGATTCGCCGATCAGGCGAATCTTCCGAGCCCGAAAAATTAGCGTAGATTAGCGGTCAAACCCTCTGGTCCTTTCGCCCCTCGCCCTCGCCCCCTTCCCCGACATGAAACGCCTCCTCACCCTCGTTACCCTCCTCGCCGTCGCGCTCACCTCCGCGCTCTCCGCCGCCGAGCCGCTCCGCGTCTACATCCGCTCCGGCCCCAAGTCCCACGGCCCCGGCCAGCACGACCACCCGCGCTTCCTCGCCGACTGGGTCCCGCTCCTCAACTCCCGCGGCGCCGTCGCCTCCGGCGGCAACACCTTCCCGACCGCCGCCCAACTCGCCGCCACCGACGTCCTCGTGATCCACGCCCAGAACGGCGGCGACATCACCGGCGAAGAGCGCACCAACCTCGAAGCCTACCTCGCCCGCGGCGGCGGCATCGTCGTCATCCACGCCGCCGCCGTCTCCAAAGACACCGACTGGTATAAATCCATCATCGGCGGCTCCTGGCGCCAGGGCACCACCCGCTGGCTCGAGGCCCCGATGCACCTCTACTTCACCGACCGCTACCACGCCATCACCCGCGACGCGTCCAACTGGCAGATGGACGACGAGATCTACTACGACATGGATCTCTCCCCCGACGCCCACGTCCTCGCCGCCGCCTACACCCCCAAGGCCATCGACACCGGCGGCCGCGGCAACCGCGAGGCCCAGGCCCGCGCCGCTGAAGCCGTCGCGAAAAACAAGGCCGTTAACATCTACGATATCCAACCCCAGATGTGGACCTTCGAGCGCACCCTCGCCTCCGCCGCCAAACCCTACCGCGCCTTCGTCTCCATCCCCGGCCACCTCTACGTTAATTTCAACCGCCCCAACTACCGCGCCCTCCTCCTCCGCGGCATCGCCTGGGCCGGCCAGCGCGCCAACGTCGACGAACTCTGCCGCGGCCAAGAGCTCAGCGAAGCCCTCCGCTACCCCGAGGGCGGTCCCACTGCTCCTTCCAAGGCCGCCGACAAGATCGAGGTCCACCCCGAGTTCAAACTCTCCCTCGTCGCCTCCGAGCCCCTCATCAACAAGGTCATGAACCTCGACTGGGATGAAAAGGGCCGCCTCTGGGTCTGCGAAACCCCCGAATACCCCAACGGCCGCCGCGTCCCTAACACTGCCCCATGGAAAGACTCCGGCTCCCTCCGCGGCGCCACCGTCGACCGCGTCCCCGAGGACCGCATCTCCATCCTGACCGATACCAACGGCGACGGCATCATGGACAAAAAGCAGGTCTTCGCCGACGGCCTCGAACTCGTCACCAGTTTCGTCCTCTACAAAAACGGCGTCATCGCCGCCACCTCCCCCGACATCTGGTATCTCGAAGACACCAACGGCGACGGCGTCTGCGATAAGCGCACCAAGCTCTACACGGGCCTCGGCATCAACGACACCCACGCCGTCATCAATAATCTCCGTTGGGGCATGGACGGCTGGATCTACGCCACCCACGGCTACTCCCGCGGCAACGTGACCTCCCCCGACGGCTCCAAGGTCTTCGGCCCCGACGGCTCCGGCGTTGTCCGCTTCAAGCCCGACGGCTCCGCCTTCGAGCAATATTCCTCGCGCAACGGCAACACCTGGGGCCTCGAAATCACCTGGGATGGCCAGGTCTTCTGGACCCAGCCTACCAGCGGCACCGTCTTCTTCCACACCGTCCTCCCCGAGAGCATCCTCGCCAAGGGCAAGATCGCCGGCACCACCTCGTGGAAGGGCCTCATCAAAGACCAGCGCACTTTCCCCGCCCTCTCCTGGCCCGAGCAGGCCTACGTGCAGATCGACCAGGTCGGCCGCTTCACCGCCGCCGCCGGCTGCGCCATCTACGAGGGCGGCGCCTGGCCCGCCAAGTGGAACTACAGCTACTTCACCGGCGAACCCACCCTCAACATCGTCCACCACCAATTCGTCCGCCCCGACGGCGTGAGCGTCACCGTCGACAAGGAAAAGGGCCGCGAGGAAACCGAGTTCATGCGCAGCACCGATCTCTGGTTCCGCCCCATTGAGACGCGCATCGGCCCCGACGGCGCCCTCTACGTCGTCGATTTCTACAACCAGGCCGTCATCCACAACGACACCCGCGGACCCCAGCACAGCCCGTCCAACGCCGCCGTCCGCCCCGACCGCGATCACTACTTCTCCCGTATCTGGCGCGTGCAGCACAAGGAGGCCAAAGTCCTCCCCGCCGTCGCCCTCGACCGCAAAAATCTCCCCGGCCTCCTCGCCGCGATCCAGACGAGCCCCAACGCCCACGTGAAGAAACTCGCGCTGCGTCTCGCCCAGGAAAACTTCCCCGGCGACACCCGCGTCACCGCCGCCACGCCGAAGATGGGCAGCAGCGTCCTCGCCCGCTACGAGTCCGCCCGCACCGCCGCCACGCCCGCCCAACGCGCCGCCGTCCTCGCCGACTTCGCCGCCGCCACCGACGACTGGACCAAGTCCGCCCTCATCGCCGCCGCGAGCGACCACGCCGCCGACTACCTCGCCGACCTCCTCCCTCCCGTAGCGGCGAGCGCCAGCAAGCTGAGTCCCGAGGCGCTCGTTCCCTTCGTCACAGCCCTCACTCCGTCTCTCACGCTTGCCCAGGCGCCCGCGCTCCTGGCCTCCGCCGCCGCATCTCCCGGACCGCTCGCCGCCGCCTTCCTCCGCGGCCTCGCGCAATTCACCGCCACCCCACCGGCCCTCGATGCCGCCACCAGCGCCGCGTTGCAAAAACTCCTCGCCGCGCCTGCCACCTCCGCCGCCGCCCTCGGCGTCGCCCCCAAGTGGGACTCCGCCAGCGCCCTCGCCGCCACCGTCTCCGCCACCGCCCAGCGTCTCCTCACGGACCTTGCCGCGCCGGCCACCTCCGACACCGCCCGCGGGGAAATCGCCGCCGCACTCGTCGGCCTCCCCGCCACCCGCTCCGCCGCGCTCGCGAAAATCGGCGCGCTCCTCAGCGATCCCGCGACGCCCGCCGCCATCACCACCCCGCTCCTCGCCACGGTCGGCGAGCTCGCCGGTCGCGAGCCGGCCACGGTGTTGATCAACGCCTTCGTCGCCACGAAGTCCGCCGCGATCTTCGAGCAAATCCTTAAGCGCCAGGAAACCGCCCTCGCCCTCCTCGCCGCCCTCAAGGACAACCGCCTCACCCCCACCGCCATCGGCCCGGCCAACATCGCGCGCCTCCGCACCCACCCCAACAATCGCGTCGCCACCGAGGCCGCCGCCGTCCTCGGCGCCAACACCGCACCTACCAAGGAAAAGGACGCCCTTATCGCCCTGCTCCTCCCCGAGGTGCAAAAGCCCGGCGACGTCGCCAACGGCAAGACCCTCTTCGCCGCCTCCTGCGCCATCTGCCACAAATTCGGTGACGTCGGCCTCCGCGATGTCGGCCCGCCCCTCGCCGGCATCGGCGCCCACGCCCCCGCCGACCTCCTCACCGCCATCGTCGACCCCAATCGCCAGGTCGAACCCAACTTCTGGCAATGGAACCTCACCACCAAGAAGGGCGAAACCCTCGCCGGCGTCATCTCCTCCGAGACCACTACCGCCCTCACCGTCCGCAACCAAGGCGGCGACACCGAGGTGAAGATCGCCGACATCGCGACCCGCGAAAACACCCGCCGCTCTCTGATGCCCGAGGGCTTCGAGGGCCTCGGCGCCACCGGCCTCCGCGACATCATCGCCTACCTCAAGGCCAACGCCACCCCCGCCGTCACCACCGCCGCCCCGGCCCCCGCCGCCGATCCCACCCCGAAGACCGGCGGCAAGGGCGACGGCCCGCTGCTCGCCGCCACCCCCATCGTCTGGGAACCCGGCAAGACCCGCGTCCTCCTCATCGGCGGCGGCAGCTCCCACAAGTTCGCCGAGTTCTTCGGCGCCACCGACTCCGCCACGCTCAAAGCCGCCGGCTTCACCGTCCACTACACCGAAGACCGCGACCAAGCCGCCGCCGAACTCGCCACCGCCGACGTCGCCGTGATCAGCGTCAACCGGATGTTCTTCGACATGCCGCCCTACCGCAAAGCGCTCTTCGACTTTGCCGCCGCCGGCAAAGGCATCGTCATGCTGCACCCCGGCACCTGGTATGGCTTCGCGAAATGGCCCGAGCTCAACGCCCAGATCGTCGGCGGCGGCGCCCGCGGCCACGACAAACTCGGCGCCTACTCCGTCAACGCGGTGAAACCTGCTCACCCGATCATGCAAGGCGTCCCCGCCACCTTCGAAGTCTTCGACGAACTCTACTACCTCAACGCCGAGCCCGAGAAAATCCCGCCCGGCACCGCCCCGATCGACGTCCTCGCCCAGTCCTCGCCCTCGATCAAATTCAAGGCCCCGCACCCCGTCGTCTGGATCACCCAGCACCCCAAGGCCCGCATCGTCGGCTTCACCCTCGGCCACGACCAACGCGTCCACGACCTCGAACCCTTCAAAAAAATCCTCACCAACGCCGTGAAGTGGGCCTCCGGTAAGTAACGCGGCGCTTCAGCCCGCGCCTTCAAAACTCAAATTTCACCACGGACTACGCAGATATACCGGATCAAGACCTCCGCATCATGCGGACTTCATCCGTTCCATCCGCGAAATCCGTGGTCAAAAACTCCGCCCCTCCCCACCCCCGTGCGCCTCTAGGCGCCTTTAGATACTCCAACGCCCTCCATTTTTTTGCGCCTCTTTGCGGCCCAACCTCCGAGGCCTTTCCCTTTTTGACCTCCGCGCCTCAGTGTCTCCGTGGTTAATTCTCCTCCCATGCCCACGACCATCGCCGTCCTCGGCACCCTCGACAGCAAAGGCCCCGAACACGCCTTCGTCGCCGACCTCCTCCGCGCCGCCGGCCACACCCCTCTCTTGATCGACGTCGGCAGCCTCGACTCGCCTACGACGCCCCCCGACATCTCCCGCGCCGAAGTCCTCGCCGCGCTCACCGCCGCCGAGCCCGCGTCCGCCGCCAACACCGCCGCCATCCTTGCCCGCCGCGACCGCGGCGAATGCGTCACCCTCATGGCCCGCGCCGCCGCCGCCTGCGTCACTGCGCTGCACGCCGCCGGCCGCATCCACGGTATCATTTCCCTCGGCGGCGGAGGCGGCACCGCCATCGCCACCACCGCGATGCGCGCCCTCCCCATTGGTTTCCCCAAACTGATGGTCTCCACCCTCGCGAGCGGCCAGGTCGCCCCCTACGTCGGCACCACCGATATCACGATGATGCCCGCCATCGTCGACGTCTCCGGCCTCAATCGCGTCTCCCGCGCCATCTTCACCAACGCCGCCGGCGCCATCGCCGGCATGGTCACTGCCCGTCGAGCTTCCTCGTCCCAGCCCGCTTCCGACCGCCCGCTCATCGTCGCTAGCATGTTCGGCAACACCACCGCGTGCGTGACCGAAGCCAAAAAACTCCTCGAAGCCGCCGGCTACGAAGTCCTCGTCTTCGCCGCCACCGGCAACGGCGGCCGCGCCATGGAGGCCCTCATCGCCAGCGGCCTCGTCTCCGGGGTCCTCGACATCACGACCACCGAGTGGGCCGACGAACTCGTCGGCGGCGTCCTCACCGCCGGCCCCACCCGCCTCGACGCCACCGCCCAAGCCAAGATCCCCGCGATCATCGCCCCCGGCTGCCTCGACATGGTCAACTTCGGCGAACCCTCCTCCGTCCCCGCCAAATTCGCCGGCCGCACATTCTACCATCACAACCCGCAGGTGACTCTCATGCGCACGACGCCCGCCGAGTGCACCGAGCTCGGCCGCATCCTCGCCGAAAAAATCAACCGCTACACCGCCCCGGTCACCGTCCTGCTTCCCCTCCGCGCCATCAGCGTGATCAGCGCCCACGGTAAACCCTTCCACTCCCCGGAAGCTGACACCGCCCTCTTCAGTTCCCTGCGCCAACACCTCCGCCCCGACATCCCCGTCCTCACCCCCGACGTCGAAATCAACGACCCCACTTTCGCCCGAGCCTGCGCCGAGACCCTCCTCACTCACCTTGCCGCCTCCCGTCCGGTGTAGCCGCGAGCGTGAGCGAGTGGTCCGCCCCGCACCGCCCCCATCCTCCACCCACCCCCGTCTTGATTCGCCAATCAGATGAATCTCCTTTCCGAAAATTAGCGTAGATCAGCATTCCCCAAAAACTCCGCCCCCTACTCCCCATGCCCTCCCTCCGTCTCGCCTTCGCCCTCCTCCTCACCGCGTTCACCTTCACCCCGGCCCTCCGCGCTGCCTCGGCCACCTCCCTCGTCGACGGCCAATCCCTCACCGGCTGGGAAGGTGACCTTAAATGGTGGCGCGTCGCCGACGGCGCCCTCACCGGTGGCTCCACCACCGAAAAAATCCCGCGCAACTTCTTCCTCGCGACCACCCGCTCGTTTCAAAACTTCGACCTCCGCCTAAAGCTCAAACTCACCGGCGATCCCGCCACGGGCCTGATCAACAGCGGCGTGCAAATCCGCAGCCTCCGCGTCCCTGCGGATACCGAGATGAGCGGTTATCAAGTCGACGCAGGCGACAAATGGTGGGGTAAACTCTACGACGAATCCCGCCGCAACAAAGTCATCGCCGAGCCCCTCAACGCCGCCGCCGCTGATGCCGCCGTGAAAAAAGGTGAGTGGAACGAGTATCGCATCCGCACCGAAGGTCCCCGCATCCGCGCCTGGATCAACGGTGTCCCCACCGTCGACTATACCGAAGCCGATCCCTCCATCGCCCTCGACGGCAAGATCGCGCTCCAGATCCACAGCGGCGGCATCGCCCTCGTCCAAGTGAAGGACGTAACCCTCGAAGAGCTCCCGCCCACCCCCGGCGCGCCCACGTGGGACCTCGTCGGCCACCCGAAACCGCGCGACCCGAACGCCAAGAAGAAAAAGGCCGCACCTGCGCCCGCCTCCGCTCCCGCGTCGACCCCCGCGACCAAATAACCCGTGCACGCCTCCCGCTTCTTCTTCGCGTCGCTCCCCCGCGCGGCTCTCTTTCCCGTCACCACCGTTCTTCTCGGCGCCCTC
>CANGHW010000030.1 GCA_947453695.1 Opitutia bacterium
CTTGTTCTTAATGTCGATCTGATAGGTGGAAACGGAGACCGTGCCGGCCGGCTCGAGGTAATATTGGAGGCTCACGAAGATCTTGTTGGCATACTCGGGCTTCATCTGGGGATTCGGAAGGGTGATGATGCGCTGGGTCTCATCGATGCTGGTGATGCCAGCGAGCTTGTCGTAGCCGGGGCGGAGGATCGACTGGTTGCCCGCGACCTGCAGGACGAGATTCGGCGTGAACGAATACTTCGCGCCGCCACTCACGAACCAGTTTCCGTAGTCGCCATAGTGGGTCGAGCGCTCGCCGTTGCGGTATTGGTAAACGATGTAGGGAATCGTGTTAACCGTGTAGCCGGCAGCGGTGACGACGGAGTCGGGACGCGGCTCAAACACGCGACCGATGTAGCGCGTGCGCTCATGCCGGAGGCCGACATCGAGCCGCAATCGACCGAGCCGCGTGGAGCCTTCGACGTAACCGGAATCGATCTGCTCCTTGATACCGCGGGGAGCAATGAACTCCTTGCGAAAGTTTCCGATGGTATCCGGCAGGAAGTGCGACGGATTGGCGACGAAGAGGTGGTGCAGCGCAGTGTTGTCCACGTAGGCCAAATTGAGCGAGGCGATGTTGCCGCCGATCTTGGGATCGAACGGGACGAAGTTCTGAAACACGGGAAACACGGTGGTCGGCGCCGTCTGCGAGCCGGCCGCGCCCACGTAGGTCCAACTGCGGTCACCCTGACGCTCGACGTCGTGCGTCGTCAGCCGCGTCTTCGCGCCGGTCTCGAGCAACACGAGCAGGCCACCGAGGTTGAGCGTCTTCTTTCCATCGAGATAGCCCTGGAAGACTTGGTTCTGGCCGGAGAGTTCACGGCTGCGAACGGAGTTCGCGTTGGTGTCGTTGCGCCCAAGACTCGCGGCCTCAGACCACGGCAATCCGGAACGTTGGGTGAGACGCCAACCGGGCTCGCTGGGGCTGTCGCGTTCGGCCATCCAACTCATTCGTGTCACCCGGGCGCCGACGGTCTGAAAGAAGCCGTTGTTGATGTCGCCATAGTGCGTGCGACTGCGGGAGTAGCCGCCGCCGCCAGCGAGCGTGAGATCGCCGAGCTTGTAGACGAGCTTCGGGGTGTAGGTGACGGTGTCGTTGAGGCGGTTGCGATGGCTCTGAGCCTCATCCATGCGGGTGTTGGCGTTGTTGGTCGCAAGGGCGATGACGCGAGTAAGCGTGGACGAAGGATCGATCTGCGCCGCGCTCGCGAGGAAGGTCACGGTGCGGTCGCCGTATTCGTCGTTGAAGTGGGCGCCGGTGGTGCGAAGCGAAAACACGAGCCCCTCGGCGATCCGATAGTCGAAACTGGCACCGAAGGAATCCCGGCGCGTGATTTTTGGGCCGACGCGGAAGGAAACGTTGGTGATGAACGGGCCACGCGCGAGATTGCTGAAATCGTAATTCGTCGTGCCGTTTTCCTGTTCGGTATAGGCGACGTTGGTGCTCACATTGAGCTGCACGCCCAGCCGGCCACCAAACGACTCGCTGTAGCTGACTTTCGCGCCGGGAAACACTTTGAGATGATTGCCGTCGTCGGGGCCGGGAGTCTTGCGGAGCGTGAGGGCGTAGGCATTGCCGGTGAGAGTGGCCTCGGCCACGACCTCGCGTCCGCGGCGCTCGAAGGCACTTTTGCTTTTCAGGTTGATGCTGCCCGCCGTGGCGTCGGCATCCATTTTGGCAGTGAGTGTCTTGCTGACCTCGATGGACTCGATGCTGTTGATCGACGTTTGATCGAATTCGAAGCCGCGTGAACCCGCACCGAAGGAGGCGGACGAGGCGTTGGCCATGCGCATGCCGTCGATGCTGATGCCAACATAGGTCGGATCGAGGCCGCCGATCCGGGCGGCACGCGCCTCTGATTTCGTGTAGTCGAGCACGACGCCCGGGATGTATTTCACGAACTCGCCGATGCTGCCGCTCGTGACGTCACCAAAGTTATCGGTCGCAACCGCGTTCATCATGTTGAGCGCAGCGCGTTGATCCATGATGGCCTTGGCATTGCCCTCCCGCTCGGAAGAGACGACAAAAGATCCGAGCTTCACGAGCTCGCCCGCTGGCTGTGCGGCGGTGGCGGCGGGCCGGTAGGTCGAGCCGGTGAGTTCAAAGTTTTGCGTCGAAGTCTGACCGGCGCCAAGTGCGACCCTAGCAGCGGCGACCTCGTAACCGGTGAAGGTCACGGTGAGCGCACGGGAACCGGCGGGGACACCCGTGAGCACATAGGAGCCATCGTCGCCAGAATAGGCGACCGCATCCGTGCCGGTGACGCGAACCTCGGCACTGCGCACGTATTGCTGCGTGACGGGATTGAAAATCCGGCCGGTTATTTTTCCGACCGGGGGTGTTTGGGCCAGAACTGCGGTGGCGATCCCGGTGACGGCAAGCCATGAGCGGCCGCTGCGATAAAAAGCGCGAAGACTACGCGCGAAAGCGGCGGTGCAGCGCCACATGCCGCCGGAACGACTTTCCCAGCTCATTACGATGACGGGATATCCGGTAAGGTATAAAATCCAGCTCGAGAGAGTGATGCTGGGTAGGGCCGCATCTTGGAGCCTTTCCCGCGATTCAGAGCGACGCGAGCAATCCCCCGTCGATGGTCAGAATCTGGCCGTTGACGAAGTCGGACGCGGGGGACGCGAGGAATACAGCGGCACCGATCAAATCATGCGGTTCACCCCAGCGACCGGCCGGCGTGCGGACACGAATGTGGCGCTCCAGCACGGGATCGGCGACTACCGGGGTGGTGAGCGACGTCCGAATGTAGCCCGGAGCAAGACCATTTGTCTGCACATTGTGAATCCCCCACTCCACCGCCATCGCCCGGGTAAGCATCTTTAGACCGCCCTTGGCGGCGGAATAGTTGGAGATGGTCGGCCGCGATATCTCGCTATTAAGCGAACAGATATTGATGAGCTTTCCGATCCGACGTCGGATCATACCCGGGATGACCGCACGGGACACGAGAAACGCACTGGTGAGATTTACGTCGAGGACTGCCTGCCACGACTCCAGGGGCATGGATTCAAGCGGTGCGCGGCGATGAATCCCGGCATTGTTTACCAGAATATCAATTGGACCGATGGTCGACTCGACACCCGATAACGCGGCCTGCACCGAGGCTTCTTCGGCCACGTTGAACAACAGTCCGGTCGCCGCGAATCCGTCGGCCTTCAGACCCGCCACCGCTTCCTCAAGGCGCAGCGGGTCCACATCGTTGAGCACAATGCTAGCGCCGGCTTGCGCCAGACCACGCGCCAAAGTCAGTCCAATCCCCTGCCCTGAACCGGTGACAAGGGCACGCCGGCCATGAAGGGAAAAGAGCGCGCCTCCCGTCGGAGGCAGCGGTGAAGTGGAAGCGCCGGACATAGCGAACAATTGAGGGGTATGGGTAGAACTAACGAGCGACAATCGCCGCTCGGAGCGGGAGTCACCCAGCAAAATGAGGTTGACCCGTGGCGCAATGAGAACGTTTACATTTTCTGCACGTTCCTGCGCCCCACCCCATGGCTCACCTCGAAACCCTTCTTCGCGGCCCGAGTGCCGGCTTTCCCGTCGGCGTCACTCCGATCACTCGCGCCCGGCAAGCGGGTATCGTCACGACGGCCGAGCCGGAGATGGACTTTTGTATCTGCCGGCAGACCGCCGGACAGACGATCCCCGAGACAGACCACCGGGAAACTGCATGGGTGCTGCTGGCGGGGGCAGCGGAACTGGAGTTTGCCGGCCGGTGCGAACGCGTCAGCCGCACCAGCCTTTTTGATGATCCGCCGACGGCACTCCACCTCGGCCCGGCGACTGCCGTTACCGTGCGAGCCCTGGCCGAGGGAACCGAATGGGCGGTGGTGCGCACGGTGAACGAACGCCGATTTGCGCCCACGCTCTACCGTCCGTCTGATCTCAAGCCCGAGTATCGCGGCGCCGGCCTCGTGCAGAACGCCTGCCTCCGCAATGTGCGCCTAATCTTCGACTATACTACCCGACCCGAGGCCAATCTCGTGCTCGGCGAGGTGGTGAACTACCCGGGACGTTGGTCCAGTTATCCGCCTCACCATCACGACCAACCGGAGATCTACCACTACCGCTTCACCCATCCCGCCGGCTACGGTCACGCCGAGCTGGGCGAGGACGTCGTCAAGGTCCGCTCCGGTGACACCACCGTGATTCCGCCCGGCCTTGATCACGCGCAAGTCTCGGCGCCCGGCTACGGCATGTATTACCTTTGGTTCATCCGCCACCTGCCTGGCAACCCCTACACCGGTTTCACATTTACCGAAGAACATCGCTGGACCCTCGACGCCACCCAACAGGGCTGGCAGCCGCCGGCCCTCCCCTCTTCTCCCTAGCCCCACCCTACCCTTTACCGATGAGCAAAACGGTTTCCCTCAGCATGGCCGCCGCGCTGGTCCAATTCCTCCAGCGCCAATACATTCGCCGAGACGGCGTCGAGCACCGCCTGATCCATGGGGTCTGGGGCATCTTCGGCCACGGCAACGTCACCGGCTTCGGTCAAGCGCTGGAGGAATTCGGCGGCCGCTCTCTCCCCTATCGCCAAGCCAAAAACGAGCAGGGCATGGTCCACGCCGCCGTGGCGTTTGCGAAAGCCCGCCAGCGACTGGGCACCTACGCGTGCACGAGCTCCATCGGGCCGGGAGCAACCAACATGTTGACCGGCGCAGCCGTCGCGACCGTCAATCGCCTGCCCGTGCTGCTGCTGCCCGGGGATATCTTTGCGAACCGCCGCCCCGGCCCTGTGCTGCAGCAACTGGAGTTTCCCGGCAGCCAGGATGTCTCGGTCAACGACTGCTTCCGGCCCGTGTCGAAATACTGGGATCGCATCAATCGGCCCGAACAGCTCCTCACCGCGCTGCCCGAGGCGATGCGTATCCTCGCCGATCCGGCGGAGACTGGCGCGGTGACCATCGCAATGCCGGAAGACGTGCAGGCCGAGACCGGACTCTTTCCCACGCACTTCTTCGAGAAACGCACTTACACCATCGAGCGCCCTGGCTGCTCAGCCGAGGTGCTGCGGGACGCTGTGGCAGCGATCCGCGCCGCGAAGCGCCCCTACCTCGTCGCAGGCGGCGGCGTGCATTACTCCGACGCAACCGCAGCGCTCGCACAATTCTGTGCAGCCACCGGTATCCCAGTCGGCGTCACCCAAGCCGGCAAAGGCGCCCTGCTCGACAACCACTCGTCATGCCTCGGCGCGGTCGGCGTGACTGGCACGGCTGCGGCCAACGCTCTCGCCCTCGACGCCGATCTCGTGATCAACGTCGGCACACGACTGAGCGACTTTACGACGGCCTCGAAGAGCCAGTGGCAAAACCCACGCGTGCGCTTCCTCGGCATCAACATCGTCGCCGCCGACGCCCGCAAACACGGCGCCCTCCCCCTCGTGGGCGACGCGCGAGCCATTCTCCTCCAGCTCACTCAGGCACTCAACGGATGGAAGATAACTTCCGCCCATCGCACTGCGATCGCCCGGGCACGCGAAAAATGGTCCGCCACCCGCGCCACGCTCGTCGCGCCGAAACGTGGAGTTCTGCTCACGCAGGCCCAGGTCATCGATACCCTCAATGAAGCCTGCGGCACCACCGGCACCGTGATCCACGCCTCAGGCGGAATTCCCGGTGACATCCACAAGCTCTGGCGTTCACAGGCGGCCCACGACTACCACTCCGAATACGGCTACTCGTGCATGGGCTACGAAATCGCCGGCGCCCTTGGCATCAAACTCGCGGAGCCCAAACGCGAGGTCTACGCCTTCCTCGGCGACGGCAGCTACCTCATGCTCCATACCGAGATCGTGACCGCCGTGCAGGAAGGGCTGCGCCTCACCATCGTCGTCTGCGACAACCATGGCTTTGGCTGCATTCACGGCCTCCAGCGCGGCAGTGGTGGCAAGAGCTTCGGCAACGAATTTCGCCACCGCACAAGCACGCAGGCGCGGCTGGAAGGCCAGCCGGTCGACGTCGATTTCGCCAAGAACGCCGAGAGCCTCGGCGCCACCGGTCTGCGAGCCAATACCCTCGGCGAACTCCGTGAGGCCCTCGCGCAAGCGAAGGCCGCCAAAGGGGTCGTAGTGATCCACGTCCCGGTGCCCGCCGACGTGCGCCTGCCCGGCTACTCGTGGTGGGACGTGCCGGTTTCGGCCACGTCAAAGGTTCCCGGCGTGAAAGCAGCGCGCGCGGCCTACGACCGGGCGCTACAGAAACAAAAATTCTACTACTAATATCTTCGGTGCGGGCTCCGTGTGGCCACCGAAAGAGGAAACTCCGCCCCGCCTGTCCCACCGCCCTCGCCGCCCAATCTAGAATTCCATGTCCTCCCCTGTTCATCTCCATTCCGACTGCCTGGTCGGTGCCAATCCGATTATCTGGAGCAACGACGATTTCGACGATCTCGCAGGCGACGTGCCGCTTGACACCATTCTCGGTGAAATGCGCTCCGCCGGTTTCGCCGGCAGTGAGTTGGGGCACGCCTATCCGCGCACGCCCGTGGCGTTGGCCGAACCACTGGCTCGCCATCATCTCCGCCTCGTGAGCGGCTGGCACTCCACCTACCTTGCGTCAGCTGACCTCGCGATCGAAGAGCGGAATTTCCGGGCCCACCTCACTCTCCTCAAGACGCTCGGCGCCCGCGTGGCTATCGTAGCAGAGTGCACTCGCTGTATTCACGGGAACCGCGACGCCGCGCTGAGTTTCGATGACCAGCCCGGCCCGCGCCTCACCGAAGCCGAGTGGCCTCGATTCATCGCCGGGATGAAACACCTCGCTGCCGTGGCCACGACCGAGGAGATACGCATCGTCTATCACCATCACATGGGGACCGTCATCCAGGGCGAAGCCGACCTCGACCGCCTGCTCGCCAGCGTGCCGGAAATATCCCTCCTGCTCGATGCGGGACACCTCGCCTTTGCCGGCATCGATCCCGTCGCCGTCGCGCAACGCTACTCGGCGCGCATAGGTCACGTGCATTTGAAAAGCGTGCGCACGGAAGTCCTCGCCCGCGTGCAGCGCGAAGGTTGGTCTTTCTACCGTGCGGTGGCCAACGGAGTCTTCACCGTGGCCGGCGACGGCTGCGTCAACTACCCAGCCATCTTTGCGATCCTGGCCGCGGCCGACTATCGCGGCTGGCTAGTCGTCGAGGCGGAGGAAGATCCGATCAAGGTCCCCGCGCTGCCCAAGGCAAAAGCGGCGCGCGACTATGTGAGAAAACAAGCTGGCGTGTGATGCACCACGTCTCTCCCGGTAACCCACGGCACTAACGCGACCCGACCTCAATGTCCCCTTCCCGCATGTCACAAATGTCGGCGCTCGGCGCCGACTGGTGGAATGATTCCGGCGTGCCCGCCGAGCTCTCCGAAGCGGTCGCCCTCGGCGCCGTGGGCGGCACGTCAAATCCCGTCATCGTCTCGCAGGCCGTCAAAGCCCAACCGGCACTCTGTAATCCGATCATCGACCGCCTGCTCGTGGAGAATCCGTCGGATACCGAGGACGACATCGCGTGGAAACTGCTGCACACGCTCGCCATCGATGCGGCGTCCCGGCTCTTGCCCGTCTTCTCGGCCACCCGTGGCGCAAAAGGGTTTCTGTCGGCGCAGGTAAATCCGAAATACTATCCGAGCTTCGATCTGATGGTTGCGCAGGCCACCCAGCTCGCGGCGCTGGCACCCAATATCGCGATCAAGGCACCGGCCACGGAAGTCGGCATCGCGGCGATGGAGGAGATGACAGCGCGAGGAATTCGGGTGAATGCCACTGTGAGTTTCTCGGTCGCTCAGGCTATCGCCGTCTCTGCGGCCCTCGAACGTGGACTCAAGCGGGCCCGCGCCGCAGGGCGCGATGCCGATACGATCCGCCCTTACATCACGCTCATGATCGGCCGGGTGGATGACCAGTTGAAGCGCGTAGCCGAAAAGGAGCACATCACGACCACGCCCGGAACAGTCGACTGGGCGGGCATCGCGGTGTTCAAGAACGCCCACCGAATCTTCCAGCAACGCGGCCTCCCCGGAACCCTGCTCGCCGCCGCCTATCGCCACGAAGGACACTGGTCGCAAATCATCGGTCGCGAAGTGCTGCAAACGGTGCCCTACGTGTGGTGGACCAAGTTTAACACCGCCACGACTGAACCACGATTGACGATCAACGATCCAGTGGAGGGCGGCATCCTCGCCGAGCTCCGCGCCAAGTTCCCGGACTTTGTGCGCGCCCACGATGAAGGCGGCATGCGACCGGCAGACTTCCTCGGCTACGGCGCGACGCAGCATACGCTGAGTCAATTCCTCGGCGGATATGGCGATTTGGTTTCGTCGGTTCGCTCGCGAATGCTGACGGTATAGGGCAGCGGCTCCACTCGCTCACGCTCTCGGCCACAAACACTCAAACCGGGCGTCTCAGAACGGCGCCCCTACCAATTTATGAACACCCTCGTCCCTCACTACATCGCCGGCGATTGGCTGTGGTCCACGCACCTCGCCACCACGTCGGTCTTCAACCCCTCCACGGGCGACGTGATCGCACAATGCCCGGTGGGCGGCGCTGCCGAGGTCAACGCCGCCGTCGAGGCGGCGCAGGCAGCTTTTCCCGGCTGGCGCGAAACACCGGCGGTCGAGCGGGCGCGCGTCTTCTTCCGGTATCGTCAGCTCATCGAGGCCAACTACGAAAAACTCTGCGCGACCGTCTCGCGTGAGCACGGTAAGACGCTCTCCGAAGCCCGCGGCGATGTGCACCGTGGACTGGAGAACATCGAATACGCGTGCGGAGTGCCCACGCTGCTCTTCGGTGACACGCTCGAGAATCTCGCGCGCAGCGTGGACTGCGAGACCCTCAATCAACCCTTGGGCGTTTGCGCCGGCATCACGCCCTTTAATTTCCCCGCGATGGTGCCGCTCTGGATGTTCCCACTGGCGCTGGCATGCGGGAATACCTTCGTCCTGAAACCCAGCGAAAAAGTGCCGCTCACTGCGGTGCTCCTCGGCGAACTTCTGGAGCAGGCCGGTCTGCCCAAGGGCGTCTTCAACATCGTGCACGGCGGACGCGAAGCTGTGGACACTCTCCTTACCCATCCCAAAGTGCGCGCAATTTCGTTCGTGGGCTCCACGCCGATCGCGAAATACATCTACGAGACCGGCACGCGCCACGGAAAGCGGGTGCAGGCCAACGGTGGCGCGAAGAACTACATCGTGATCATGCCCGACGCCGACATCGGAAAGACGGTCGAAGCGCTCTCCACAGCGGCTTTCGGCTGCGCCGGCGAGCGCTGCATGGCGGGCTCGACCGCTATCACCGTCGGTCCGGCCGCCGAGCGGTTGCTACCCGACCTCGTGGCAGCCGCCCGTGCAATCAAAGTGGGGCGCACCGATCAGCCCGCGCCTGCAACTCAACCCGATATGGGGCCGGTCATTACCGCCGCGCACCGCGACCGCGTGCTTAGCCTCGTCGCCAGCGGCGAGAAGGAAGGCGCCAAGATAATCGCCGATGGACGTGGTGCGAAGGTCGCGGATGCACCGCGCGGGTTCTACCTCGGCGCGACGATTATCGACGGTGTGCAGGCCAACATGACGCTCGCCCGGGAAGAAGTCTTCGGTCCCGTGCTTAACGTAATGCGCATGGATGACCTCGACCATGCCATCGAGCAGGCCAACGCCTCGGCGTTCGGCAACGGTGCGGCGATCTTCACGGCGAGCGGGCGCGCAGCGCGCGAGTTCAAGCACCGCGTGAAGGCCGGCATGGTGGGCATCAACGTCGGCGTGCCCGCGACGATGGCGATGTTCCCTTTCACTGGCTGGGACGATTCATTCTACGGCGACCTGCATATTCAGGGCAAAGAAGCCGTGCAGTTCTACACCCAGCAGAAAGTAATCACGACACGCTGGTTTGGCGGTGAGGTGGGCGACGTTTGGAAGAAGTGAGAGCGCGCAGCTCGACCACTCGCTCACGCTCGCAGCTACTGTTGCTCGGCCAACCTAACGGCTGACCTGCGGGGCAGCCCAGATCGCCCATGAATTGTGCACGTGGCCTTCCCCGCCTTCCGCGAGGAGTTCGAGTTGTTTCACGCCGCCGACGTCGATCTTCACCTCCGCGCGAGCTCCGACTTGCAACTTCGGCGAACGATAAAGCTCACGCCCATCACCGCGGATCGTA
Source organism: Opitutia bacterium (assembly GCA_947453695.1). GTDB lineage: Bacteria > Verrucomicrobiota > Verrucomicrobiia > Opitutales > Opitutaceae > GAS368. Next base: position 10,186 of record CANGHW010000030.1, read on the forward strand.
AACACCGCCGAGCCCTGTTCGTGCGCGCCGTCGCGGATACCGACGGTCGCGGTGAACGACTTCCACTTCCCATCCAGCGCGAATACGTAACGTGAGGGCGAGTGCGCGTAGAGGCCCTTGTCGAAAAATTGACCGCCTAGCAGGAGGAAAACGCCGCTCCGCGTGTTTTCCTCGAACCAGAAGTGATTTCGCGCCGGCTTACCCCAGCCGGTCTTTGCGCTGGCCCACGTCACGTCGGACAAATAAGCCCGGTTATCCCTGACGTCGGAGAGTGCGACGGGCGGCGCGGGGTCCAGCATTTCGCGGAGGAACAGGAGCTTGCGCCGGTCCTCGGCGGAGGCGGCATTCGCGACCGCCTTTTCCGTGAGCAAATTGCGGACATTTGGCTGACGGCTGACAACGGCCCGTTCCATTCGCCCGATCATCGCCTCTCGCCACGCCAAATTCAGGGCGGCGGCATCGGGCCGACCAGACGAATCGACCGTCAGGCGAAACTCGCGGGTCACAAAGCTGCCGTTCACGTGCAGGCTCACGACGTTCATCCGATAGGTGTCGGGCCGCAGTCCAGCGATTTGCAGCGTGCCTGCACCGTTCTGCATCGTGGCCACATATGTCAGCGCGCTGTGATTTTTCTCCTCCCCCAGGCTGGCCTGCCAGACGTAGGCGACCAATGCATAGGGCGCGATGCCATCAGGGACGGTGGCATCGACTTGGAGCGTTCGGTCATGCGCAGAGAAATCCAGATTGTCTAATCCCGCGGCAGGAGATTCCCACCGGCCAAGGTTTGAGCCGGTGAAGAGCGGATGCGCGGCCAGCCGGAGCGCCGTCGCGCGCGACAAAAAAGAGGGCTTCCCTCCGCCCCAGACTTCCTGGCGGTAGGTGTGATTGCCGGCGCCCATGAGCGAGGTGCCGAACTGTTGTTCGCCATCGCTCGCGGCGTCGTGCGGCAGACCGAGGCCGTGACCCAGTTCGTGGGCAATACCTCCGAGATACCAGCTATTGAACAGTGCTACCGTCGGCTCCTTTCGGGCGTAGTAGTGCTCGGAGAAAACGATCTTTCGCCCGGTCTCCGTCAGCAATTGCGGATCGAGCAGCTCGCAGTCCGCGGCGTGACAGAGTCCGCGAAGCTGATTGCTGGAGCCATCACCATAGTAGGGAGAATCGAACACATAGCGGCCATTAGGCTCTTTGCGGCAAAGAGCATAGAGGATGAGCACGTGCTCGCGATCCAGGTCCACGATTCCCTTCAATGCATCCCGAACCTCTGCTGTGGTGACATCACCCGATTCGTATCGGTAGGCGCTCGCTGGAGATTTGCCGCGCACGACGTGCAGCACGAGACGGCCGTTTTTGCGCTCGAGAGGAAGTCCGGCGTTTTCGATGCCGAAACGGCGCAGTCCGTCGCGGTAAAAATCGCTGACATCGCTCATCACGCGATCGAGACGCTCGGCGTAGTTGGGCAACGGGTCACGGTCGCTCGGGTGAAAATAGACGACGCGAAGGACCGCGTTGGATTTGGTCTGGCCGGCGTGGTAGGCGGCGATGGCGCGCTGGGCTTGTTGCAGAAGAGTGCGGCCCTCGGGGTCGTCTGCTTCTGATTGAGGCGCCGCACGGAGCGCGGAAAGAAATACCAAGGCGCAGGCAGCGAGCAGCGAGGGGAGTCGCGAAAAGGCTGACGGGGGCATAAAGTGGGGTGAGGCTAGCCGCCGAAAAACCGGAAATGGCGCGGGGTAAACGCGCTTGGTCAGGGCACTTCGTAGACCTCCACAAGGGCGGCGCCAGTGGTATTGGCGACACCTCCGACTTGGACGGTATAGGGGCCGGGGGCGAGATACAGAAGGAGCGCGGCATCCTTACTCGCAGGGGTGTAGGCAAAGGCACCGACTCCCGCGGCCGCAGCGGCGAGTTGCACGGCATCGGCGGCGGTCGCGTTGGCAGGGGTGCTCCAGTTGTCATTGGTCGCGATCACGGTGCCGGCTTGGGTATAGAGGGTGAGTTGGGGATCAGCGAGTGTGCCGGGAACGGCAAACGACCCCAACGTGGGGCCGACACCGCGGATGAGAACGCGCTTCGGGACGGTCCCGCTAATGACGAAGCCGGCCGTAAGCGTGTTATCGCCGCTACCAGCAGCACCGCGCGACGCGATGTTGACTACCTTCTGGGCAGGCGTCGCCGCTTCGGAGACATCGTAGACTTCGACGAGAACTACCCCCGTCGCGCCGGCCACACCGGATACAACCGCGGTGTAGGCGCCCGGCGGCAGGGAAACGAGGAGTGCGGCGTCCTTGCTATTGGCTGCGAGAGCGAATGCGCCCGCCCGCGCCGCCGCGGTGGAGATGTCAGTCGCGGAGCCCCAGCCGGTATTGGTGCCCAGGGAAGTGCCGGAAGCATTGAAGAGCTCGAGTCGCGGAGCGCTAAGCGCACCCGTGACGCCGAAGGCAGAGAGTCCGGGCCCGACAGCCCGGAGCAGGACAGCTTTCGGCGCATCGCCGCGAATCACGAAGCCAGCGATCATATCGCCGGCCGCCCCACCCACCGCTCCGCGGGTGGCAATATTGAGCAGCTTCTCCGTAGCTACCCGGGACTCGCTGCCGCCGACGAAATCGGTTTTCGCCCCTGAAGTCGTCGTGAGGCTGACAGTCAACGTGGCCGTGGTGGCCGTGAGCGTGCCCGCGACCTGCGCACCTGACGCCGTGGTGACAACCAGACGTCCTGCGGCATCCACCGTGCCGGTGCCAGCTTCGGTGCTGGTCGGCGAGACTGTGAGCACGAAAGCCTGAGACGCCGGACTGACGATTGCGTAGCTGGTCGCCACCGAATTGGTCGCGCCGGCCGAATAGAATCCCGCGACTGCCTGCGTGCTACCCGTGGCGGCCGATCGGGAAGCAGTGAGGGTATTGGGCGCAGTGCCACCCACGGTGGTCACGCTACCCGCCAGCGCGCCAGCAGCGGAGATCGTAGCATCGATGGTGTAGTCCTGCGCGGCGGCGGCAATGCGCCCCGCTTCGGCGGTGGTGATCGCGACGGTGAAGCGAATTCGCCCGGCGGCATCGACCGACACATCCCGGGCAACGAAGGTTGTCTGCGAGTTCGTCGCGTAACCGAGGAAAACAGCCGAGAGGTTGGGCCGGACGAGGAGCGCAAAACCACCGCCGGTCCCAAACGTGCCAAAGTAGGTGCCGGCAAACCCGGCGGCCGCGACTGGGCGCACTGTAAGCGTCGCGCCGGCGCTGGTGACGGCACCCACTGAATTGCTGACCGTGACCGCGAAATTGCCGGCATCCGCGGCCGTGGCCCGCGAGAGCGCGTAGGTCGCTGTCGTGGCACCAGTGATGGCGACGCCATTCCTCATCCATTGATAGCTCAAAGGTGCGGTGCCAGCCGCGGTAACCGAGAACGAGACAGGTTGCCCTTCATCCACCGTCGCTGCTACCGGCCCCGCCGTGATCGTCGGCGCGTTTACCAGAAGGCTAACGGTCAGCGTGGCGGCATTTGACGTCACGGAGCCTGCGGCGTTGGACACGACGACCGAATAGCTGCCGGCGTCGGCCACACCAACCGAAACGAGCGTCAATACCGCGTTGGTGGCACCTGAAATGGGGGTGGCGCCTTTCCGCCATTGGAAAGCCAGCGGCGCCGTGCCGGTGGCAACGACGAAGAAGTTCACGGTGGCTCCGGCCGCGACTGAAGCAGCCACCGGCTGTGAGCTAATCGCCGGCGCGACCGGAGTGGTGCCGCCACCCGAAGACGCGACCGAAAGCACGGCATTCGCACTGGTGGCACTACCGGCAGCGTTGGTGACCACGACTGCATATGAGCCCGCATTGGCCGTCTGAAAATTTGGGAGCGTGAGTGTAGCGGACGTGGCACCCGCGAGCGACGCTCCATCTTTGCTCCATTGGTAAGTAAACGGTGCCGTGCCGGCCGCAACGACCGTGAGAGATGCCGCGGTGCCCGCGGTAATGGATTGGCTACTCGGCTGCGTGGTGATCACGGGGGCGCTCGTGAACACAATGGTGGCGGGCACCAGCGTGATAGCGGAACCGGCGGCAGGACGGAGGATGAAACTCGACGAAATACTGACGGTGCCAAGCCCGGCAGGATAAGCTGCGACAAAGGTGAAACTGACCGAATTGGTCGCCGGATTTAGACTGGCCCAATCAAGCGAGCCGGTTTGGCCCACCGACGGCTTGATTGACGGCTCGCCGCTGCCCGAGACATAGCTCCAAGTGGAAGGGAGATTGACGGAAAGGCCAAATCCGGCGGTTCCGGAGAATGAAGAGGAGAACGTGAATGTAACCTGACCACCCGCGGGGTTGAGCGTGGACGTGCTAGCGGTGAGGCTGGCAGTCGTCGTCTGGGCCAAGCAAAGCAATGGCGAGAGCAACGCGCAAAAAACGAGGAAAAAGAAGCGGCGTGGATTCACGGGGAGCGAGAAAGGAGATCGAAACTAGGGTGGCAACTACTGGAGATTCATCAGCCCGAGCGTTGCGAACGGCGATGATGGCAAACAGCCGGCTTTTCCGAGCCTAGGGGTCCGGCGTGCCAATACCCACGGCGAGCGCATGGAGCATGCCGGGAGTTCGCTCAGGCCGGAGGGGATGTGGCGCTTGCTCATTTTTTGGAGCGCAGCGCGGGCAGGCGGACTTCACCGGGACCGGGGGCAAAGCCATCCTCGGTGTCGAGCGCGGGACGGTAGCGTCCGGTGCGGGTAGAACCCTCGAGGAAATTGTAGAGTTCGATTACACGGGTAAGCTCGGTGACATCGATCCGACCGTCGCGGTTCGAGTCGGCACTGTGGAACGCGGTGCGCGTGCCGGCTCCAAGGGTGAAGCCATCCTCCGTGCCGGCGAGACTATGGTATTCCCCGGTGCGAACCGTGCCGTCGCGGACATTGTAGAGCTGAATGATGCGCGTTAGCTCAAGGAGGCCGATGCGGTTGTCCCGGTTGGTGTCGGCGACGTGGAACTCAGGTGCGATGGTGAGCACGCGAGGCGGACTCGTGAGCGTGGTGCTGCCTGAACTGATGGCGACATCGTAGGTCCCACCAGACTCCGCGGTGAGACCAGTCAGCCGAAGAACCGCGTCGGTCGCGCCGGCCAGCGGCAGGCCACCTTTCCGCCATTGATAGGTGGCAGCAGGTTTGGCGAGCGCTAGCACACCGAAGGAAGCAACATCGCCCGGCAGACCGATTTGGTCGGGCGTGAAATAGGTGATTGTAGGTGCGAGCACTGAAGAACGCTGGGCATCGGTCTCGAAGAGCTCGAACTGAACCAGGCCCGTGCCCGTCAATCCAAAGGGAGAGATCACGGCGGTGTAGACTCCCGGTGAGAGCGTCTGCACGACGGTCGAGTCCAGCGAATTAGTGATCAGGCGAGCGCCCGCTTGGGCAATTGCGACGGGCACGATACCGCCGGATAAATTCGTATCATCGTTGTCCGTGAGGTAGTTTCTCCCGCGATAGAGAGTAAGCGTGGGATCATCGAGGACGCCGGGAGAAGTGCCGAGTGCCTCACCCAGGGCGCGGAGCAAGTAAGTCTTGGACAGTCCCCCATCGACCGTAAATCCAGCAGTGGCGACCCCGGCGCCGGTCGAGATCTTGGCACGGAGGGTGAACATCACGAGGCGGGGGCGACCATCGCTATCCGCATCAAAAATCTGCAGAATCGCCGCTCCGCCTCCGGCGTCAGCGCCGTCCAGTTTGGCGTGATAGGTGCCGGGTGCGAGGGTCACCAGCAGCGCGGCATCCGCCGCCCCCTCGCCCGTGGAAGAAAGGCCGGGGGTGGCCGCGACGCGGGCCGCTGCCGCCACGAGATCGGCGGCTCCGGAGAACGCCGTCCAGTCGTTGTTGGCGGAAAGAATGTTTCCAGCGGCATCGGTGAGGGTGAGACGGGGATCCGCGAGGCCCGCGGGCGCAGGATCAATGCGGGCGCCGAGGGCCGGAATATCGCTGTTGCTTGATCCACCGCCGGCCGCGGTAAAGACCGCGGTGCTAGCCCGGGTGCCGCCGACGCCGACGAGGAGCACGGTTTTGGACTGCGTGCCCTCAATCGTGAAGCTGCTCGTGATGTTTCCAGCCGGCGCGATGATCGCGCGGGCGTAGAAGTTGATGAGGTTGCGCGTGACGACGTCCAAGGCCACGGGCGTGGTCGGGACGGAGCCGGCGGAGTTCGTCACGATCACGCGATAGAGGCCGGCGTTGGCCTGAGAGGCGGAGGCGACGGTGTAGCTGGCGTTGGTGGCGCCGGAGATATCCACGTTGTTGCGCTGCCATTGGTAGGTCGGCGCCGGAGTGCCGGTGGCGACGACGCTGAAGGTGGCGGAGCCACCGAAGACAGCGGACTGGGCGACGGGCGGCGTGGTGATCGTGGGCAGGGTGCCGGCGGGACCGCCGATCGGGAGCAGGCCGTAGCGAAGGGTATCGGAAACTGTGAGCTGGCGGCCCGCGACGAAGAGTTTGCCGTCGGCGCGCAGAGTCACGGAGCGGGGGTCGCCAGAGAAGTTCGGGGTGAACGTAGGGTCGTGGGCTCCGGTGGCGGTGAAGCGCGCGATCTGCTGCGTGCCGTTCACGTCATTTACCGTTGGGAAATCGCCAGCGACGATGACCTTGCCGTCGCTTTGCAGGGCCAGCGACACGATGGAGGCGAAGCCCTCGCCGTAGAAGAAGGTCGAGCCGATGGCGAACGTCGAGTCGAGCGCGCCCGTGGTGGTGAGGCGGGCCACCGAGTAGATCACGGTCGAGCCGTAGGAGCTGAAACCACCGCCCACGAGCAGGCGGCCGTCGGGCTGGAGGACCAGCGAGGTGACATTGCCACTGAACCCAGTCGTGTAACCGGTGGCGACTGTGGTGTCGCGGGTGCCATCAGGACTGAGGTAGATGAGGCCGCGCACGCCGGTGAAGCCGTTGTAGTGGGCGAATTCTCCGCCGACCGCGAGTCGGCCGTCGGGCAGGACGGTGATGGCGTAGACATCAGAGCCGAAGCCGGTGCCGAGGGCGAAGGAGGCGTCGCGGGTGCCATCCGCGTTGAGGCGGGCAAAGCGCGCAGAGGACACGCTGTTGAGGTTCATGAAGCCGCCGCCCACCAGAACCTTACCGTCGGGTTGGACGGCGAGTGCACGCACGACGCTGTCGAAACCATTGCCCAGCTTGAAGCCGATGTCGCGCGTGCCATCAGGGTTGAGGCGGAGGAGGCCACCAGCCGAGACGTAGATTTCCTCGGTGCCATAGTGGTTGAAATCACCGCCGACGAGAATCTTGCCGTCGCCCTGCACGGCGAGGGCGTAGACCGAACCGTAGACCGGGCCCTGCGCGAGGCTGAACGTCGAGTCGAGGGAACCGTCGGCATTGAGGCGGGCGAGGTTGAAGGCCTGAGCGCCACCGATCCGGGAGAAATAACCACCGACGAGCCATTTGCCGTCGGGCGCGGGGACGACGGTGTTGATTTCGCCGTCGAAGTTGCCCCAGCGGTTGACTCGATGGGTGGACAACGAGGAGCCGCTGAAGCGGGCGTAGCGGGCACGAACCGATTCGAAGGCGCCGGTGAAGTCGCCGACGACGGCAAACTCGGTGCTGGAGAGGACCGCGATGCTGGTGCCCGGACCATCGAGTCCCGCCGAGGTATCGAAGCCGGTATCGCGCGTGCCGTTGGGGTTGAGCCGGGCCAGATTACGCGCAGATACGCGATCATAACGGGCGAAGGCGCCGGTCACGAGGAGCTTGCCGTCGGCCTGTAGCGCCAGAGCCGAGACCGACGCGGGGCTATCGACGTAATCGAAGCCACCACCGGAAAGGAACGTAGAGTCCACGGTGCCGTCCGGCGCCAGCCGCACGATGCGCGAGGCCGGGGCGCTGTTGTAGCTATCGAACGACCCGCCGGCGACGACCCGACCATCGGCGAGAACGAGGATCGAGGTGACGCTGTTGTTGAAGCCAGTTGTCAGGCCGGCGAAGTTGGCGGCGCGGGTGCCGCTGGCAGTCAGGACCGCAAAGTAACTCGCCGAGTTGCCTTGGAAAGTGGTGAAGCGACCGCCGGCGAAAATGCGGCCGTTGCCGTCGACCGCGAGGGCATCGACCGGGCCGTTGAACCCCGTTTCGATGGTGCCTCCGAACGCGGTGTCCACCGTGCCGGAAGAGTTCAACCGGACGAGTCCGCCGCCACCGAAAATACCGCCAATCGAGGAAAGATGACCACCCAGGAGAATCTTCCCGTCGGCCTGCACAGCCACGGCATAGATGGAATCGAAGGTGCCCGAGTTGGGGCCGGAGCAGAAGGCGGTGTCGAGGGTGCCGTCGGCGTTGAGGCGAGCGAGGTGATTGGCCTCGACGCCGTTCACGCGGTGAAAATCACCGGCGATGATGAGCTTGCCGTCGGATTGGGCGGCAAACGCGTTGATGGTGCCGCCGGAAATCTCCGTCGTGAAAGAGGTGTCGACGGTGCCGTTGGCGAGGAAGCGCACGAGGCCGATGTGCGCGGCGCCGTCGACGGAAACGAAGTCGCCAGAAATGTAATATTTGCCGTCGGGCTGGGCGAAAATGCGGTTGGGCGTGCCATATCCGGTGAAGGATTCGGTGAAGGCCGGGAAGCCGAGATCAGGCGACACAGGATTGCCGACGGGCTGGGCGGCGGTGACGGCGAGGCGGACGGAGCTGGAGCGAGTGCGGCTGAGGCCATTGTAGACGAGGACGTCATAGAACGAGGCATCGGCCAGCACGGCCCCGGGCAAGGTGAGCGTAGCGGTGGTGGCGGTGGTGTTGCCGGAGATGGGCACGCCGAGTTTGCGCCACTGGTAGGCGGTGACGCCGGTAGCAGTGACGGCGAGTTGGGCGTTGGACCCCGTCAGAACGGCGGGAGCAGTGAGGGAGGAGATCGTGGGGGCGGCACCCGCGCCGGTAAGTTCGACGGCCGGGCTGGTGATGGAGCCATAGACATTGGCGACCACGACAGCGTAGCTGCCGACGTCGGCGAGTTGCGCCGAGGGAATCGTGAAGCTCGTGCCGGTGGCGCCGCTGATTACAGCGCCGTCCTTCAACCAGCGATAAGTGAGTCCGGGGCCGGTCGCGGTGACCGTGAAGGTCACACTGTCACCGACACTGGCGATCTGTTTCGCCGGAGGAGTGGTGAACGCGGGAACCGGCGCGGCGTCGAGGCGGGCGAGGCCGGCGGAAATGGTGTCGGGGAAATAAAGCGCCCCGCCAGAGACGAGGAGTGCTCCGCTGGCGGAGGGTTGAACGGCCGTAGGCGTGGAGTTGAACAAGGGCGCGCCAAAATCAGGCTCGACGATGCCGGTGGGAGAAAGCCGCGCGAGGTGGAGCATCGGCAGCGGAGCACTGAAATTACGCGTCGTAAAACTGCCACCCACGACGATGCGGCCGTCGGACAGGAGGGCGATCGCAGTGACGTTGCCATTAGATTCGAACGCGGTGAAGGCGATGTCTCGCGTGCCGTCCGGATTGATCCGGGCGAGGCCGGTGGTCGCGAAATCGCCGAAGGAGTAGAATTGTCCGCCGACGAGGAGTTTGCCGTCGGGCTGCACCACCAAGGCGTCGATGGTGTAATTAATGGCGTTGCTGTTACCCACGACGAAGGCCGGGTCGAGCGTCCCATCCGCGAGGAAGCGCGCGATGCGGTAGCGCGCAGTGCCGTCGTAGACGGTGAAATCGCCGGCAGCGTAGACCCGACCATCAGCGAGGACCGCGAGTTCGTTGACTGAGCCGGTAAAGCCGAAGCCTGCACCGGTCTGGGTGAAGGTGGGATCGAGTGCGCCGGCAGTGGTGAGACGCAGGAGTTTGCGGCGAGCCACGCTGTTGAAGGTTGTGAAGCGGCCGCCGACGAGGAGCTTGCCATCGGTCTGGAGCGCGAGGGACGCGACGGTCAGGTCGAAGCCGGTGCCGGTATCGAAGGTGGTATCGCGGGCGCCGGTGGTGGTGAGGCGGACGATGCGATTAACCGTGGTCCCATCGTAGGCGGTGAACTGACCGCCGGCGACAACCTTGCCGTCAGGTTGGACGGCGAGCGTGAGGACAGTGCTGTTGAAGGCGGCACCGACGGGGGCGAAGTCGGGATCGAGCGAGCCGTCGGCGAGGAGGCGCGCTAGGTTCTTGCGGGCGACGCCGTTGACGTGGGTGAAAGTGCCGGCGACAAACCAGCGGCCGCCGGGCGCGGGCACGAGAGCCTCGACAGTTCCGGCGCTACGGGTGGCGGGCGCAAACGCAAGGTCGAGTGCGCCGAGGGCGGTAAGGCGCGTGAGCGGGCCGACATTGGCGGTGGGGCTGGCGTAGCGGCTTGAGTCGTTGGAGAGGACGAGGACGCCGTTGGAGAGGAGCGCGACGCCATCGGCGCCGTCGTTGAAGCCGGGAGAGGCGTCGAGTTCGGAGCTGGTGACAAAGGTAATGTCGCGCGCACCAGCAGAGGTCAGGCGGACGATGCCCTTGGTGGAGTTATTATCGAAAGTAGTGAAATCACCCACGACGACGACGGCACCGTCGGACTGGAGCGCGAGTTGGGCGACCGTATTGCTAAAGCCGGCGCCGATAGAGAAATCGATGTCGAGGGCGCCGGTATCGAGGAGACGCACGAGGCGATTGCGGGGGGAACCGCCGTAGGAGGTGAATTCGCCACCGACGAGGAGCTTGCCGTCGGGCTGGAGGACAAGGCTGCGGACGACGCCGTTGAAGCCGGAGCCGCCCGCGGTGCGATAGTCGGTGTCGAGCGCGCCCGTGGAGCTCAGGCGGGCGATGTTACCGATCGCGGTGCCCTGATAGGAAGCAAGGCTGCCAGCGACGATGATCTTACCATCGGACTGGAGCGCGAGCGCGTTGACGGTGCCGGAGAAACCGCCGGCTACGGCAAAGGTGGTGTCGCGCGAGCCGTCGGCATTGAGGCGGGCGATGTTCACGCCGGAGTCGTTAAAGGAGCCGGCGACGAGGATTTTCCCATCTGGCTGGACAGCGAGGGCGAGCACGCGGTCGGAGTTCGTGAGATTCGACGGAGGAACGAAGGAGGGGTCGACGGTGCCGTCGAGGTTCAGGCGCGCGAGGCCATCGCGCGGGAGGCCACCGACTGCGGCAAACTGGCCACCAATGAGCACGCGGCCATTCGACTGCACTGCGACGGCGTAAACGCGCGGGGTGCCGCTGGAACGAAAGACGGGCGCGGGCGCGAACGCGGTGTCGAGCGTGCCATCAGCGAGGAGACGGGCAAAACCAGGCCGGAGGGCGCCGTAGATACTCGTGAAGTTGCCACTGAGATAAACTTTGCCGTCGGCGGAACGGTAAACGTGGGAGAAGAAGGCGAACTGGTCCTCAATCCGCGGTGTGAAGGTAGACGACGCCGCGAGGACGTTGGTGGGGGAAACAGGCGCCAGAACCTCGACGCGGCTGGCGGTCGACGCGAAGCCGACGCCGGACGTGGTGACGAGGACATCGTAAAGGCCGGACTCGAAGAGGGTGAGGTTGGCGAGCGTGAGGGCCGCGTTCGTGGCGCCGGCGATCGGCTGGCCGTGTTTGCGCCATTGGTAAGTGACGCCGGCGGTCGCGGTGGCCGCAGCAGTGAGCGTGACCGAGGAGCCGACATTGCCAGAGGTGTAGGCGAGCGGCTGGGTGACAAAGACTGGCTCCACGACGGGGCCGCTCAGGGCGACGGCAGCGCTGGTGACGGAGTCGACTCCATTGGTGACGGTCACACTGTAGTTACCAACCTGGGTCGAGCCGACGTTATTGAGGGCGAGAGTGGCGCTAGTGGCGTTGGCGATGGGGTTGCCGTTGAAGCGCCACTGATAGCTGACGGCGGGGACGCCGGTGGCCGTAACGGAGAAGGTCACGTTGGCGCCGTTGGTGGTCGCAACGGCTGTCGGGGCAGCGGTGATGACCGGGGCGGCCGCGGGCGTCTGGGCGAGACGGTAGATGGCGCCGCCGGTGGAGTCGGCGACGTAGAGTTCGCCATTGTAGGCTGCGAGGCCGGCGATGCCCTGGAGTGGCGCGCCGGAGTAATAGGCAACGGGCGTGCCACCGGCGAGCGGGAGCTGCCAGATGGTGTTACCGGCGCCCGGATCGGAGACGTAGACCTTGCCACCCATGACGGCGATGCCCGCAGGCGAGACGAGCGGGGCGCCATTGCCCAACGTGGTGAACGTCGAACCGGCGACGGGGAGGCTGAGGATCTTGGGTGTAGGGCTGTCGGCCCCACTGCGGCCGGCATCGGCGAAGTAGAGCACGCCGGCCTCGTGAGCGACGGTGATCAGGCGCTCGGAGGGGAAGTTGGCGGCGAAGCGGGCACCAGCGGCGGAGGCGGTGAAGTTCGAGCCGTCGGGATTGAGTCGGAACACCTTGCCGGCGAACTCGTCGGCCGCGTAGAGCACGGTGCCATCGGTGGTGAGTCCGGAGCCGTCGACGAGGGGCTCGCCGACCGAGGAACCCGTATAAATGGACGTGACGGGCCCGAGGCCGGTCTTGGGCGCCTTCCGAATCTGGGTATCGGAGATCGGGCCGGAGTTGGGATCGATCCAATAGACATCGCTGCCGAGGACAGCGACGGAGAGCGGCGACGTGAGACCGACGTAGGGCGCGTCGACTGCGCCACCAGCGAAGGGAAACTTGAAGATCGACTGCGAGTTGTCTTGGCGGACGCCGGAGACGAACCAGTCGGTGCCGTCGGTCGCGAGGTAGCGCGGGGTTTTCAGGACAGTGCTGTTGGCGACGAGCGCGACGGGGACAGGCACGGTGACGGTGAGGGTGACACCATTGGACTGCGTGGTGCCACCAGAGCCATTGGCGAGGACGTAGTAGTTGCCGACGTCGGCCAGCGTGACCGGGGAGAACGTGAGGGTGGAATTGGTGCCGATAAGAACGGAGTTACCATTCTTGACCCACTGGTAGCTGGTGGCACCGGTGGCGGTGACGGAGAGAGTGACGTTGGTGCCGAGGGCGACCGTGGCGGCGACAGGCTGGGTGGTGATCGTGGGGCCGAGCGGGGCCTCGAGGCGCACGAGGCCAGCGGCAGCGCGGGCTGGGAAGATCATTTTGCCGCCACCGACGAGCAGGCCACCGGGGCCCGCTGCGAGGGCACTGACTGGGTCATAGTAGCCACCAGCCTGCAAGGTGGAGTCGAGGGTGCCGTCGGCATTCACCCGCGCGACCGCCGTGGCGCCGCTGGAGCCGGCCAAACCGCCCACGATGATGCGGCCGTCGGCCTGCACCAGGAGCGCGCGCACTTCGGTCGGGACGTTGCCGACGACGAAGCCACTGCCGCCATTGCCGACGGTATCGAGTTGGCCGTTCGAAAGCAGGCGCGTGACAGAGCCGACGAACGTGCCCTGGTAGGTGCTAAAAAGGCCGGCCACAACGAGCTTGCCATCGGGCTGCAGTGCGAGCGCGCGCACCCGAAAGTCAAAACCAGTCCCAACGGCAAACGTTGAGTCAAATGCGCCGAGGTTCGAAAGCCGGGCGAGGCCGCCACTCGCTGTGCCGTTGTAGCCGGTAAAAGCGCCACCGACGTATACCGCGCCGTTGGGATGGACCACAATCGCCGAGACTGACGCGGAGCTGTCCAGCCCGGTGCCAGTCTGCACGAACGTGGGATCGACGGCACCGTCCACGGTAAGGCGCACCAGCGCAGAGCGGGCGACGTTGTTCAACAAAGTGAAGGAACCGCCGACGTAGATCCTGCCGTCCGTGTGGAAGGCGAGCGCATTGACGGCGGTGTTGAAACCGGCGCCGGGCACAAACGAGGTTTCACGAGCGCCGAAGGCATCGACGCGCGCGATCCGGTTGGCGACCACGCCATTGAAAGTGGTGAAGCTGCCGCCCGCGATCACGGAGCCGTCAAGTTGGACCAGCACGGCGCTGACGGCGCCATTGAAGCCTGAGCCGGTGTCGAAGGCCTGATCCAACGCACCGGCAGAATCAAAACGGGCGAGATGAGCGCGGGCGACGCCGTTGGCGAATTCGAAGTTGCCGCCGACTACCCACTTTCCACCCGGCGCTGCTGCAATGGCACTGACGGCCGCGGCGACGCGCACGGGGACACTATATGTGCTGTCGCGCGCGCCCAGACTGCTGAGGCGGGTGAGTTTGCCGGTGGCAAGTGAATCGTAGGTGGTGACGGACGTGCCGCCGAGGACGAGGACTTGGCCGCTCGTGAGTGTGACTGCCGACGTGACGGTGTTGTTAAAGCCTCCACCGACGGCGAAACTAGGATCGCGCGAACCGTTGGTGAGGAGGCGGGCAACGCGGCCGTCGCCAAACGCACCGGCCGCGATAACCTTACCGTCGGACTGAAGATCGAGGGTGCTGACTTCGTTATTGAAACCCGGCGGCATAAACGACGCGTCGAGCGACGCATCGGCGGCGTTCAGGCGGACGGCATTGGCTCGCCCGGTTCCGCTGTAACTGCTGAAACGACCGGCCGCCACGATCTGGCCGTCGGTTTGGACCGCGAGGGCTTTGACTTCAGGAGTGCTTTCTCCGAATGAAAAATTATCGGACTGCCGGAAAACGGTATCCAGCGTGCCACTGCTATCGAAACGAGCAATGCGGCCGACGCTGAAGCTATTGTAGTCGGTGAAGCGGCCGCCCGCGACAATCTTGCCGTCGGAGAACTGGCGCACGAGGGCGTTGACGCGGCCATCGAACCCAGTGCCCGCAACGAACGTAAGATCGCGAGCGCCCGAGGCGGTAAGGAGTGCAATCGCGCCGTTGGTGCTGCCGCCGACCACGATGCGTCCATCCGGGAGGGCGAGGAGGGCATTCACGACACCGATGTCGACATCGGTCACAAACGCGGGGTCGAGCGAGCCATCGGATTGGAGCCGGGCGACGCGGGAGCGGGCTACGCCACCGACGGCGGTAAAATCTCCTCCGACGACGACCTTGCCATCGGCCTGCACTGCAAACGCGCGGACGGCGCCATCGACTGGCACTGGCACCCACGAGGGATCGAGCGTGCTGCCGTCGGCAAGGAAGCGCGCGAGGAAAGCACGGGCGACCCCGCTGACACTGGTGAAATCACCGGCGAGATAGATCTTCCCGTCGCTGCCGCGCTGCATCCAGTTGGGCGTGCCGTCGTTTTCGAGCCGCGGTGCGAAGGTGGCGGAGCCGACCACCACGCCCGAGATGTCCGCCGGAGTGACGGTGACGCGGCTGGCAGTGGAGGAAACAGGAGAACCGTTATTGGAGACGATGACGTCGTAGAGACCGCCGTCGAACGCGACGAGTCCGCTGAGTGAGAGTGAGGCACTCGTCGCTCCCGGGAGCGGCGAGCCAAACTTGCGCCACTGGTAGGTAAGGGAGCCAGCGTTGGGTGACGATGCGCCGACGGTGAGCGTGACGCTGCCGCCCAATGCGCCGGAGGCGAACGACGTCGGCTGGTTGGCTATCGCCGCAGGCACGGTGGCAACCGTGACGACCGCTGAAGGTCCGGCAGCCGGAGCGGCATTGCCACTGGCGTCGACGGCGGTGCCGGCGAGCAGCGAGAAGTTGACCGTGCCGGTGCCGGTGAAACCGCTGAGGGTGACGGTGCGGGCGGTGCCGCTGCCGGAGACCGCCACGGTGGCGGCCACGTTGCCCGTGGTGGTCAGGACGACTTGAGCCGGCGAGAGGTTGACGGAAGCGACGTCCGTATAGGTGATCGGAAAGCTGACGGCGGTGCCTGGCGTGGTGGTGGCCGTGGGCACGCCGATCGCCACCGAGGGCGCAGAGAGGTCGGCCTCGAAGAGGTAGAGCTGGGCGTAACCTGTCGCGAAATTATTGGCGACAAGGTTGGTGGCCGAGCTCGCAAAAACTACAACCGGCGCATCGGGCGCCATGAGTTTCGCAATGGCGCTGTTGCCGGTTTCGACCAGACCGATCCCCCCGGGTTGACGGCTGGCGAGGGCGATCTGGCCGGTCTGGGTATCAGCCACGTAGACATCGGTGTCATTGGCGCTCGTCACTCCGCTGATAAAATTACTCGAGGCGCTGGTGAATGCAACGTAGCGGGCATTGCGCGTCATCGGAAATTGAAAGCCGCTGGACGAGCTTACCCCGAAAGCGGTGGTGGTGGCGGTGGTGCCCGCGGCGCGGGAGACGAGAGCATTGGTGTCGGTCAGGCGGTCGTAGACGAAGAGATCGGGGAGGAAGTTGGTGTCGTTCTGACCGCTCACTAGGTTTGAGGCCGTGGACGTATAGGCCACCGTGCGTCCGTCGGCACTGAGCGCGAAGTCGCGCACATCGCCCGTGCCAGCGGTGGAACCCGCCGCGTGGGAGACGAGGGTGTTCCGACCGAGGGTCGCGTCAAAGAGGAAGAGATCACCGCCGGTGGTCGAGGGGTTGTCCGCCAATACATCGGATGACGAACTGTAGAACGCGACATAGCGACCGTCGTCGCTCACCAGACCGGGATTCTGGAGAACACCACCGGCACTTGCCGTGATCGTTGCGGAGGAGCTGGCGCGAGAAACCAGCGTGAGGGTATCGGTCTGGCAGTCGCGGAGGAAAACATCGTTGGACCGGTTGGTATCGGTCTGGCCGGTGACGAGATTGGTCGCACGGGAGGAAAAGGCGACGTAACGGCCGTCGCTACTGTGGGCGAGCGGGGCAACCGAGTCGGCATTTCCTGACCCGAGCGGCGCGCCGTCGGCGTGGCTGACCATGAGGGTGGTGTCGGTCGCGCGGTCCCAACGGTAGATATTAAAGTAGGAACTCGGATTGCTCATGCCCGCAATGAGTTCGCCGGCCTGGCTGGAATAGAACACGTATCGGCCATCGTCGCTGAGGCCGGCAATGCGATTGCTGAGCGGCGAAATCGTGGTGTTCGAACCCGCGACATGGCTCACGAGGATATTGAGGCCGGTCTGCGCGTCGTAGAGGAAGGTGTTGAAAGAGCCGCCGTTGTCGCCGCTCTGACCGGAGACGAGATCGGTGCCAGAGCTCTCATAGGCCACGTAGCGGCCATCGGTGCTGATGCGCAATTCGCTGGTGCTTCCGTTCGACGTCGTGGTGGCGGAGCCGGCCGTGTGGGTCACGAGCGTGACGAGGCCGGTGGTGCGATCCCAGCGATAGACTTGGTAGTTGGTCGTAGCGGTCTGACCGGCGACGAAATTACTGGAATTGGAAGTGAACGCGACGTAGCGGCCATCGGCGCTAACGGCGGAGTAGGCGAGGTCGTGGCCGGTGGTTACGCCGCCGTTGCCGGCGATCTGGCGAGACACGAGAAGGTTCGTGCCGGCCGTGCGGTTGAATTGGTAGACATCGACCGAGGAATTGAAGTCGATCTGGGTGGAAGCGACGTTGGTCGCGACGGAAACATAGGTGACGGTCGTGCCGTCCGGGCTGAATTGCGGGGATAAGGAGATGCTGCGCCCCGACGTGGTGGCTGTTCCGACGGCCCGGCTTACGAGGGTGGTGGTGCCGGCGGTTGCGTCGAAAAGGAAGATGTCGGTGCTGCTGCCGTTCAGATCGGAGAAGCCCGATACGAGGTCGGAGGCACCGCTCTCGAAAGCGATATAGCGGCCATCGGCGCTCATCGTCGGGCGCCGAGCGGGATGGGCGTTCGGCGTGGTGAGCGTGGTGCCAGCGGAACGGCTGACGAGGATGCTCGTATCGGTCGTCCGATCGTAGCGGTAGACATCGCCGCTGAACGGGATGGTTTTGGAAATGTCCGCAACGAGGTCCGAGGAGGAGCTGATGTATGCGAGGTAACGGCCGTCGGCACTAAATGAGAAAACGTTGTCGCTGGTGCTGGCGCCGTTGCTCGCGGCCGTGACCGGTGTGCCCGCAGCGTGAGAGACGAGGGTCACGACGCCGGTGGCGCGCGCGTAGAGGAAAAGGTCGCTGGTGGACTTGGTGGCCGTCGAGAGGAAGGCCACGTAAGCGCCGTCTGGACTGATCTGGGGACTCGCCCCCGAGGGGAGTGAAAACGCGCTTGCTGTCGTCGTGGAGCTGCTGGTGTGGCTGACGAGCGTATTGGCGCCCGTGGCGGTCTCGTAGAGGAAGACGTCGTCGCCGTTATTGGCATCGGTGATACCCGCGACCAGGTTCGTGGACTTGCTCTGGTAAACGAGCCAGCGGCCGTCGGTATTGAAGGCATAAGACTTATTGGATTCCGCAGCACCCGCGGTGGTGACCAGCGAGCCCGGGGCGTGCGTGACAATCGCGCTCGTGCCGGCGACGCGGTCATAAATGAAGATATCGAAATCTGGATTTCCTTCGATTTGGCCGGCGACGAGGTTGGTCGCGGCGCTTTGATAGGCGAGGTAGCGCCCGTCGCGACTGATGATCGGGCGATTGCTGTGGCCGTTCGCGGTGTCGGTGCCGGCGACGCTGCGGCTGACGAGGGTATTGAGGCCGGTGGTGGCGTCGTAGAGGAAGACGTCGCTGCGGTTGTTGGTGTCGGCGGCGACGAGGTTGGAAGCGTCGGAAGCGTAGACGATGTAACGGCCGTCGCCGCTTATTTCCGGGAAGGTGTTACCTGCATTGCCGGCCGTCGCGGGGAGCCCGAAAGCGTGACTGACCAAAGTCACCGCGGAGGTCTGGCGGTCCCACAGAAAGACATCGTTGGCCGCATTGGTATCCGTTTGTCCGGCGACGATCCGGGAAGAGTTGCTAGTGAAGGCCACGTAGCGGCCGTCGTCGCTCACCATGCGACGGTCGGTCTGCAGACTGCCGCTTGCCGCGAGGGGCGACAGGCTGGTCGGAACCCGGGTCACGAGTTCCGCGCCGGTCGAGTTGGTTGGAGTGACCACGGTGAGCGATCCCGTGTTGCCGCTGGTGCCGCCGACCGTAGTGACGGAGACCGGGCCCGATGTAGTGCCGGCGGGAATAATGACGGAAAGGGAGGTATCGGAGAGGACAGTGAACGCGGCGCTAGCGCCGCTGATTCTTACCGCCGTGGCACCGATGAAACCATTGCCGGTGAGCGTGACGGTTGAACCGGAAGCGACCGTAATCGGAGAGATCGAGGCTATAACAGGAGCGGACGACGGGATGAGTTTCCGCACGACGTGGTTGTCGGAATCGGCCACGAGGAGATTGCCGGCGGGATCGAGCGCCAAGCCCTGCGCGAGGTTAAAGCCGGTGGCGACCGTGATGACTACGCCGGCCGGAGTGATCTTGCGGATGGTGCCGTTGCCGTAGTCATCGACGAACACGTGGCCCGCCGCATCGACGGCCATGGCGTAGGGAAAACGGAACCGCGCGGCACTGCCCGCGCCATCCACATTGCCGAAACTACCAGCCGAACCGGCGAGCGTCGTCACGACGCCAGCGGCCGTGATCTTGCGGATGGTGTGGTTGTCGGAATCAGAGACGAAGACGTTGCCGCTGGAGTCGACCGCAATGCCCTGCGGACGATTGAAGCGCGCGACGCTGCCCGCGCCGTCCGTGCTACCGGAGAGCCCGGCGGAACCGGCCAAGGTCGTCACTACGCCCGCTGGCGAGATCTTACGCACCGTGTGGTTGCCGCGGTCGGCGACGTAGAGATTGCCGGCCGTGTCGAGGGCGAGGTCGGTGGGGTTGGTGAAGCGCGCGGCCGCGCCGGTGGCATCGGTGCTACCGGCCAGCCCCGCGGAGCCGGCAAAGGTCGTCACGACACCGGTCGGGGTGATTTTGCGGATGGTGTGGTTGGCCGAGAAGTCGGAGACGAAGACATTACCACTGAGATCAACCGCGATGCCGAAGGGACGGTTAAACCGCGCGGCGGCGCCCGTGGCGTCGGTGCTACCGGTCGAGCCGGGGGAGCCAGCTAGCGTCGTCACCACACCGGCCGAGGTGATTTTACGCACGGTGGCATTCTGGTGGTCGGCGATGTAGACGGTTCCGCTACCGTCGACCGCGACGCCGGTGGGGGTATTGAAACGGGCGGCAGTGCCGCTGCCGTCATTGGGGCCACTGCCAGCAATGGTGCCCGCGAGGGTGGTGGTCGTGTAGGTGTAGCCCACGTTCAGGGTTACGTTGCCGGCGGCCCCGCCCGCGCCATCGACCGCGATCGAGTAGACGGTGCCGGCGGTGGCGTTGAAGGTGAGCTTGCTGGTATTCGCGGGACCCGAGTTGTCATCGCTGGCCACGGCAGTCAGGGCATTGACGGCATTGCCGGTGTAGACTCCGAGCACCGTGTCGAAGCTGCTGCCGATGGTGCTGACGCTGGCGAGGCCGGTGCTGGGCGCGGTCCATTTCCACCAGACCGAGGCCCCGCCGACGTTGCTCGCATGGTTCGGCTCACTGCTTTCCTTCGATGCGAGAACGTTCGTGCCGGTGCGGGAGATGCTGTTGCCCGTGATCACCTCGGCCGAGGCGAAGGCGTCGTTGGCCGGCGTGGCCGTCGTCGCAACGACGGTGTAGCTACCGTGGTTGTCCGTGCTAAAGGATTCATTGACGGCTAGGTAGAGGGTGCCGCCTCCAGCAGGCACGGTCACAGTGCGGCCGTAACCAACAAAGAACCAATCCTCGCGCGCCGGGCTGGCGGCAAAGGTGCCGACTACCGCGCCGGCGCGAATCGCCGCCGGGTCGGCGGTATCGGTGGTCTGCTTGCCGGCAAACATCCAGCTGCTGCCGCCACTATGATCGTAGTTCAGGCCGCCCCCAACGAAGTGGTTGATCCCATCGCCAAAGGGGAAGCCGGCGACATTGGGATAGGCCGAGCCGGCATTCGCGGTGGTCCACGGCGCGCCGGCCGGAGCCGCGAGCGAGCCATCGGGATTGGTCTGTAGGTTGGCATTGGCGAGATCGCCGGAACCCGTGACCGAGAGTTGCACGAGAGTGCCGCCGGCCAAGTTGGCCACGGCGATCTTGTTGGAATCCCCGATGGTCAGCGGCAGCGCAATCGACGTGGCGGAAATCGTCACTTGCAGACCGGTCGACCCAAAGGCGTAGCCGCCAAATACCGTGAAATCGAGCGTGTCACCGATCGCGACCGCCACGGTAAGGTCAAAAGCCCCGGCATCCGTCGCGTTGAACAACACGGTCGCGCCCTTGCGCACCGCGACCTGCATGATGCCGCCATCACCGGCGTGAAAATGGCCGACCACTTTTAATGTGGCCGCCAGCGGCGAGGTCCAGCGCAGCACGGTCGGCTCTTGTGCCTGTCCCGGGTGGAGCAACAGGTAACCGGCCGGCACGCCGTTCATCGGGTCGGCGGTGTTGTAGCCGACCGCTGGAGTCTGGTCGCCGCCGGTCCCATACCAATTGCGGTAGGTTCCGGTCGTGCCCTTGTTCACATAGGGCGTGAATGTCGTGAAGGCCGTGTCCATGAACCCATAGCTCCAGACGCCGTTCGGGTTACTATTGGTCACGGAAAAATCCGTGGTCGGATTCCAAGTCGGCAGGGAGGCCGTCGGAGTCACCCCGGCGACACCGGTGTGCGGGACCGACGCCACCACCAGTAAGGCAGAAAGGCACAGGAGATCGCACGCCTGGGTCTTCCCCTGGGCGAAGCTCGTGAACAACCACGCCACACAGCGGCGAACTACCAACACAGCAGAGGTAATCATAACGAGAAAGAGATAGGGAGGTAGGGAAAGACTCGGCCGCTGTGGGCACTGCCGGCAGGCAGCATTGCTCCTAGAAACAACCAACGTGCGGACCCGGTGCGGTTCTATTGAAAGTGACTAGCCATAAGCCTCAGAGGCGCGAGCCGGAAATCGCGGTGAATAGGGAGCTCCCCCTTCGCTAGAATCGAGTCTTGTCCGGCCCGATATTCCTGCTACCAACCTGCATCTAAGCCTTTGGATCTCGCTGTGCTGGCTGGGACCGAATGGCGATTTGCCCGTTTTTCTCCCTCCCACCACCATGTCGCTCCGCCGCTCCCTCTCCTGGTTCACGATCTTCGTGGGCTTGGTGCTGAGCGCTCGGGCCCAGACGATTGTGCTCACGCCGAGCTCGACCAACATCGGCTCCACGGGCGGGACCCTGACGTTTACCGCGACGATTACCTATACGAGCAATCCGTCCGTTCTGGCATTTTCCGCGACACTCCCCGCCGGCTGGACCTACCTCTCGGGCAACAATGAACCGCAAGTGAAGCCCGCGGCCGGCACGACCGGTGAACTCGGTTGGGTTTACACGACGGCCGTGCCCGCGAGCCCGGCTACTTTCACCTTCACGGCCAGCTATCCCGCCGGCCTAAACGGACTCCAGCCCCTCACCACTCAGACCGTCACCCGTGCGACCGTGGAGTCCGCCCCTGTCACCACCAGCGGCCCCAGCGTCGTGATCTCGGCGCCCGCGACCGCCTTCACGTGGACCACCAACGCGACCGGCAATTGGAACGATCCGACCAAGTGGAGCCCCACCGGGACCGTGCCGAACAACTCCGGCAACTCCACGTATTCCGCCCAGATCGACAGCGGCACCGTCACTGTGCCCTCCGCCACTACGATCACCGTCAACGAATTGCTCCTCCTCGGCGGCACGATCAATGGCGCAGGCTCACTCAACCTCGCCGGCACCGCCTCCTCCTGGTCCGACGGCGCGTTCGCCTCGCTCGCCCTTCTCACCATTCAGTCCGGCGCGCAGCTTACTGTCAGTGCCAACAAGGCCCACGACTTCGATGCCACCGCCATCGTCAATCGCGGCACCGTGCGCTGGACCGACGGCGGCGATCTCCGCTCGGGCAATGGCGGGTCGTTCATCAACGTCCAGGGCGCCACGTTCATCGACGCCACGACCAGCGGTAACGACCGGGTGATCTCAAATCAGTTTGGCGGCGACTTCACCTTCACCAACGCCGGCACCTACACCAAGAACGTCGCGGGCAGCACCACCCGGATCGCGATCCCGTTCTTCAATAGCGGCGACATACGCATCGATGCCGGCACGATCCGGTTCGCCTCCACCTTTATCCAAAATAGCGGGAGCCTGCGCATTGCCTCCGGCGCGGTCGGTTCCTTCGACACTACCCTCGCCTTCACCGCCGGCACGCTCAACGGCGACGGCACCGTCAAGGGCAACGCCACCATCGGTGTCTCGAATGCGGGCACGCCGCGTTCCATCGCCCCCCTCACCTCCGGCACCACCGCGGTGATCTCGCCCGGCGATACGCTCGGACGCCTCACGATCGATGGTAATCTCACCCTGCTCGCCACCTCGAAGCTCCTGATCGACCTCGGCGGCACCACGCAGGGCGTGAACTACGATTTCCTCAGCGTCACCGGCAACGCCGCTCTGGGTGGCACCTTGGAAATCAATTTCACGAATGGCTTTGCCGCCTCGGCTAGCCCGAGCACGACCTTCACCGTCGTCACCGCGACCACTCTCACCGGCGCGTTTGCCAATGTGCCCATCTCCGGCACGCGCCTCCTGACCAACGACGGCGTCAGCTCCTTCCTCGTCAACTACACCGCCAATAGCGTGACGCTGACGAACTTCGTGCCGATCCCGGAGCCCTCCACCTGGGCGCTGATGATCGCCGGTCTCGGCGTCCTCGCGCTCGGCGCGTGGCGAAAGAAAAAGTAAGGTCCACCGCCACCCGTCGCCGCCGCGCGACGCGCGATCAGCGGAGCAAGGTCGCACCGCCGTCGATATCGTAGGCCGAACCGGTGATAAACGCCGCCTCACTCGAGCACAGGAAGGCCACGAGCGCCGCGATTTCCGCCGGCTCGCCCATGCGCCCGATCGGTTGCGCCGCGGAGAGTTTCGCAAACATCTCCGCCTCTTTTCCCGGATAGTTCTTCGCGATAAACCCATCGACAAACGGCGTGTGCACCCGCGCCGGACACACGCAGTTGCAGCGGATGCCCCGGTTCACGAAGTCCCGCGCGACTGACAGCGTCATGGTATACACCGCGCCCTTGCTCATCCCGTAGGCAAAGCGGTCTGCGAGGCCGACGCGCGACGCCAGTGAGGCGAGGTTCACGATCGCTCCGCCGCCGCTCGCCAGCAGCTTCTGCACGCCGAAATGGAGGCCGTGGTAAACGCCCTTCACATTCACGGCGTAGATCCGGTCCAGATCCGCCGGCGTCGTGGTGAGCACATCGCCCACGTGCGCGATGCCCGCATTGTTCACGAGCACGTCGAGCCGCTCGAGCGAACCGAACGCCGCCGCCATCGCCTCGGTGTTCGACACATCCGCTGCGACGACCTGGGCCGCGCCCCCCGCCGCCCGGATCTCTGCCACGGTCCCCTCCCCGGCTTCGACCTTATACTCCAGCACCGTCACCTGTGCGCCTTCGGCCGCAAGCCGTAGCGAGATCGCGCGACCGATGCCCGAGCCACCGCCGGTGACGAGCGCAGTTTTGCCAGAGAAACGTTGGGGTAGTGAAGCCATGCGAAAAGGTGCGCGGGGCTTCCGCCTGCGCTCAACGCCAAAGTGCACCCTTCCCCGCCGGCCTAGCGCGCGAGCGTCGCGGCCATGAGCCCGATCACGACCTCGTTGGCGAGCGCCCGCACCGTGAGCGAGGTCAGCTCCTTGTCGCGATTCAGCGGCAGCACCAACACTGTCGCCGCGCCGCCGGATATTTTCCCTCCCCTGCCCTTAAAGGTCGCGGCGTCCAGCACCCGCACCTTGCCTGTCTTCAAATCGACGCGCATCGGCAGCGGTGCCTCGACGCGAAACTGGTAGTCGTCGATGAAGTAGTCCTCCTCGATCGGCCACCACGTCTCCGGATTGCGCAGCGCGAGCCGCGCCGTCGTCCCGTCGGCATAGGTCACGATCACCTCGCCGTTGTCGAACCGGCTCTGCATGTGATTCGTCGAGCCCGCCATCAGCAGCGTCACCTGCCCCGCCCGCCCGTGCAGCGGCACCGTCGCCTCCCGCGGATAGTTGTCCCACTGGGAAACAAAAATCACGTTCTTCGCCCCCGTGGCACTCGGCGTCGCCACCACCGCGCCACCCGGCAGCGTGATTTTTCCGTGCCCGCGCGCGGCTGCCGCCCGCAGCCCCGCATCATCAATCTCCGCCGTCTCATTCACGTGCCCGGCCCACGCCCCGATGCCCTGCTTGGGCATCGCCAGCGAGACAAACGGCGAGCGCGGCGAGCGATACTCGTTCTGAAAAATCTGCGTGACGCGGTCGTTGAAGTGCGAAGTGAGTTCGACCGGGTCGCTGACGCCCTTGAACTCCACCGCGGCCGGACGCGCCTGCTGCGGGACCATCTCGAGATGATGTCCCTCGACCAAGGTCGCCGCCTCGCGATCCCAGGTCACCTCGACCGTGATCGACGAACTCGCCGCGAGGCGTAGTTCAATCTCCTCCCGCCCGTGCGGTCGCGCGATCCGCGTGGTGGCCACCGGCTTCCCTTCCGCCGACGCGCTCACGAGCCCGCGCCCGGCCGACGGCAGGCGCAAAACGACCGCCAGCGGATCGGCTGATGCTTGCACGACCGAGATGCGCTCAGTGCGATCCACCCGGCGAAACGCCAGCTCGATTCCCGGTCGGCGAAAGGAAACCTTGTCCCACTCCGCCGGCCAGCCGGGCGCGACCACGAGCTCTCCCGCCAGCGCATCCGGCCGCACGCCAAACAATCCCTCCACCACCGCCCGCGCCAGCACACCCGAGCCGTCCGCGAAATCGCGCTGCGACTCGCGCCGATACACATCGAGATAGCTCATCGAGCCCACATTCCCCGGCGAGATGCCCATGAACATCGCCGCGAGGAGCGAGCCTTTCGCCAGACGCCACGCCTCGTCGGCTTGCCCGCCCTGCCACAGGCCGAGGGCCGTATGCACGGCCTCGCCCATCACCACATTATTGATCGACCACGTATACGGCAGCCAGTTGCTCGAGGCGACCGTGTGCAACCCCGCCGGCACGCCCGGTCCGCGCACCGGGAGCCGCGGAATCTGCGCGCCAATCTGCTCCGCCATGGCCGCCGCCTCCGCGGGTGTCGGCACCTCGGAATCCATCGTGTGATAGAAACTCCACACCGCCGCCGCCGGGTGCACGCGCTGCAAGCCGAGCCAGTCCTTGTATTCTGCGAACCATCCCGCTCCGCCGTCGCCCTTGACCCAGAGCAGCTCCCGCATCCCGCGCGCGATCAGGTCCGCCTCGCGGGCATAGCCGGCCGCCACTGCCTCGCCGAGGCCCAACGCTTTCGCCCACCGCGCCGCCTCGCGATGATGAAAATAATTATACGCCGAGGCGTGCGCCGTGCCGCCGCCGTGATACTGCAAGTCGTCACTCGCCCAGATCGCCGCGTAGGCCTCGTAGACCGGCAACTTCTCCGCGCCCACCTCGAACTCGCGCCGAAAGAGCCGCCGCTCCCACGCGAGATGCCGCTCGATCGTCGGCCACATCTGCTTCGCGAACTCTCGATCGCCCGTCCATCGCAGGTGCCGGAACAGCGCGTCGATGAACACGAGGTTCATGTCGTAGTGCGAGTTCGACATGTCGCCGTTCGAGTGCAGCCCGCCTTCGTTGCGCGCCAGGTTCGTCTTCTCCTCGGGCGGCGGCAGTCGCTCCGGCATCGGCTCCGTGTTCTGCCGGCCCGCCCAATACTCAAAGTTCTTCCGCGCCCGTTCGTGCCGGCCCAGCGCGTCGAGCGCATAGGGCCCGCGCCAGCCGAGCAATTTCGTCCGCCACGCGATCGCGCCGTGCATGATCGCCTGCTCCGGCTCGTCCCACACCGCGTCCGCCGCCACGTTGAGCGCGCCGACCGCCGCGTTGAGAAACGCGTCCGGCGTCTCGACGCTCACCCGCGTGCGCAGCGCCGCGAAGTGCCGCTCGGTCTCCGCAAATCGCCGGCTCAGCTCGTCCCGCCCATACGCCGGCGGCAGGCGAAACGTCGGAGCCGTTTTCTTCACACCCGCTTTGTCCGCCGTCACCGCCTTGTAGGTGTCGAGCTCCTCGGCCGACGTCGCCGCCGCGGTGATGCGCTGCAGCGCGAGCAACCGTGGTTGTCCGTTGTCGAGCGACACGCGGCCGACCACCACCGGTAACGCCGGCGCCACCACATTTATGGCCGACAAAAGCGCCGCCGGATCGTCCCACTGCGTCACGTCAGCGATCCGCCACACGGTGCCGTCCGGTCCAGCGCCCACGATCGTCGCGGCTTTCGCGGTCAACGTGAAGCCACCGCCCTCCCCGCTGAGTCCGATCCGGTTCTCCCGGCAGAAGTCCGGCTTCAGTTGAAACCATTCGCTGATCGGCACGCTTTCCGTGCCGATGTCGCCATCGCGTTTGCCGCGCTGTCCGCTCACGCCGCCGAAGACCCAGAAGAGTTCCAGGCCCGCCGGGATCCCCTGCGCCGTCACCCGCACGATGAGTCCCTCGGTCTCGTGGTAGGCCAGCGATTCGAGCCGCACCACGCCCGTCTCGCCCAGCAGCGGATCGCGGATCTCATGGAGCAATTCGCCCGGCCGATACCGTGTCTCGATCCGCGCCGCCGCGTGCAACCACTTCGCGCCGGCCGTGCCGCGCACCCCCAACCGCAGATTGCCCCCGCGTCCCGGCAGATAGAGCACGAACTCCGGCTTGTCGCCGCCATCGACTCGAAACGCCGTGTTCCCGCCGTAGAGCGGTCGGTTGAAAAACTCCGTCCCGTTCTCGATCACGAAGTCCGCACCGTCCGGCCGGTAGCGCAGCGGTCGCTCGATGTTGCCCTCCAGGTTCGGCCATACCTTCTGCGCCCCCGGCGCCTGCGCGCCGACTGCGACCAACGAAGCCAACCACACCCCGAGACCAGCGATGACACGACGCATGACCGAAGTCTGCGCCGTGCCGCCCGGTTTTCGAGTCCCGACCGGTCAGACCGTCCGCCGCCTCACCAGCGCGTCTGCTTAAACTTCCACCCCGGCACTTTCTTCTGCATCTCCGGCTCGTCGTTGCGCTCGGTGAGTCCGCAGCGCTGGTAGTTGTCGGCCGCTTTCGCGAGCGCGACGCGGTCCAACTCCACTCCGAGTCCCGGGCCCTTCGGCAGGGTCACGCAGCCGCCTTCGATCTTCATCCGGCCGCCGACGATGAAGTCTTCCCACTGCCAGGGATAGTGCGTGTCGAGCGCGTAGGTGAGGTTCGGCATCGCCGCGCCGAGGTGGGTCATCGCCGCGAGCGAGATGCCGCCGTGGTTGTTGGAGTGCATCGACACGCCGCGGCCGAAATTCCGACAGTGCGCCGCCAGCTCCATCGACGCGCGGAGCCCACCCCAGAAATGGTGATCGGTGAGGATGATGTCCTCCGAGCCCAGCCGCGCACTGCCCGGCAGGTCGCCAAACGAGGTCGTGCACATATTGGTCGCGAGCGGCGTCTTCAGCGCCTTGCGCACCTCGGCCATGCCTTCCTGCGTGCGGCACGGGTCCTCCAAATACTCGAGGATGCCTTCCATTTCGCGGCCGTATTTGATCGAGGTCTCGACGGTCCAGAGCGCATTGGGGTCGACGCGCAGCGGCACCTTCGGCCCGAAGGCTTCGTGCAACGCCTTCATCGCTGCGACTTCCTGCGCCGGCTCGAAGACGCCGCCCTTGAGCTTGATCGATTCGAAACCGAACTCTTTCACCATCGCCTGCGCCTGCGCGACGATGCCCGCCGGATCGAGCGCCGCCGCCTGCCGCGCCGCAGCCCAGCCGGTCGCCGCGGGATCGGTGCCAAACGCCAGCTCTCCGCCCGCGCCTTCATACTTGTAGAAGAGATAGGCCGAATACGGCACGCGCTCGCGCACAATGCCGCCGAGGAGGGTCGCCACCGGGAGGTTGAACGCCTTGCCCTGCAGATCGAGGCACGCCACATCGAGCGCGCTCTCCACTTGGATCAGGGCACGCTGGTCCCACGGCTTGTCGCCGCGTGCCGCCGCCGACTCCGTGCCGAAGTGCGCCCGGAGCGCCGCGCGCAACGCATGCCAGTTGAGGGGATCGCGGCCGATGACGACATCGCGCGCCGCTTCAAGCTTCGCGTTGATCGCACCGCTGCCCGGCACCTCGGCGAGACCGGTCAGGCCGTTGTCCGCCACGATCTCGACCACCGTGCGCAGGCAATACGGCGCGTGCAGCCCGGCGGCATTCAGGAGCGGCGGATCGCCGAGCGCGATGGGGGTGATGTGGATGGCGGTGATCTTCATGGGGAGGGAAAGATTAATCTCCGGCTGACCGGCGGCGTCAGTTGCGGGGACGGTCCGTTTGGCGCATCGCCCGCAGCCGGGCCAGATTATTCCGGGCGTCGGTGTAGTTCGGGTTGCGCTGCACGACCGCCTCGAGCGCCGCGATCGCTTCGTCGCCGCGGCCGAGGGCGTGGAGCGCACTGGCGCGGTTGTTCTGCGCTTCGAGATAGTTCGGTTGGAGGCGCAGCGCTGCCTCGTAGTGGGTCAGGGCATCCGCCGGCCGGCCGAGGCGCAGGAGGGCGTTGCCCAGATTGTTGTGGCCGTCGGCGAAGTCCGGCCGCGCTTGCAACAGCGTCGCGTAGAGTTCCACCGCCGCCGCCGTCTCGCCGAGTTCGAGCTTCACGTTGGCGAGATTGAAGCGGGCCTCGCCGTAGTCGGCGCGCCCGCGCAGCGCCGCCTCGAAGTGGGCCGCCGCTTCGCGCGGTCGACCACTGCGCTGCTCGACGAGACCGAGGTTGTTGCGCGCCATCGGCTGCTCGGGCGCGAGCTGCAGGCTGGTCTCATAGTGCCGGCGCGCCTCGTCCATCCGTCCGGCCAGGAAGCGCGCGTTCGCGAGGTTGTAGTGGGCCGGCGCCAGCTTCGGATCGAGCCGCACCGCCTGCTCGAAATGGGGCGTCGCCTCCGCCGCGCGCTGCAGTTGGAGCAGGGCCACGCCGAGGCTGTTGTGCGTGGCGGCATCCGCCGGCTGCGCCGCCATCGCGTGCGTGAGGTGATCGAGTGCCTCCGCCGGGCGGCCTTCTTCCAGGGCGGCGGTGCCGAGATTAAACCGCGGCTCAAAGTAGTCCGACTTGTAGCGCAGCGCTGCCCGATACGCCGCCAGTCCTTCCGCCCGGCGCCCGCTCGCGAGCAGGACTTGTCCGAGATTGTTGTGCGCCAGCCAGCACGCTGGATTCCGCGCGAGGATGGTGCGATAGAGCGTTTCGCCGTCGCGATAGGTTCCGGCCTGCAGGTAGGTGAGGCCGGCCAGTCCCGCCAGCCCGGCACCGGCCAGCCCGGCGCGCACCCGCGGCGCGGCCGCCACCCGGTCGGCCACGGTGGCACAGGCGGCTCCGACGCCCGCCGCGACGCCGATGCTCGCCAGGTATTGGAGGTGATCGCCGACGAAGGAAAAGCGGAAGAAATACACGTCGAAGAACCCCAGCACCGGAAACAGCGAGACTGCGAAATACGCCGCCGCCAGAAACCACGGTCGCGCCGCCCCGTCGCGCCAGTGCCAGAGGGCGGCGAGCGTCGCCAGCGCGCCTCCGGCCGGCACCCACGCGCTCACCTGGGTCGCATCGATCACCCACCGCGGGTAGATGAAGATCAACGGCTCGGGCCAGACCAGTTTCCCGAGGTAGAACCACAGCACCCGGCCCGCGATCACGATTCGCTCCGGCAGACTCTGGTTCCACTCCGCGCCCATCGCCTTCGAGTTGTATTTCTGCTCCCAGATCGTCCAGGCACTCGCGACCAGCGAGAGCGCGAGAAAGGGCACCAGCCAGCGCACGTCGCGCCAGTGCCACGCGCGTCTCCGCCACCACCAGCAGAGCCCGAGCACCACCGGCAGCATCACGGTCGACGATTTGCTCAGGATGGCCGCCAGTGCCGCCGTCCACGCGAGCGCATACCACCCGGGCGCACGCCGCAGTCCCGTCGGCCCTTCCGCGTCGAGCCAGCGCAGGAAAAAGCCCACGGCCAGCAGATAAAACAAACACGACTGGGTGTTCTTCAGTTCCGAGATCCACGCCACCGATTCCGCCTGCACCGGATGGAGCGCCCAAAGGGCCGCGCCCAGCCAGGCTCCGCGCACCCCGAGTTGCGTGAGCACCCGGCCGAGGAGCACGGCACAGCCGAGGTGCAGCCCGAGCGTCGCCAGGTGATACGCCAGTGGATTGAGCCCCCACCCCGCGTGCAGGGCCCAAAAGCTCGTCATCGTGAGCGGAAAGTAATTGGCCGCGCCGCTCGACCAGATGGCCGCCAGGCCGCCGGCCGACAGCACGTGGGGATTCGCCGTCAGGTGGAGGTCATCATCCCAGATGAAGTCCGCGTGCCAGACCGGGAGATACGCCCCGACCAGCGCCGCGACCAGGGCGAGCGCCGCCCAGCGGATCGGTCCGCCGCCCCTCGCCTCCGCCCCAGCCTTCACTTCCCGCGCAGGGTATTCAGGATCGACGCCAGCCCCGCCCGCACGCTGCCGCCGTCACTGCCGAGGGCGACAAACGTGTAGCCGAGTTCGCGGAGCTTCGCGACGAGCGCCGGGTTGTGCACGAGGATGCCCGCGGCCTTGCCGTGCTTCTTCGCGGCGGCACTCACCTTTTCCAGCGCTTCGATGAAGCGCGGGTGGTCGAGCTGGTCGCGGATGCCCATATTGTAGCTGAGGTCCGTCGGCCCCACGAAGAGCACGTCCACGCCGTCGACCGCCGCGATCTCCTCGCAATTGGCCACCGCCTCGGGCGTCTCGATCTGCGTGACCGTGAGCAGCCACTTGTGCGCATTGAGGTAGTAGTCCTCGAAGCCGCCGCCGAAGCCCGCCGCGCGCTGGATCTTGGCGACGCCCCGCACGCCGAGCGGCGGGTAGCGCATCGCCGACACCGCCGCCCGCGCCTCGGCCGCGGTGCTCACCCACGGCGCCATGATGCCGTGCGCACCCATGTCGAGTGCGCGCTTGAAGCGCGGCGTCTCGTTGGCCGCGATCCGCACGATCGGCACGGCATTCGTGCCGCCGACCGCCTGCAACTGGTGCAACATCGTATCCTCGCCACCCGGACCGTGCTCGTGGTCGATGAGCAACCAGTCGAAGCCGAGGTCGCCCGCCATCTCCGCCGTGATCGGCGAACCGAGGTTGATAAAGGTGCCCACAACCCATTCGCGGGCGAGGACACGGGAGCGGAAAGTGCCGGTGAGTTTCATGGTCGTAAGGGGGAGTGCGGTGCTTCAGCCCGCACTGAGGGAACGGAGAAACGCGGGCTGAAGCACCGCGCTACCTAAAATCTCAGAGCGACGCGTAAAGCCGATACAGCGCCTGCGTGCCGCAGTCTTCCCAGCCTTTGGCGGCGACCTGCTCGTAGAGCTTCTTCGCGATCGCGAGGCCCGGCAGGTCGAGCTTCAGCTCCGCCGCGCTGTCGAGGGCGATCTTCATGTCCTTGATGATGTGCTTCACATAGAAGCCCGGCGCGAAATTGTCCGCGAGCGCCCGCGGCGCGAGGTTCGTCATCGCCCAGCCGCCCGCCGCACCGCCGCTGATGCTGGCATGCACGGCCGCCGGATCGAGGCCGGCCTTCTTTGCGTAGGCGAGCGCCTCGACCCACGCCACCATGCCCACCGCCACGGCGATCTGGTTGGCCATTTTGCAGTATTGACCCGCGCCCGCCGCGCCGAGGAGCGCGATGTTCTTGCCCATGATCTCGAAGAGCGGCTTGGCGCGCGCGAAGGCCGCCGCGTCACCGCCGACCATGATCACGAGGCGCGCTTCCTTGGCGCCGAGATCTCCGCCCGACACCGGTGCGTCGAGCGAGGCGAGGCCGCGAGCGGCCGCCGCATCGGCGATCTTCCGCGCGAGCACCGGGCTCGAGGTGGTCATGTCGATCAGGAGCGCGCCGGCCTTGGCCCGCTCGACGATCCCGCCCGCGCCGAGGTAGGTCGTCTCCACATCGATCGGAAATCCGAGCATCGTGATCACCACGTCCGCCGCCGCAGCTGCACTCCCGGCCGAGTCATGCCACGTCGCGCCGGCCTCGAGGAGCGCGGCCGCCTTTTCCTTGGTGCGATTGTAGACGTGCAGCGTGTGACCGGCCTTCTGCAGGTGGCCAGCCATGCTGCGGCCCATGACGCCAGTGCCGATGAATGCGATAGAGAGCGAAGCGGACATAGTAAAAGAGGGGTGGAGGTGAAAACGCGCCCCGAACGAAAACCTCCCCCCGCAGCCGCGCGAACCAATTCTCGCTCGCGTCGAAAATTTGCCCATTAAGCGCAACGCCTCCACTGTGTTGTCGTCTCCTCCTTCCCCATGCCCACCTCCTCCCGTCGCACCTTCCTCAAAACGTCGCTCGCCGCTGGCGCCGCGACCACCCTCGCCAGTCTGCCCGCGGTCTCGGCCCGCGCCGCCGCCGCCCCCGCCGCTGCGCGCGACTTCTACGAGCTCCGCGCCTACCGCCTGAAACCCGGCGCCAGCGACACCCTCATCCACTCTTATCTGGAGAAGGCCCTCGTGCCCGCCCTCAACGCCCGTGGCCTCGCCACCGTCGGCGTCTTCACCGAGGTCGAGGTCGACAAGAAGGCCGTCACCTCCAAGCCCAAGGCCAGCACCGCCGAGGTCCAGACGTCCGTCTGGGTTCTCATCACCCACCCGACCCTCGAGTCCTTCGTCAAGGTCAGCGCCGATCTCAATGCCGATCCCGCCGTGCAAAAGGCCGCCGCGGACTACTTCATGACGCCCAAAGCCTCGCCCGCCTACGATCGCGTCGACATCTGGCTGCTCCGCTCCTTCGCCGGCTTTCCGCGCACCGAGATTCCCGCGTTCTCGAAGACCAAGGTCGCCACGCGCGTCTTCGAACTGCGCGACTACGAGAGCCACAGCGAGGAGCGCGCCCTCAGCAAGATGGCCATGTTCAACAATGGCGAAATCGACGTCATGAAGGAGCTCGGCATGTCGCCCGTCTTCTTCGGTCAGGCCCTCGCCGGTCCGAATCTCCCCCACCTCCGCTACATCACCTGCGGCGCCGACCTCGCCACCCACCTCAACAACTGGAAGGCCTTCGGCACCCACCCGACGTGGACCAAGCTCAAGAACGACCCGCAGTATAAGGACAACACGTCCAAGAACACCGCGCGTTTCCTCGTGCCGACCGCCTACTCGCAGATCTGACGTCGCCCGTCCCCGGCGACCCGGCCTTCCCGCTTGGGTCGCCCGCTTTGTTTACCCCGGCACTCCCGCCGCCGGATGCGGTCTGAATCCCTCACCATGAACCCCCGCTTCCGGCCGGTCGTTGGCCTGCTCCTCGCCTCCGCTCTCGCCGTCACCGCGCAGGAGGCCGCCTCCGTGCCCAGCGCGCCTTCCGTGCCGAGTCTGCCGCCCGCGACCGCGCTTCCCGTGCTCCCGAGCGCCCCCGGCGCCACCGCACCCGCGCTCTTTACCGCCGAGCAGCTCGATCAGCTCCTGGGCCCCGTCGCGCTCTACCCCGACGCCCTGCTCGCGCTGCTCCTCCCCGCGTCGACCAATCCCTCCGAGATCGTCCTCGCCGCCCGCTTCCTCGCCACCGGCCGCAATCCCGCCGACGCCGACTCCCAGCCGTGGGACGACAGCGTGCGCGCCCTCGTGCGCTTCCCCGCCACCCTACGCTGGATGGACGACAACCTCGCCTGGACGAAACAGCTCGGCGACACCTTCCGCGCCCAACCCGAGGACGTCATGGCCGCCGTCCAACGCCTCCGCGCCCGCGCGCTCGCCGCCGGCACCCTCTTCTCCAACGCCCAACAACAAGTCGTCGTGCAGGGCAACGTCATCGAGATCCTGCCCGCGCTGCAGGACATCATCTACGTCCCCACCTACGATGCCCGCGTCGTCTACCTCGAGCGCAACGCCTACCCGCCGCTCGAAGCGACCATGCCCTACTTCGGCCTCGGCTTCTCGATGGGCCCTTGGCTCTCCTACGGCCTCGACTGGCCCTCGCGCCGCATCTGGGTAATCAATCGCAACGACCGCGAGCGCTACTGGCGCGAGCAGCGTCACGCGCGACCGCTCCCGCCGCCCCCCGTCGCCTTTGCGCCCCCGCCCGGCACACCGCCCCCGCGCTGGCACACCTGGCGCCCTGATCCCGATCGCCGCCCGCCCGGCCCTCCGGCCGCCCCGGCCCCGCGCCCGGGCATCGACTTTCCCCGCAACGACGTCGCCCGCCCCGCCGCGCCCACCGGTCCGCGCTTCGAAAATGCCCCGGCGTTTTCCGGCACCGAAATGGGCCCCACCGCGCGCCCGGCGCCCGCGCCTGCTCCCGCGCCCGCCACGGGCAGTGTCAACGCGATCACCGCCCCGGCCGCCCCCGCGCCCACCCCTCC
The DNA here is from genome assembly GCA_947453695.1 of Opitutia bacterium. GTDB lineage: Bacteria > Verrucomicrobiota > Verrucomicrobiia > Opitutales > Opitutaceae > GAS368. Next base: position 45,211 of record CANGHW010000030.1, read on the forward strand.
CCCCGTCCGCGCCCGGCCGCCCCGCGATTCGCTCCCCTCCCCCGCTCCGGTGATGGGCCCCGCCGCCCCCTCCGCCGCCACCCCCGCCCCGGCCCAACTCGCGCCGGCCCCCGCACCCGCGCCCACCCCGCGTCCGCGCCCCAACCGCGAAGATCGCCCGGCGAATGCCGAACCGCGCACTCGTTCGTCGCCCCCGCCCGCCGCCGCCACCGCCCCCGCTTCGGCCCCCACGCCCGGCCCCCGCGCCGCCCCCGCGACGACCCCCGCCGCCAACACCTCCGCCCCCCCCGCCGAGTCCGCCGACCGCCGCGGCAAAAAGCCCACCCCCGAAACCCCCTAAGCCCGCCGCGACTCCGTCATCGTGGGGCAGGCTTTACGCCTGCCATCCGCCCTCTCGCCCCTCGCCTCTCGCCCCTCGCCTCTCGCCCTTCGCCCGCGGCGCCGCCGCCATTGTGGGGCAGGCTTTACGCCTGCCATCCCTCCCCGTAGCCCTGCTCGTGAGAGCAGGGACCTCGCCCCCCTCGCCCTTCGCCCCTCGCCTTTCACCCGCGGCGGCTCCGCCGCCGCCGCCCCGTGCCTCTCGCCCTTCGCCCTTCGCCCGCGGCGCCGCCGCCGGCGGCGCCGC
>CANGHW010000031.1 GCA_947453695.1 Opitutia bacterium
CTAGGTTGATGGGGCCGCGCAATACACGAACGACACGAATGTCGGTGCGGAGCTTAGCGGCGTCGCCTTGAGCTCCAGCTTGCGGTCGGTTGGCCGCGAAGGAGCGCCCGGGTCCTTCGGCGTGGTGACAGAACTCGCTAGATCTCCGCCGGGATGCGACAGCGCGCCGCCGGGTCGCGACAGAAGCGCGCCGGGTCACGACAGCGCGCCGCCAGCTCATGACAGCAAGCCGCCAGCTCACGCCAGCGAGCCGCCGGGTCGTGACAGAAGGCCGCCGGGTCGCGACAGAAGCGTGCCGGGTCGCGACAGATCGGTATCTGGCTGCGATTCAAAGTGATCTGCGCCGAGTGAATTTGGGTGGGTAAGGCGCGTGGTGCTTGGGCCGGGAGGGGGGGCGGCGGGGCCGCTGCATTTCTTCGGGCCGTATGCGCGCGTGCCGGGGCTGGCGGACTTGATGGCGGAGGCGTTTCACCGCGAGGTCGTCGTCGCGCCCGGGGTCGAAAGCGCGCTGGTGCGGGTGGGCAGGGCGTGTTGCGCGATCTGAACCGGCTCCTGCGGAACGGGCTGAGGTAGCAGGCCCACGCAGCGCAGGCGCGACCCAGGGGGCCGGACTCACAGGGAAGCGGCCCGGATTTGAGGGACCGCGGGTGATCGGAAGGGTGCGGTCGTCGTGCCGCGCGGGGATCGGGCCGTGGCGCCAAGGGTTCCTCGCTTTTTCTGGTGGGATGATCGTTCCGCCCCTGCAGGGCGCTGCCCTGGGCTGTGATATTTTCGCCCCGTTGGGGCTCCCTTGCGCCGACCGTGGCCCGCGGAGAACTGCGAGGGATCAGCAGGAGTTGGGTTAACTGCTGATCTCGCGGAGGTAAGAGGGCGGGCTGACGAGAAAGCCGCGTTTTCCGGTAAGGCACATAAAACTTGGCGGAGATGGCCGCGAATCCGGTTCAGACGCCCAAAACTTCGTGGAGATGACCGCGAATTCTCTGGATGGAGCCGCGCAATCGTGGAGATGGCCGCGCATTCCGTTGAGATGCGCAAAACTTTGTGGAGATGGCTGCGCATGCCATTGAGACGCGCAAAACTTCGTGGAGACGGCTGAGCATGCCATGGAGGGAGCTGCGCAATCGTGGAGATGGCCGCGCATTTGGTTGAGATGCGTAAAACTTTCTGGAGATAGCCGCGAATGCCATTGAGACGCGCAAAACTTAGCGGAGATGGCTGCGCATTCGTGGAGATGCGCAAAACTTGGTGGAGATAGCTGCGAATTCTATTGAGACGCCCAAAACTTGGTGGAGATGGCTGCGTTTGCCATAAAGAGGGCTCCGAATTCGTGGAGAAGGGAAAACCCTTCCGCCGCGTGGCGGTGGGTGTTGCAGGCGGAGTAGGGGCGGGGCGGGCGCGGGGCGCGGCGAATGACCAAGGACCAACGTCTAATGACTAATGTCGGTGGTGGGCCCGCGAATGAAGCGAATGGGGACGGGGTAAAAAGGACCAATGACCACGGACCAAGTCGTAGGGCCCGCGAATGATGCGAATGGGACGCGAAGGGCGGATGGCACGGAGGTGGAACCACGAAATACACGAAACACACGAAAGGCGGAGGTTGGCCCACGGAACACGCGGAAAACACGGAAAAGGGACGGGCGGAAGGCGATGGGCGGAGGGCGAGGGGGGAAAGGCGTGGGTGGGTTTGCGCGGGGGGCGGGGGTTGGTAGGGTCGGGGGATGGGACGGTTTTCAATGTTGCGGAAGATGATTTTTGACGGGCGGGGGCGTCCGCCGGCGCCGCGGGCGCGGCCGGACCCGCAGTCGTGGTCGGATGCGGCGGTCACGGGGAGTTGTCTCGGGCACTCCACGGTGCTCATGAATTTCCGCGGGGTGCGGGTGATCACCGATCCGGTTTTCTCGGAGCGGGTGGGGCCGGGCATCGCTCCGCTCGTGCTGGGGCCGAAGCGTTATCTGCAGCCAGCGCTGGGGCCGCGGGAGTTTGCGGCACCGGATGTGATCGTCCTGAGTCATGCGCACTTCGACCATTTCGATACGGCGAGTCTGCGGCGGTTTGCCCGCGACACGCCGGTCGTCACGGCGCGGGCCACGGGGGACTTGCTGCGGTGGCGGGGGTTTCGGCAGATCCACGAGCTGGATTGGGGGCAGGTGGTGACGTTGAACGTGCGGGGGCAGGCCTTGACGGTGTCGGCCATCGAGGTGGCGCACTGGGGCGCGCGCATGATGCGCGACGATCACCGGGGCTATAATGGCTATGTGCTGGAGCGCGAGGGAGCGGCGGTGTGCTTCGCGGGCGATACGGCTTACACGGAGGCGTTTGGGCGGCTCCGGGCGCGCGCGCGGCCCATCGATCTGATGCTGATGCCGATCGGCGCGTATGATCCGTGGATCCGGGCGCACTGCAGTCCGGAGCAGGCGGTGAGCATGGCCAACGCGGCGGGAGCGAAGTATTTTGTGCCGATCCACCACGAGACGTTTAAGCTGAGCGCCGAGCCGATGAGCGAACCGGCGGAGCGGTTGCGCGCGGCGTTCGCGCATGAGCCGGAGCGGTTGCTGGCGGTGAGCGTGGGGGAGACGTTTTGTGTGCCGGAGTGAGGGGCGGGGAGGAGGAGAGAAGGACCAATGACCAATGACTAATGTCTAATGACGGAAGGGCCCGCGAATGATGCGAATGGGGCGCGAATTTCGGAGGGGGATGGGGAGCGGAGGAGGCCCACGAAACACACGAAACACACGAAACCGATGGGCCCACGGAACACGCGGAAGACACGGAAAGGGAAGGACTGAAGGCGATGGTCGAGCGGCTAATGACCAATGACGAAATCGGAAAGGCTTACGAAATACACGAAAGGCGGACTGAGGGACGCGCCGGGGGGCGGGTGGGAGAAAACTCTGGCGCGGGGGCGGTGGAGGGGTAGTTTCGGCGGGGTAATGAATCGTGAATCAGAATCCCGGGTGATCGGATTTTGCGTGGAGCAGCACGGGAGGTTTGACGCGGGGGCGTGGGGACGCTTTTCGAGCGTGAGTCAGGTCGAACTGGCGGCCGTGGCCCGCTACCTCGCCGGGGTCGATTGGTATGGGCACGGGGCGGAGTTGGCGATGGTGGCGAGGACGTTGAGTCCGCTCGGGTTTGCCGAGTTGGTGCGAGCCACGGATTTCGACGCGGCGCGTTTTGCCGGAATGCTGAAGGCCCACTTGCGGCAGGCCAGGCAGTTGACCGAGGTATGAGGGCGTTTCCCGAACTCACGGCCGCGCTGGGCGAGATGCTGGACCGGATGGATGCTTCGTTGCGGGCGGGCGGGTAAGGTCGGACCAGTAACTAAAGGCGGAGGTTGCCCACGGAACACACGGAAAGGAGAAGGGGCAGAAGGCGAGGGGAGATGGCGGGGAATGACTAATGTCCAATGACTAATGTCTAATGACGGAAGGGCCCGCGAATGATGTGAATAGGGCGCGAACTACGGAGGGGGAAGCGCCGCGGGGCGCGGCGAAGGACCAATGACCAAGGACCGAGGGCGAATGGCTAATGTCTAAGGGCGGAAGGGCTCGCGAATGAAGCGAATGTCCTTCGCGCCCCACCCAGGGGCGAGGGCGCTCACAGCGTCCGCTCAAACCACGCCACCGTCACCGCGATCACACGCGCCGCGTGACCCAGCTCCGGTTGAAATACCCTGAAGATATGATCCGCCCCGCCGATCAGGACCGCCTCGGCCGGACGCCCCGGGGCGATTTTCATGAACTCCGCCTCATGCTGCGGCAGAAAATCCGCCGAGCCCCGCACCGATAAAAACGCCCCGGGGAACTTCGCCAGGTCCTGATCCAGATTCACGCCCCGGAAGCTCTCGTAGAACTCCCGCTTCGTCGTGATGCGCTTCCAGCCCGGCACCTCCTCGGTCGCCACGCCCTCACGGAGCGCCCGCTGCGCCACCTCGCTCGACGCCAGCTGTGCAAACTGATCCCCACTCGGACTCGACCACACCGCCATCGTGCGCCACCACGACGGCTGCTTCGCGCCCACCACGATCGCCGTCGTCGCGCCCAAACTCCAGCCCATCGCCCCCACGTGCTCGGGCTGCACGCGCGGCTGCTTCACGAGCCACGCCTGCGCCGCCGCGGTATCCGCCACGCGCGACGCCAGCGTCGACTCAATCTTCTCCCGACGCCGGTCGCCCTCTCCGCGGAAATTGATCCGCAGACTCGCGATACCCTTCGCCGCCAGCGCCTCCGCCAGCTGCTTCGTGAGATCCCCGGCGCCATCCATGTCATCGGCAAACCCATGCAGTAGCAGCACCGCCCGCCCCTCCCACCGCCGGTCCGGCACCAGCCACGCCCCGCCGACGTCCGGCGCCACCACCACGCGCGACTCCGCCGCGCGCGCCACTACCGCGAGCCCCAGCGCCAAAAAACAACCCACCCCACGCAAAAAGCTTTTCATCCCCCACACCCTGCCTTCTCCCGCCCCACCTGCAACCCTCCTCCCCGGTCCGTCTTCCGTGTGTTCCGTGGGCCACTTCAGACTTGGTCCTTTGTCCTTGGTCCTTCCCCTTCTAATGGCGGAGGTGTGTCTGCGCATGAGGCGAATGGGGGCGAATGACGGAGGAGCCCACGGAATACACGGAAGACACGGAAAGGGAGTGGGGCGAAGGGCGATGGGCGAATGACTGATGACGGAGGGGTGCCCGCGAATCATGCGAAATGGGGGCGAATGACGGAGGTGTGTCCGCGCATGAGGCGAATGGGGGCGGGAGAGGGGATCACGAAAAAACGAAAGGCGGGGCGGGTTGCGTTGGGGGGTGGTGAGGTATTGCGTGGGGGATGTTGCGCTCGCCTCTTTTGAAAAAACCGCTCGTGGATGGGATGCGGGCGATTGCGGTGTTTGAGGCGGCGAAGGGGTTGCTCGTGCTGGCGGCCGGGGCCGGGTTGCTGAGTCTCCTTCACCATGATGTGGCGGCGCTCGCGGAGCGGTTGGTGCACTTCAGTCATCTGAATCCGGCGAGCAAGTATCCGCATATTTTCATCGATGCGGCGGCGAACGTGACGGATGCGCGGCTCTGGATGCTCGCGGGCGGGGCGGGGGCGTATGCGGTGGTGCGGCTGGTGGAGGCTTACGGGTTGTGGCGCGGACGGCCGTGGGCGGAGTGGCTGGCCCTCGTGGGCGGCGCCCTCTACGTGCCGGTGGAACTCTATCACCTGTGGCTGCACTTCACCGGGTTGAAGATCGTGGTGCTGGCGGCGAATCTCGGGGTGGTGGCCTACATGGCGTATGCACTCCGCCATCGGGCGGAGAAGGAGCGCGAGCTGGCGGATGCGTCGGCGCTGGTGTGAGCGTGGAGGGGAAACGGACGGCGGGATTGCAGGTTGGCGGGCGGGCTGCTCTGTTGGTCGGCTTATGCCGATGGTCGAGGACGTCGCAGTAATGAGAGAGAGCCCGGTGGCGCCCGCGCGGGCGGGGCGGAGCCTGGTCGTCGTGCTCGGGGCGCTGACGGTGTTGGGGCCGTTTGCGATCGACATGTATTTGCCGGCGCTGCCGCAGATCGCGCGCGAGTTGGGCGTGGAAATGGGGGCGGTGGAGCTGACGCTGTCGGTGTTTATGATCGGGGTGGCGGTGGGGCAGGCGTTTTACGGTCCGATCGTGGATCGCTGGGGCCGGCGCGGGCCGCTGTTGATCGGGATGGCGGTGTTTACCGTGGCGGCGGTGGCGTGTGCGCGGGCGCAGTCGCTCGGGGCGCTGCTGGCGTGGCGGCTGGTGATGGCGCTGGGCGGCTCGGCGAGCATGGTGGTGCCGCGCGCGGTGGTGCGGGATTTTTTCAACGAGCGGGAGTCGGCGCGGGTGTATTCGCTGCTGATGCTGATCCTCGGGGCGTCGCCGATTTTGGCGCCGACGGTGGGCGGGCAGTTGCTGGCGGTGACGGGGTGGCGCGGAATTTTCTGGGCGCTGGCGGCGCTGGGTGTGGTGTTTGCCGCGACGGTGGCTTGGTGGCTGCCGGAGTCGCTGCCGCGGGCGCAGCGGGTGCCGCTGGAGCTGGGGCGGGCGCTGCGGACGTATGGGCGGCTGCTGGTGGACCGGCGTTTCATCGGGCCGGCGCTGGCGGCGGGCTGCACGCTGGGCGCGATCTTCACCTATGTGGCGGGCTCGCCGGCGGTGTTTATCGAGCTGCACGGGCTGACGCCGGCGCAGTTTGCCCTGGTCTTCGGATTTAACGGACTCGGGTTGGTCGTGGCCTCGCAGGTGAACCGGTGGTTGCTGCGCACGCACGCGCCGCGCGTGGTGCTGCTGGGGGCGTTTCTCACGATGGCGGTCGCGGGGCTGGCGCTCGCGCTCGTGGGCGCGACGGGCTGGGGCGGATGGCTGCCGCTGGTGGCGCTGTTGTTTGTGACGCTGTCGTCGGCCGGGGTGATTTTTCCGAACATCGCGGCGCTGGCGATGGCGCCCTTTGGCGAGGTGGCGGGCAGTGCCTCGGCGATGCTGGGCACGGTGCAGTTTACCGTGGGGGCGGGCGCGGGGGCGCTGACGGGGCTGCTGCACAACGGGACGGCCGTGCCGATGACGGCGGGCGTGGCCGGTTGCGCCGTGACGGGATGGATCATTGTGCGCATACTGGTGGGACGATGACTCTGCGCAGCGAGACCAAGCGGCGGGTGCAATATGCGCTCGGTTACATCGGGCTCGGCATGATGGCCGAGGCCGAGGCGGAGCTCGATGCAATCGCAGCGGAGGACCGGGCGCGCGCGGAGGTGAAATCGGTGCGGGTGGACTTGCACATGGCGGCGCGGCAGTGGCGCAAGGTGGTGATCGTGGCGAGCGAGCTCGCGCGGTCGCGGCCGGAAACGGAGAACGCGTGGATCGGCTGGGCGTATGCGCTGCGCGAACTCAATCGCATCGAGGAGGCCAAGGCCGTGCTGCTCCAGGCCGAGCCGCTGCACGCGGAGAGCAGCGCGGTGCTGCACTACAATCTCGCGTGCTACGACGCGCTGCTGGGCGAACTCGACAGCGCGCGGAAGCGGCTGGCGCGGGCGTGCAAGATGGACGGGCAGTTCAAGGTGGCAGCGCAGGATGATCCGGATTTGGAGGCACTGCGGGCGGAGGAGAAGTGAGGAGGATGGCGCGGGGCGGGCGCCGCGGGGCCGTGGGGTGCGGAGAGGGAGTGAGGGCGGAGGGGAGGGGCTAATGACCAATGACCAATGACTAATGACTAATGTCTAATGATGGAGGTTTGCCCGCGAATCATGCGAAATGGGGCGAATGACGGAGGTGGGGAACCACGAAAAACACGAAAGGCGGAGGGTGGCCCACGGAACACACGGAATACACGGAAGGGTAAAGGGGCGATGGGCGGAGGGCGATGGGCCAAGGACCAATGCCCAATGTTTACTGACTAATGTTGAAGGTTTGCCCGCGAATCATGCGAATGGGGGCGAATCACGGAGGTGGAACCACGAAATACATGAAACACACGAAAGGCGGAGGTTTGCCCACGGAACACACGGAATACACGGAAGGGGAAGGGGGCGATGGGCGGAGGGCGATGGGCGAATGACTGATGACTGAGGGGTGCCCGCGAATGATGCGAATGGGGGCGAATGACGGAGGTGGGGGACCACGAAACACACGAAAGGCGGAGGGGGCCGCGGAATGCACGGACGGGGAGGGGGCGATGGGCGGATGGTGTGGTGAGGTTGGGGTTGTGGGGACAGGGGGAAGTGGTTTCGAGTGGGGGGATGAAATTCTTTTCCTGGCTGGCGGTGGTGTCGTTGGGGTGGGCGGTGTTCCTGGGGGCGGCGGAGGGGGTGGCGCCCGTGAAGCCGCGGGAGGTGCTCACGGTCGCGGCGGATCACGCTGATGCGCTCTACCGGCGCGGGGAGACGGTGACGTTTGCCGTGAAGCTCGAGGTTGATGGTCAGCCGGCGGACGCCGAGGTGCAGTGGACGCTCACGCAGGACGGGGTGGAACCGAAGCGAAGCGGGTCGGCGAAGCTCGTGGGTGGGCAGGCGACGATCACGGGGTCGCTCGCGGCGCCGGGATTTTTGCAGTGCCGCGTGACGGGGCAGGTGGGCGCGGCGAAGCTGACGGCGCTCGCGGGAGCGGGCGTCGAGCCGACGGCGATCAAGCCGAGCCAGCCGGCGCCGGAGGATTTTGCAGCGTTCTGGGCGGCTCAAAAGCAGGCGCTCGCGGCGGTGCCGGTAAATGCGCGGCTCACGCCGGTGAAATCGCCGCGCGAGGGCGTGGAGACGTTTGACGTGCAGGCGGACAGCGTGGGCGCGGGCGTATCCGCGTATCTGGCGTGGCCGGTGGGCGCGAAGCCGCGAAGTCTCCCGATCATTTTGACGGTGCACGGCGCGGGCGTGAGTAGCTCCAATCTCGGCGGCGCCGCGGGTTGGGCCAAGGACGGCGTGCTGGCCATGGACATGAATGCGCACGGTCTGCCGAATGGGAAACCGAAGGAGTTTTATGCGGAGCTGGCGGCGGGCGAATTGAAGGACTACCGTGTGGCGGGGCGGACCGCGCGTGAGACGATTTATTTTCGCGGCATGTATCTGCGGTTGGTGCGGGCGCTCGATGTGCTCACGGCGCAGCCCGAGTGGGACGGGCGCACGGTGGTCGTGTATGGCTCGAGCCAGGGCGGGGCGCAGGCGATCGCGGCGGCGGGGCTCGATGAGCGGGTGACGTTCTTCGTGGCCGGCGTGCCGGCGGGCAATGATCACACGGGCGCGCTGGCGGGCCGCATCGCGGGCTGGCCGAAGTTTATCCCGACCGGCGAAACGCCTGCACCGGAAGTGGTGACGGCGGTGCGCTACTACGATGGCGTCAACTTCGCGGCGCGCGCGAAGGCGCCGGGTTTCTTCACGGTGGGCTTCATCGATACGACCTGCCCGCCGACGAGTGTCTACGCGGCTTACAACGCGCTCACGACGGAGAAGGGGATTTTCAACGACATCCCCTCGGGGCACACGAATTCACCGGCGGCCGGGAAGGCGATGCGCGAGGCGGTGATGAAGCACTTCGCCGCGCGGCGCGTGGAACGCTGAACCGCGATGGTGGCGGCGGCGGGAGGCGTCAGGGCTTCTTGCCGAGGAGATAGCGGTCGAACCAGTCGGCGAAGAGGGCGCGGTCGGCGGTGATCGTCGTCCAGGTTTTGCCGCCGTGCTCGGCGCCGGGGCGGGTGACGAGTTGGGCGGTGGCGCCGGCGGCGGTGGCGCGGCTGACGTAGAGCTGCGACTGCTGGATGGGCACGAGCGGATCGGCATCGCCGTGGATGAGAAAGGCGGGCGCGGAGCGGGCGGTGACGTGGCGGCCGGGGGAGAATTTCTCGCCGAGGCGCTGGCGGCCCTCCGGCGTCTGGGCATCGGGGCCGAAGGCGGGCGTATAGTCCTTCAAGATACCGACGCCGGTGGCGACTTCGCCCTCGCGGCCGTAATTGAGAAAATCGGTGGGCGGATAGAAGCAGGCGACGGCTTGGACGGCGCTGCTGGCGCGATCGACGGGATCTTTGGCGTCGGCCGGGCCGGGACCGCCCTCGGTGCCGAGCGTGAGGGAGAGGTGGCCGCCGGCGCTGGCGCCGGTGACGCCGAGCCGCTGCGGGTCGACGCCCCAGCGGGCGGCATGGGTCCGGATGAAGCGGACGGCGCGGTGGATATCGGGAACGATCTCGGCGAGGATGTATTTGGGCTGGGAGCCGTGCACGACGGCGAAGACCGTGTAGCCGTGGGCGAGATAGGGGGCGTAGGAGCCGGGGTTGATGCCCTCGTGGGTGGATTTCCAACCGCCGCTGACGAGGGCGATGATCGCCGCGCCATTGGGTGGGACGGCGGTGGGTTGAAAGACATCGAAGGTGAGGGCCACGCCGGCCCGGCGCGCGTAGACGACGTCGGTGGTGCGCGTGTAGGCGGGAGCGGCGGGGGCCGGGCTCTGAGCGCGGGCGGGGAGCGGGGCGAGCGCGAGCGCACAGGCGAGCGCGAGGAGGAAGAACGGCGGGCGGGGTAGTTTCATGGGGTGGGTGGGAGATTATTTTTTGTCGGCGACGTAGGTGAGGCGAAGTTCCTGCACCAGCGGCACGGCGGCGGGAGTGAGGGTGAAGAAGACCTCGACGCGGCCGGTTTCGCCGAGGAGCGAGAACGTGCCGCGGAGTTGATTTTCCGGGACGAGCGGGCTGGTGCCGGTGATGCGGCCGGCGCGGGCGAGGGTGTCGTGGGCGAGCTTGATCCAGGCCTCGCGCGAACGATCGAGGAAGAAGTTCTCCGCAAAAATGGCGTCGCCGGGTTTCGTGTCCCAGGCGGTGAGAGTCTCAACCAGCTGACTCTGGCGCTGGGCGAGAATCGCGGAGACGGGGCGTGTGCGCGGCGGCAGCGCGCCCTTCTCGACGAGGAGGGCGGCGAGCCGGGCATTGAGGGAGGACATCGGGGCGTAGGTGACGTTGGCGAAAGAAATAATGGCAAGGCCGTGGGCGGGGTAGCAGAGCCAGTTGCTGCCGAAGCCGGGCAGGCCGCCGCTGTGGCCGAAGCGCACGGTGGAACGGGCATCCATGGTCCAGCGCAGGCCGAAGCCGTAGCCGCTGACGGCGGGGACGATCTCGCCGGCGGAGTTTTTCGCATCGGCGACGACGGAGCTGACGACCGAAGGCTGCTGCATCTCGCGCAAGGTGGCGCGGCGGACCGGGCCGCGGTCGGTGTCATCGCGGGGCGGCCAGGCGGCGAGATGAAACGCGGCGTAGCGGGCGAAGTCATCGATCGTGGTGAGGAGGCCGCCCATGGCGCCGTAGGTGCCATCGTGGAGGAGGGGCTCGGGGCGCCACGTGTCGTTTTCCCAGCGGTAGCCGAGCGCGAGTTTCTCGGGCGGAACCTCGGAGTATTCCCAGCGCGTGTCGTTCATCCCGAGCGGAACGAGAAACTCGCGGGTGATGTAGCGCTGGTAGGGCTCCTTGGCGAGGCGGGTGATGACCTGACCGAGGACGGCGAACCCGAGATTGGAGTATTCGTAGGCGAGCCCGGGAGCCTCGGAAAAGGACAGACCGGCGCGGAGAAAGTTTTGGAGCCCCTCGACCGTGACAGCGAGCTGGCGATCGCCCCAGGGATTATCCTCCGGGAAACCGGCGGACATGGTGAGCAGGTGGCGGAGGGTGATCGGCGGAGAATCGGCGGTGGGTAACGCGAGCGTGCGAAACTCGGGGACGTAGCGGTCGACGGGATCGGAGAGAGTAAGGCGGCCGGAGTCGCGGAGCTTGAGGATGGCAAGGGCGGTGAAGCTCTTCGTCATCGAAGCGATGCGGAAGCGGGTATCGGGGGCGGCGGGGATCTTTTGGTCGACGTTGGCGAAGCCGAGGGCGCGGGAGTGAACGAGCTGACCATCGAGCACGATCCCGTAGGCGACGCCCGGGAGGTGGCGCGCGGCGGCGTGTTCGGCGAAGGCGCGGTCGATCTCGGGCAGAAGCTCCTGCACGCGGCGGAGGCGGTCGGCGTCGGCAAAGGCCGGTGAGGCATAGACCGGCGCGGGATCGGCGGCGCGAGTGAGCGCCGGAGTGACGGCGAGCAGGGCGAGGGCGAGGAGACGGAGCGGATAACTCATGGCGAGACGGGAGAAAGCGAGGCGCGGTAGGCAGCGACGACGGGCCAGTCGGCGGCGGCGAGATCGAGCGAGGGCAGTTCGACCGGCTCGACCCAACGCAGTGCGGCGTGCTCGTGGGGGTGGGGAGCGGGTGAGTCGGGCGCGAGGCGGCAAACGAAAGGGACCATGCCGATGACCACGGTGCCGTAGTCGTGTTGAAAGGCCGGCAAGGCGCGGGTGATGGCGACGGTGCAGCCGAGTTCCTCCTGCAATTCGCGAAGCAGGGCGGTGGCGGGAAGCTCGCCGGCCTCGACCTTGCCGCCGGGGAACTCCCACTTGAGACCGAGGTGCTTGTGCGCGGGGCGCTGGGCGACGAGGACACGGCCGGACCCGTCCTCGAGGACGGCGCAGACGACGGGGATGGCAGACGGGGCGGACACGAAAAGGGAAAACACCGGCAAACCGGAAGCGCTGCAACCCGGTTGTGCGGGGGCGGGGGCCAATCGATGCTCAAGGTCGGGGCGGCGGAGCCGATTAAACGGGGAAAGTTCCGACCATGAGCGTCCTCTTCCTGCATTGGCGCAGTTGGTGGGCACGCCTGCTGGGCCGACTGGAACCGGTGGTCGCACCGGCGCCGGACATGGCCGAGGAGGAGCGTGCACCCGCCGCGACGGCGGTGCCGGCGGAAACCTCCGCGGCACCGGCCCCGGCGGTCGTGCGCGAAGCGCGGGCGGTGGAGGATGTCGCGACGCTCCTCGAAACGGTGCAACTCGCGTCGCTCAGCAGCGCCACGCCGCGGCTGCAGGCGGATGACGCGGTGCGGGAGCGCATGCTGGCCGAGTTGCAAAAACTGCGGCAGATCCCCGCGCTGCAATCGCTGATGCAGGGATTTCTGCGGACGATCAGTCGCGACGATGTGGCGGTGGAGGAAGTGCTGGTGGCGATCGGGCGCGATGCGGCCCTGTGTGTGCGCGTGCTGCGCATGGCGAATTCGGTGGCGATCGGCTCGGAGCGCCGGGTGGAGGATCTGCCGACGGCGGTGCAGTTGCTCGGCGTGGTGCGGGTGCGCAAGGCGGCGCAGGCCCTGTTTACGCTGCGGGATGCGAAGCGCGTGGCCGAAGGATTCGATTGGCGGCATCTGTGGGTGCATGCGCTGGCGACGGCGGCGATCGCGGAAGAACTCGAGCGCAGACTGAGACCGGGGGACGGATCACCGATTCACCTCGCGGCCCTGCTGCATGACGTCGGCAAGATCGTGCTCTCGACGCTGGAACCCGAAGCCTACCGCGACGTGCTGATCCTGGCGTGGAATGACGGCGGGCGGCTGGAAAAACTGGAGCGGGACCGGCTAGGCGTGGATCACCGCGAAGCCGGTGTGGTCTTCGCGCAGCAGAACGAGTTGCCCGAGCTGGTGGTGCAGGCGATCGCGCACCACGACAATCCGGCCGAGGCGGAGTCGCACCGGCTGGAAGTGGCGCTGATCGCGCTGGCGAATTTTCTCAGCAAAGCGCACGGGCTGGGCTTCAGCGGGGCGCGACTCACGGCGGACGACGGCGAGTGGGCGGAGCATCCGGCGTGGGCGGTGGTGCGGGAGGCGTGCGGCCCGGTGGGAGACATCGAGGAGATGGAGGAGGAGTTGGGGCCGTTTTTGAGTGAATTGAAGATAGAGCTAAGGTCGCTGCGCGAAAGCGTTTAGGGAGATCGGTGGGGGCGCGCGGCAGGGGGGCGCAAAGGGCTGCAACTTTTCGGAGCGAGCGGGGTTCTGTAGGTATGAAAACCTTCTTTAAAGTGCTCCTGATCGTAGTCGCGGTGATCGTCGCGGTGAAGTTGCTGCCGGTCGCCTTTTTCGCCGGATGTATCGCAGCCGGCCTGATCGCGGGGCTGGCGGTGCTCGGCGTCTCGCTGGTGGCGCTGCTGGCCTGTGCGGCGATCGTGGTGGCGGCGCTGCTGTCGCCGGTCTGGCTGCCGATTCTGGCGATCGTGGGGATCGTGGCTCTCTGCCGGCGCAATTCCGTCAAGGCGGTCTAAACACCCCGGCAAGCGGGCGGGGGCGGCGCGAAAACATTCGGGTTGGCGCGCCGCCCGGCGGGCGATTGGGTCGCAGGTGAATGACGGGCCAACTTCCCTCCAGCATCATCGCGGGCATCAGCTTCATCGGACACGGGGGCGGAGTCGTGAAGACGCTGGGCGGGTTTCGCAAAGGCCACCACACGGTGCCGGATGCGGTGAATGCGACGACGAACGCGTTTCTCGGGAAACTGTGTGCAGGTGAACTGGCCGAGGAAGGCGAGACGCTGTTTCAGAGCGTGCGCACAGGGCTGGGATACAAACGAAAAGACGTATCGCTGGCGGTGGCGGGGCAGGCGGCGGTGCTCGCGGCGAAGGATTTTTCCGTGGAGATATTTTACGCGCTGGAGGAGAGCGATCCGACGCGCTTTACGGTGACGACGACGCTGCGCGAGCTGAAGAACGCGGACCTCGCGCGGACGAGCGAGTTTGCGGCGATCTTCGCGGGGAAGTTTACGGAACTATCGTTTGCGCTGAAGAAAGGGGCGCGCGTGGAAGCGGTGATCGATGCGATCGAGGCGCTGGAGGACAGTGAAAGCGGCGGAGCCGAGGCGCGCGCGGGAGCAGGGCAGGGGAGACTGAGCGTGAGCTATCCCTCGGATTGCAGTGAGTGCGAAATCGGGGTCGAAGGGGTGGACGCGAAGGTGCGCTGCACGGGGGCGAGCCTGGAGATCGTGTTTCCGCAGGCGGGCGGTCCGGCGGAGCTGCTCGATGGATTTGCGGCGGTGCGCGGAGCCTTTGCGATCAGCAAGGCGCTGGGTGGGTTGATCGGGTGAGGTAGGGAGCTGAGAGCGGAGAACGGAGGAGGGCCGCAAAAAGCGCAAAAATCGGAGGGCGATGGTGAATGCAAAGGTGCCCCTAGGCGCGCGGGGACGCAGGGCGAAAAAAAAGCGGCGCCGGTAAGGGCGCCGCTTGGGCTGAGAAAACGACGACGAGAACGAGCTTCCGTTACGCGATCATGTCGGCGACGAAGGAGCGCTCGTCGACGAGTTCCTTGTTGGTCGCGGCGATCTTGGACTTCGCGAAGTCGTCCATGACATAGCTCGTGATGACCTCGTAGCTGCCGGGGGTCGTGGTGCGGACGGGCATGCCGGCCCAGACGTTGGCATCGAAGCCGTAGCGGCCCTCGCTCTTGACGGCGATGGAGTGGACGGCGCCGGGGGTGACGAGCGAGCGCACATGATCGACGAGCGCATTGGCGGCGGAGGCGGCGGAGGAAAGGCCGCGGGCGGCGATGATGGCGGCGCCGCGCTTGCCGACGATCTCGCAGAAGGGACCCTGGAGCCAGGCGCTGTCAGTGATGAGGGAGGTGGCGGGGGCGCCGTTGATCGTGGCGTGGGCGAAGGACGGGAACATCGTCGGGCTGTGATTGCCGTAGATGAAGATGTCTTTGACGGCGGTGAGATCGACGCCGGCCTTCTTGGCGAGCTGGGTCTGCGCGCGGTTTTGATCGAGGCGGACCATGGCGGTGAAACGCTCGGCCGGCAGGCGCTTGGCCTGGGAGGCAGCGATCATGCAATTCGTGTTGGCGGGATTGCCCACCACGGCGACGCGGGCATCGGCCGCGGCGACGGCATCGATGATCTTGCCCTGTTCGATGAAGATCTTGCCGTTGTCCTTGAGGAGGTCGGCGCGCTCCATGCCGGGACCGCGGGGCTTGGCGCCGATGAGGAGGCACCAGTTGGCATCCTTGAAGCCGACGGCGGGATCGGAAGTCTGGACGATGCCCTTGAGCAGGGGAAACGCGCAGTCATCGAGCTCCATCGCGACGCCCTCGAGGGCCTTCAGCGCCTTCTCGAACGGAGCTTCGATGAGCTGGAGGATGACGGGCTGATCGGCACCAAACATGGCGCCCGAAGCGATGCGGAAAAGGAGAGCGTAGCCGATATTGCCAGCGGCTCCGGTGACTGCGACGCGAATGGGGGATTTCATAGAAGAGAGAAGAAACGGAGTTTTAGCCTACGGAACCCGCGGAACACACGGAAGAAATTTGGGAAAAAGCGGAATGTAAGGCCGGATGGTGGCGGCCAGAAACTTTGCTGCTGGCTATTTTGGCCGGACGGGTTTCCAAGGGCGCAGTGAAGAAAGCCAAAGAAGCAGCATCGAACCCCGTCCGCGCCCGGCGCGAGGAAGAGAAGGAGCAGCGCCGCCAGGCAATCATCGACGCAGCGGAAGAAGTGATCGCGAAGCACGGGTGGGAAGACACCAATTTCGGCGAAATCGCCAAGCGCTCGAGGCTGAGCCGCTCGCTCGTGTATTTCTATTTTCCCGATCGGGAAGAGCTGTTTCACGCCGTGTGCGAACGGGGACTGTCGAGCATGCTGCGGCGCTTCGAAACGGCGCTGGCGAAAAACAAAACGGGGCTCGATCAAATCATGGCGATCGGCCGGGCGTATTACGCCTTCTCCCTGGCGGAGCCGCTGCACTTCGAGATCCTCTCCCGGATGCAGGCGCAGGAGAGCGATCCGGCGACGCAGAGTGACACGGTGAAAAATGCGGAAGAGCGGGGACGCGGCTGCCTCGTGCTGGTCGCGCAGGCGCTGGCGAACGGTCTGGCGGACGGCTCGATCCGCAAGAGCATCGGTGATCCGGGCCCGACGGCCGTGTCGGTGTGGGCCTTCACCCACGGACTGATCCAAATTTCCGCGCAGAAGGAAGCCATGTTGAAGAAGGACTTTAACCTCTCGGCGGCCAAGACGATGGAGCACGGATTCGCCTTGTTGCGCGGATCGCTCGCGGCGACGTAGCGCCGTTGTCACATAATAAATAATTGACAGAGTGTCAGCGGAAGACACGGTGCCGAAGCCATGCGCACCGTTTCTCTCCTTTGCTGCCTTTTCGCCGTGATCGCGCGGGCGGGGCACGCGATGCCCGTGCCGGCGGCGGCCCTCGCCTACGTGGACGAGGCGCTGACGCGGAATCTGGGGCTGGCGGAAAAGACGATCGAGACCGACCGGGCGCGGGTGCGACTCGCGGAAGTCCGCGGCGCCCTTCAGCCCCGGCTGGATCTGGTGGCGCGCTACTCCCAGGCCGACGGCGGGCGAACCATTGATTTTCCGACGGGCGACCTGCTCAACGGCGTCTACCGCACGCTCAACGACTACCTGCGCGGCGAAGGGCGGGCGGCGACCTTTCCGCAGATCGCCAACCAGACCGTGCCTCTGCTGCGCGAGCGCGAACAGGAAACGAAACTGCGGCTGACCCAGCCGCTCTACCGGCCGGAGATCACGCGCGGGATTCGGGCGACCCGGGCCGAGGTGGCGGTGCGCGAGGCGCAACTGGCGGCCTACAAACGCGAGCTGCGCCTGACAGTGCTGACGGCCTACTACGGCTATCTGCAGTCCGAGGCCGCGGTGCGCATCTGGGAGACGACGGCGGGGCTCACCGACGAAGCCCTGCGCGTGAACCGCGGTTTGCGGCAGGCGGACAAGATCACGGATGAACGCGTCTTGCGGGCCGAGGCGGACGTCCTGTTGGTGCGTCAGCAGCGGGCCGAGGCGGAGCGCGACCGCAATGCGGCCCGCAGGGGATTTAACTTTTTGCTCAATCGCGACCTGGAGACGGCGATCACCGTGCCGCCGGAGGAGGAGCTCGCAGCACTGACGGAAATGCTCCTGAAGGAAACAATTGCTCCGCTGCCCGGAATCGAACGCCGGGAGGAAATGACCGCGCTGGAACAAGCCGTGGCCGCGGCGACCGCCGCAGAGGACGTGGCGCGGGCCAAACTCGGGCCGACGGTAGCGCTGGCGGTGGACGGCGGAGTGCAAGGGACGAACTATCGGACGGGGACGGGCGCCAACTTCGTGCAGGGCTCGATCGTAGGGGAGTTCAACCTGTGGGATGGTCGGAAGCAGCGCAGCCAACTCACGCAGGCGAAGCTGGAGCGGCGTCGCAGCGAAATCGAAAGGGAACAGACGCGGCAGCAGCTCGCGCTGCAAAGCCGGCGCGCCGGCGACGACTTCCAGGCGGCGACCACGGCCTACCGGGCGGCCGAGATGAGGCGGCGGGCGCTGGCCCGGGCGTTTGAACTCGTCGCAGGGCGGGAGCGTGAAGGCCTCGCCAACCAACTGAATTTCCTCGATGCGCGGGCCGAGCGCACGCGGGCCGAACTCAATGCCGAGATCACGCGGCAACGGCTCTTTACCGCCGCGGCCGAGTTCGACCGGGCCACCGCCCTCACCCCTTTGCCATGAAAACCGCTGTTTCCCTCCTCCTGATCATCGGCGCTCTCGCTGGCTGTGCCAAGACGCCCCCGGCGTCGGCCGTCCCGGTGCAGCCCATCGCCGTGCGCACCACCGCGGTCGAGTATTCCGATGCCGCAATTCCGGTGCGCGTGAGCGGGGTCCTGGCGCGCCGCACCGAGGCGGAGCTGTCGTTCAAGATCGGCGGCCTGATTGAGGAAGTGACCGTGCGGGCGGGCGATAGCATCGCGAAAGGCCAGGTGCTGGCCCGTTTGCGCCCCGATGAAATCGAAGCCCAGGTGGCGCAGGCGCGGAGTGCGACGGAAAAGGCCCGGCGGGATCTCGCCCGGGTGGAAAAGCTTCAGGCGGGAGCGGTGGCGACGCTGGAGAATTTGCAGGATGCGCGCACCGGACTGGAGCAAGCGGAGGCACAATTGCGAATCGCGGAGTTTAACCGGCGGTTTGCCGTGATCGTCGCGCCGGCGGCCGGCCGGGTGCTGCGCCGCGCGGCCGAACCCAATGAACTCGTGACGGCGGGACGGGCGGTCGTGACCGTGGCCGGTGAGGCCGACGGCTGGATCGTGCGAGCGGGCGTGGCTGACCGGGATATCGCGCGAGTGCGGCTGGGCGATCGGGCGGAGATTTTGGGCGGCGGTGAAGCCGGGGCGGTGGGTGGAGTCGTGACCCAGATATCCGAGGCGGCCAATGCGCTCACCCGCACCGCGGAGGTGGAGATCGCCCTGGACCGTGCGCCGCTCGTAGCGCGCTCGGGCTTCGTCGCCGCGGTGACGTTATTCCCCCGGCCGGTGAGTGAGCGCCCCATGGTGCCAGCGGCCACCCTGATTGAGGGAGACGGCGGTCGCGCCAGTATCTTTCTCGTCGAAACCGGTGGAGCGGTCGCCAGGCGAGTAACGGTCGAGATCGAGACCCTGTTGGGTGAACACGTCTATCTGCGAACCGCATTGCCCAAGGGCGCCCGCCTCGTCGTGGCCGGCGGTGAATACCTGCGCGACGGCGCGGCGGTGACCTTGGTGAAGTAAGCGGCGGGAAAAATTCTCGATGAAGATCACCGACTACGCGGTCAGGAACTCGCAATTTACGCTGATCGTTTTCGCGTGCCTCGCGGCCCTGGGTTTCACGTCCTTTCTGAATATCCCGCGGCTGGAGGACCCGAGTCTGAAGGTGCCCTCCTTCCTGGTGATCGCTTCCTACCCGGGCGCGAACGCGACGGATATCGAGCAGCTGGTGGCGCGCCCCCTGGAGGATGCGTTCAAGGAGCTCGACGATATCGACAAGATTCGGAGCACGGTGAAGGACGGGTTTGTATCGGTGGGGATAGATTTCTTCTACGGCGTAGATCCCGAAAAGAAATATGACGAGGTGCTGCGGCAGGTGAACGTGCAGCGCGCCCGGCTTCCGTCGGGAGTGGCTGACGTGGAAGTGAGAAAGATCCAGACGATCAATGTGGCGATGATGCAGGTGGCGCTGGTGTCGCCGGACGCGAGCTATGCGCGGCTGCAGGATCTGGCGGAATCCTTGCGAAAACGTTTCGAGGCGGTCGCGGGTGTCCGCCAGGCCCGCAAACATGCGTTTCCGGAAAAGCAGGTGCGGGTGTCGCTCGATCTGGACCGGATCGTGGCCTTGAAGCTGCCGCTGGGCCGAATCATCGACGCGATCCAAGGCGACAATGCGGCAATTCCGGGCGGGGCGGTCGAGCTGGGCAACCGACGCTTTAACCTCAAGACCAGCGGGAGCTATGTGGATATCGAGGAAGTGCGGCAAACGCCGGTGTCCGGCAGTGGTGCCGCCGTGGTGCGGTTGGGTGACATTGCCGATGTGCGCTGGGCGACGGCGGACCGGGAAGATTTCGGCCGCTACAAGGGTGAACGCGCCGTGTTTGTGACGGCGCGACCGCGCGAAGGGCAAAATCTGCTGACCCTGAGCGAAGGCCTGCGCGGTGAGATCGAGAAATTTCGGGCGGCCCTGCCCGGGGATGTGCGGCTGGAGATCGGCTGGGATCAGTCGATCAACGTGGAGAGCAGATTGAGCCGACTGGAACACGATTTCCTGATCGCGTTTGCCCTCGTGCTATTGACGGTGCTGCCGCTCGGATTCCGGGCCTCGCTGCTCGTGCTGGTTTCGATTCCGCTGTCGCTGGCGATGGGACTCACGGTGCTGCACTATGCAGGCTACAGCCTGAACCAACTCAGCATCGTCGGCTGTGTGATCGCGCTCGGCCTGCTGGTGGACGACTCGATCGTCGTGGTGGAAAACATCGTGCGCTTCCGCCGGATGGGACGCGGGCCGGTGGCGGCCGCAAACGAGGGCACGAGGCAGATCGCGGTCGCAGTGGTGGGCACCACGGCGACGCTCCTGTTTGCATTTCTCCCGTTGATCATGCTGCCGGGTGGACCGGGTCAGTTTATCCGCAGTCTGCCGCTGGCGGTGGTGTTTACGGTGCTCGCCTCGATGGTGGTGGCGCTGACGATCATTCCGCTGCTCGCCAGTCTGGTGTTGAAGGGAGAAGAACCGCACGGGGGGAATGTGCTCCTGCAGTGGCTGCAGCACGCCATCGCGCGAACCTACCGGCCGATTTTACATTGGGCGATGCAGCACAGGATCGCGGCGCTCACGGTCTCCGCGGCGTTGGTGGCGGGTAGCTTCGCGCTCGTGCCGCAGATCGGTTTTTCCCTGTTTCCCAAGGCGGGTGTGCCGCAGTTCCTCGTGCAAATCGAAGCGGAGGAAGGGGCCAGTGTCGCCGCCACCGATGCGATCGCGCGGCACGTGGAAGCGCGGCTCGCGGCAAATCCGGAGGTGGCGAACTACTTCACCACGGTGGGAAACTACAATCCACAGATCTACTACAACGAAGTGCCGCAGGCGACGAAGGCCAATGTAGCCGAGATCTTCGCGTCGCTGAAAAACTATGATCCGAAACGGAGCCCGGCGGTGCTGGCCGCGTTGCGAGCGGAGCTGAGCAATTTTCCGGGGGCGCGGATCGTCGTGAAGGAGTTCGAAAATGGTCCACCCATCGAGGCACCGATCGCGGTGAGAATTTTTTCCGATGACCTGAGCGTGCTCGTGCAACAGGCAGGGGCGGTCGAAACGATTTTGCGGGGAGTCAATGGTGCGCAGGCCATCAACAATCCGGTGCGCGTGCGACGGACCGATTTGAGGGTGGTAGTCGACAAGCCGACGGCAGCATTACTCGGTGTAAGCGAAGCGGAGATTGATCGAGCCGTGCGCCTGGCGTTTGCCGGCATCGAGGTAGGGCGGTTTCGCGAAAGCGATGGAGATCAGTATGCAATTCAGCTCGCGCTGCCGCGCGGCGAGAGGGCGACCCTGGACAACTGGCCCAAGATCCAAGTGCAGAGTGCGGCGACGGGAGCCTATCTCCCGATTGCGCAGGTAGCGCAGCTGACCTTTGAGTCAGCGCCGCCGGTGATTCAGCGCTACAACCGCGAACGGTCAGTGACGGTGGTGGCGTTTGTGCGCGACGGCTTCAACGTGGACCGCTTGACGCGGGAGACGGAAGTGGCGCTGAACAAACTCACGTGGCCGGCGGGAGTGCGATGGGAATTCGGCGGCGAAGTCGAGAGTCGCAAACAAAGTTTTGGCGGGCTCGGCGGGGCCATTCTCGTGGCGGCGTTTGGTATTCTGGCGATCCTGGTGCTGGAGTTTCGGAGTCTTCGCGGGACGCTGATCGTCGCATCGGTCATTCCGTTGGGTTTTATTGGCGGAATCGTGGGACTTTGGGCGACGGGTTACTCACTCTCGTTTATGGCCGCGATCGGTTTTGTCGCGCTGATCGGGATCGAGATTAAGAACTCAATTTTGCTCGTGGATTTTACGAATCAACTCCGGGCCGAAGGCGTGGAGCTAAAAGCAGCGATCG
Source organism: Opitutia bacterium (assembly GCA_947453695.1). GTDB lineage: Bacteria > Verrucomicrobiota > Verrucomicrobiia > Opitutales > Opitutaceae > GAS368. The sequence continues at coordinate 21,685 of CANGHW010000031.1, forward strand.
AGCAGGCGGGTGAGATACGGTTTCTGCCCGTCGTGCTGACGACCTTCACGGCGCTGGGGGCGCTGCTACCCCTGGCGGTGCAGGGTAGCGGTCTCTACTCGCCATTGGCGATTGTCATCATCGGTGGCCTGATCAGCTCGCTCCTGCTGTCGCGGTTGGTGACACCGGTGCTCTATTCGTTACTGCCGCCACCGATGGCTGACAAGGTGGAGGGGGCGACCTCGTAGGCGCATGAAAAAAGCCAGCCAAGTAATCAATGGAGCGCTGCGGGGAACCGTAACTGCTCACTTCGCCGGCGCAGGCATGAGGAAGCTGTTGGCCGAGCCGCAAAGGGCAGAGCGGAGGGCCGAATTGGGCTTTGGTCGCGGGTGGTTGGTCTTAATTGGTGCAACGGAGCTCGCGGGCGCGGCGGGGATTGGGGTGAGACGCACGCGGGTCGCTGCGCTGATCGGTCTATGGCCCTGTGCGATGGGCGGACAGGCGCTCCCTATCGGTCAGGCGCATACGTGGGAGCGATGGGGGCCGTCGGCGATAGTCGCACTTTTCATCCCGGGTGCAGTGGGTCTTGGTCCGATGGTCTGACTGCGATCGGGACCGAGGCAGACTAGGAGAGCTTACACCTTATGCAAAATGCCATATCCAATAAGACCGCTTTGGTGACGGGTGCGACCGGCCTCCTCGGCAATAATCTCGTGCGGGCGCTCGTGGCGGACGGCTGGCGAGTGCGGGCGCTGGTGCGCGACCCGGCCAAGGCGAAACGTCAGTTTGAAGGGCTCGAGGTGCAAATGGTGTCGGGCGATATGAAGTCGGTGGTGACCTTTGCGGCAGCCCTGGCGGGGGTGGAGGTGGTGTTTCACACGGCCGCCTATTTTCGGGACAGCTACAAAGGAGGCGCGCACCGCGAGGAGTTGCAGCGCATCAACGTAACGGGCACGGCGGAATTGTTGTCGGCCTGCTACAAGGCCGGCGTGAGGCGCTTGGTGCATACCAGCTCGATCGCGACGCTGATCGGCCCCGCGGGAGGGTTGATCAATGAAACCATGCTGCGGCCGGAGGAGGCGGCGGACGACTACTACCGCAGCAAGATACGCGCGGACCGCGTGGTGTTGGACTTCCTCGAAAAGCATCCGGATTTTTTCGCCTGTCTGGTTTTGCCGGGTTGGATGCATGGACCGGGCGACATGGGGCCGACGTCGGCCGGGCAGACGGTGCTGGACTTTATGCTGGGCCGGTTGCCGGGCGTGCCGCCCGGGGGATTTTCCGTGGTCGATGCCCGGGATGTGGCGGGGGCGATGATCGCCGCGGCGCAGCGCGGGACGCGCGGCCAGCGCTATCTCGCCGCCGGACGCGCGATCGAGATGGCGGAGCTTTTCGGGGTGCTGGAGAAGATATCGGGAGTAAAGGGTCCGAAGCGGAAGGTGCCGTTGGCTTTGCTGTATGTGGTGGCGGCGCTCAGTGAGCTGAAGGCGCGGGTCACAGGTCGACCGGTGTTGTTGAGTTGGGCGACGGTGAGATTGATCGATCGCGAACGAGGGCGAAACCGCTACGATCACCGCCGCAGCGAACAGGAACTCGGGCTGACATTCCGGCCCTTGGCGGAGACCTTGGTGGATGAGATTGCGTGGTTCCGCGATCAGGGGTGGCTGCCGGCCGCGCGGCGGAGGTGACGCCAAGTGGCGGACGGAGGCGGAATTTTCGTTAGTGGCGGGCGGCTCGGGGCACGTCGATCGACGAAATATTTCCAAGAGCGGAGCAACTCAGCTCGACCGTGCGGATCGCACGTCAGCAACGTGCGACCGAGCAACCGCAGACACTTTCCGGGAGAGCGGACGCTCACCCCAACCGCGGCCGCGGTGGGTTAACGGAAACGCGGAGCGAGGCCAGAGTGGAGGTCGCGGACAAGTTTCTCGGTGGTGGGCCAGTCGATGCACCCATCGGTGATGCTCACGCCGTAGCGAAGCTTCTCCTTGGGCTGGGGGAAGGGCTGATTGCCGGCGCCGAGGTTGCTCTCGATCATGGCGCCCATGATGGAGGCGTTGCCGTCGGTGATCTGGGAGAGAAGGGCTTGGAGGACGTCGGGCTGGAGCTCGGGCTTTTTCGCGGAATTGTCGTGCGAGCAGTCGACCAAAATGGATTTGGGCAGGCCGGCTTTGGCGAGGAGTTGCTCGGTCTGGAGGATGTGGCCGGTCGAGTAGTTGGGGCCGGCGGCGCCGCCGCGGAGGACGACGTGGCAATCGGGATTGCCGCGGGTGACGATGGCGGAGGCGGAGCCCTCGAGATTGATGCCGAGGAAGGTCTGGGGCTGCCCGGCGGCCTTGATGGCATTGACGGCGGCCGTGAATGTGCCGTCGGTGCTGTTCTTGAAGCCGATGGGCATGGAGAGCCCGCTCGCCATCTGGCGATGCGTTTGCGATTCGGTGGTGCGGGCGCCGATCGCGCCCCAGCAGACGAGGTCAGCGACGTATTGCGGAGTGATCGGATCGAGAAACTCGGTGGCGGTGGGCAAGCCCAGGTCGAGGACATCCCGCAAGAAGCGGCGGCCGAGGCGGAGTCCAGTGGCGATGTCGTGCGAGCCGTCGAGGTGCGGATCCATGATGAGGCCCTTCCAACCGACGGTGGTGCGGGGTTTCTCAAAGTAGACGCGCATGACGATCATGACGCGGTCGGAGACCTCGCGGGAAAGGGCGGCGAGGCGGCGGGCATAATCGCGGCCGGCTTCGAGATCATGGATCGAGCAGGGCCCGATGATCAGCAAGAAGCGCTTGTCGTCGGTAAAGATGAGGCGGTGAATCTCGCGACGCGAGCGGGTCACGAAGTCGGCTTGGGCCTCAGTCTTGGGAATTTCGGTGAGGAGCTCGGCGGGGGACGGCAGGGCACGCGTCTCGACGACATTGATGTCCGAAGTTTTCTGCATGAGGAGCGAGCTTGGCCGGCTTAGCGTTCGACGCGCAAGCCCGGCTTCGGTGAATTGGCGGCGGACGGTGCGCTAAAAATGGGCAAAAAAAGTGGCGCACCGTATACCCCTATACGGTGCGCCTTTGCTTTCTTAGTTACCCCAAAACTCCCCGCTAGGCGGGGAGAAGTGTTAAAACTGAATGCGCTGACCATACGCGTGGGGTGCATTCCGTCAATGCGAAGTTTTCAAAATCTCTCACTTTTATTGCAATCATCTCAAATTGAGCATCTTAAAACCTATGAACTTTTCTACTTCTACGGCCGTTTCGACGTGGCGCCCGGCTGCGTGGCTGCGCGTGACGGGGGAGGATGCGGCGAATTTCCTCCAAGGACAGTTCACGAATGACCTGCGCGGACTGGCGGCTGACGGGGGTGGCGCGGTCTATGGCCTGTGGCTCAATGTGAAGGGAAAAGTGCTGGCGGATAGCTTCGTGCTGCGGTCGGCGACGGGAGAATTTTGGGTGGGGAGCTATTTTTCACCGGCAGCGGTGATCCGCGAGCGGTTGGAGAGTTTTGTGATCGCGGATGACGTCGTGATCGAGGACCTGACCCAGACCTGGTCCGCCGTGACGCTGTGGGGAACGGGCAGTGGAGCGGCGCTGGCCACGGAAGCTCGGGCACTGGGAATCGGACGGGTATTTGCCGGGAGGCGTGAGAAGGAAGAAAGTGCGGAGTGGTTTTTTCCCGTTGAGGCAGGGGAGGCGGTGCGTGCGCGGCTGGTGGGATGGAAGGAGCTCGATGGGACGGAAGTGGAGCGGCGGCGGATCGTGGCGCGGATTCCGGCGGTCCCGGTGGATATCGGACCGGGAGATTTGCCGGCGGAAGGCGATCTGGATGCGACGGCGATTTCCTACACGAAAGGCTGCTATCTCGGGCAAGAGGTGATGGCGCGGCTCAAGTCGATGGGGCAGGTGCGGCGGCGATTGTTGCGGGTGGCGGGCGATGGTCGCGCGCCGCAGTTTTACCCGGCGGAACTCTTTATCGGGGAGCGGAAAGTCGGGGACGTGCGGTCCGCGGTCGATGACGGAGCAGGAGGGTGGGTGGGATTGGCCATGCTTTCCCTCCTGCACATGAGTGGGAATGCGACGATGGGGCTGAAGGTGGGTGGGGCGGCGGAGGTGCGGTTGGTGTACACGCCATGACGGAACACGAACAACTAACGCGGCTGTGCGAGCAGCTCGGCGCGACGCGCATGCAGGCCGAGACGATGGCGGCGCAACTGGCCAAACGTGCGACGCAACTCGCCGCCGAGCGCGGGATCGGCCGGGAGCTGGCGATGACGCGGTTATTGGAGAAAGTCGTGAAAGGACGAGCCGGTGAACCGCCGCCATCGGCCGCGGGATAAGTGCAATCCGGTGGACGGTTGGGTGTGAGGGTATGGCGGCGGGAGAATGGATTGACCGAGATGGTGACGAGGCGTTCGCTTCGCGCCCATTACCCCACGCCCTGATGAACAAAGCCAAACTGGTCGACGAAGTGCAAAAACAGCTCGGAGCCAAGGCCTCCAAGGCCGCTGCCGAGCGAGCGACCGATGCAGTCCTCGAGGCAGTGAAGCGCGGTTTACGGCGCGACAAAGAAGTTTCACTGGTGGGCTTCGGGACGTTTGCCGTCGCGGTGCGGCCGGCGCGACGTGGCTTCAATCCGCACACGAAAAAACCGATGACGATACCGGCCATGAAGACGGTGCGGTTCAAGCCGGGCGCGGAGCTGCGCGCAGGGAAGTAAAGCGCCCGTGCCGGCAGAGTTTTTCCAAGCCAAGGACCAAGCATGAAAGCTGAGCTGATAAACTTATTCCAGAAAACGTATGGTCGCCTGCCCGAGGTGATCGCGCGGGCGCCGGGGCGGATCGAGTTCATCGGCAACCACACTGACTATAATGGTGGCGCCGTGCTCGGGGCGGCGATCGATCGCGGCGTAGGAGTGGCGCTGGCGCGCAGGGACGACGGGAAACGGAATTTCGCGAGCGGTCAGAAAGGCGGCATGGTGCGGCTGGGGGCAGCAGACGTCGCGCGACAGATCGGTGACGACGCCTGGGTGAATTATCCATTGGGCGTGCTCGTGGCTTTGCCGGAGTTTGGTCTAAAGGCGCCCGAGGGCTTCGACTACCTCGCGCTGTCGGATTTGCCGACGGGCGCGGGGCTCAGCAGCAGTGCGGCGATCGAACTGGCCTCGGCTTTGGTGTATCTGGCGGCAACGGGACAACAGCCGGCGCGCGAGACGGTGGTGAAAGTCGGGCGACACGCGGAAAACCATTTTGTGGGGGTGCCATGCGGGATCCTCGATCAGGGTGTGTCGGGATTTGGGCTAAAAGATCACCTCGTGGCGATCGATTGCCGGGGGCCGAAGTTTTCGACGGTGCCGTTGCCGGCGGGCGCCCATTTTTGGATTTTCAATACGCACACCAAACATGCGCTGGTGGATGGACTCTATGCGACGCGGCATCGCGAGTGCATGGAAGCCGCCCAGGGATTGGGTGTGGGTTTGCTGGCTGACGTGTCCGTGGACACGTTGCGAGCGGCGGAAGGGCGGCTGGCGCCGGTGGTGTTTAAACGCGCGCGCCACGTGGTGGAGGAGATTGCACGGGTGTCTCAAACGCACGCTGCGTTGCAGGCGCGGGATCTGGCGGCGGTGGGGCAATTGCTTACGGCCTCGCACCGGAGCTCGCAGACGTTGTTTGAGAACAGCACGGTGGAACTCGATTTTCTGGTGGACCAATTGGTGCGGGCGCCGCGCGTATTTGGTGCACGGCTGACCGGAGGCGGGTTTGGCGGCGCGGTGATGGCGCTGACGGCGGCAGATTTTTCGGCGGAAGATGCGAAGAAGGTGGCCGAAGCGTATGCGGCGAGCTTCGGCGCGGCGCCGGATATTCTCCACACCCAGACCGGCGATGGGGCTGCACTATTGTGAGGACGGTGCGATGACCCGCGATTTACTTGAGGCGATGCGGCGGAAATTGTGCGCGTTAGAGGCGCACATCCGCGATACGCTCGTGGCGGCGCGCGCGAAAGAAGCGGGCAAATTTTCGCGCGTGGTCGGGCAAACGGCGGCCGACACGATTTATCACGTCGACCGGCTGAGTGAGCACGCGATCTTGGCCTGGTTTGAGGCGCACTGGCCGCGGACGTGGCCGGTCGAACTGGTGATGGAAGGATTGGAAGACGGAGAGCCGACGACGTTTCCGCGGGGAACACCGGTCGCGCGGACGAGGTGGAAGTGCATTCTCGACCCGATCGATGGCACGCGAAACCTGATGTATGACAAGCGGGCGGCGTGGATTCTCACCGGCGTCGCGCCACAACGCGGGACGAAGACGCACTTGGGGGACATAGTGGTGGCGGCGATGACCGAGCTGCCCACCAGCAAACAAGATCGCGCGGACCAACTCAGCGCGGTGAAAGGGCGCGGCGTAGTCGCGCAGACGATTGAACTCGGCGGTGGAGTGGGGCGGCGGTGGACGCCGCGGCCCTCGCGGGCAAAGAATTTCGATCATGGATTTGCCTCGCTCGCGCGGTTTTTCCCGGAGGGAAAGGCGTTGATCGGGCAGATCGAAGAAGATGTCTGGCGCGAACTCGGAGTGCTGGGCCGCAACGGCGGGCAGCTCGTGTTTGACGATCAGTATATCTCAAGCGGCGGCCAGCTCTACGAGTTGACGGTGGGGCATGACCGGATGCTCGGCGATATCCGGCCGCAGGTTTACGCGAAGCTCGGCTACTCGGCCGCGACGCTATGCTGTCATCCTTACGACGTCTGCACGGCGCTGATCGCGCGCGAGGCGGGCTGCATCATCGAGACGCCGGAGGGGCGGCCCCTGCGTCTGCCGCTCGATACGACCACGCCGGTGACGTGGATCGGCTATGCCAATGCGACGTTGGCCCGGCTGGTGCGGCCGGTGCTACGGCGCGCCATGGCGGAGCGACTCAAGTAGCCGGCGCCGACCCGGCTTAGAGAATCGTCGCGACTTCGGCGAACCACTCGCCGACCCAGGCGCGGAAGAACAACAGGTAGAGCGCGGCGGCGATCGCGAGCATCGGGCCGAACGGGACGTGGGCGCCGAAGCCGAGTTCGGCCGGTTGACCGTCGGGCGTCTCGGAGGGAGGCGCAACGGGCGCGGGCTTGCCGGCGATTTTTTGCCAGATCAGCGAGACGGCGAACCACACCGTGCCGACGAGAGCGCCGCCGAAGATGGAGAACACGGCGCCTTGCCAGCCGCAGAATGCGCCGATGGCGCCGACGAATTTTACGTCACCGAAGCCCATGGCCTCTTTCTTCAAAATGGCTTCGGAGATCAGCAAGATCCACAGCACGAGGCCGGAGCCGATGAGGAGACCTTGAATCGAGGTGACGCCGGAGCGCAGGCTGTCGACGAGGAAGAGTCCGACATGGTGGCCGTGGAGTGCGGGGACGCAGAAGGAAAGGAGGACGCCGACGACACCGAGACCGATGGTGAAGACATCGGGGATGATCATGTGATCGAGGTCGATGAAGGTCGCGGCGATCAGACAGCTGATAAAGACCCACGTGCAAGCCACGACGCCGGGGTTAAAGGTGCCGGCGGGAGAGAAGCGCAACCAAGCGAGGACGAAGAGCGCGCCGGTGAGGAGTTCGACGACCGGGTAGCGAAACGAAAACGGCCGGCCGCAGCAACGGGCGCGTCCGCGGAGGAGGAGCCACGAAAGGATCGGGATGTTATCGTAGAACTTGATCGGCTGGCCGCAGCCGCAGTGCGAGCCAGGGGTGACAATCGATTCCTCCTTCGGCACGCGATAGATCACGACGTTGAGGAAGCTGCCCACGCAAGCGCCGACGAAAAACGCGAACAAGGGAAAGAACCAGGGAAAGGCAGCGGCGATCTCGGCGAAGGAGGCGAACATGGGGCGATTCCGTTTTGCCGAACGGCAATGTCAAACGTCGCGCTTAGAGGCCGAGGGCGGCACGGGCCGCGCGGAGCATGGTGGGGGCGGTCTGGGCAGCCGGGATACCGCTCCAGTGTTCGAGGGACTTGGCGCCTTGGTGGACGAGCATCGTGAGGCCGTTGGCGTAGGGAAGGCCGAGGAACTCGGCTTGGCGGAGAAGCTTAGTCTGCGGCGGGTTGTAGATCATGTCGTAGACGGCCGCGATGTTGGGCAGGGCGGTGAGGTCGGCCGGCGGCTCGTCGGTATCGCGCAGGCCGGCGCTCGTGGCGTTGATGACGAGAGCGCCGGAGGGGAGGTCGGCGGAAGGCGTTTGCGGCAAAAAGCCACCGAAGGGCACGCCGTCGGCGAGGGGGGCGAGCGTGGCGAGGAGGGTCTGGAGAGTTTCGGCGGTGCGATTGGCGATCCAGAGCGAGGCGCAGCGGCGCTGGAGGCATTCGACAGCGGCGCCGCGGGCGGCTCCACCGGCACCGAGGAGAATGAGGTGGGCACCGGCGAGGTCGCGGCCGAGGGTGGCCTGCACGGCGGCGGCGAGGCCGTAGCCATCGGTGTTGAAGCCCTGCCAGCCGCGCTCGCTCCAACGGAGGGTGTTGACGGCGCCGACCGGGCGGGCGGCGGGATCGACCTCGGCGACGCGGTCGAAGGCGATGATCTTGTGCGGGACGGTGAGATTTACGCCGCGGAATTTTTTCGCGTGGAGGAGATCGAGGGCGCGGGGGAGGTCGTCGGGGTGAATCTCGAAACGGAAATACTCCCAGTCGGCAAAGCGGGCATCGGTGCGGGCGAGTTCGGCCAGCGCGGCGTTGTGCATCGGCGGGCTGATCGAGTGCTTGATCGGGTGGCCGAGGACAGCGAGGGAAGTGCCGGGACGCGACCAGGCGGCGAGGTCGGCGAGGGTGAGAACGGGATTCAAGTTACGAGGTGGGATTTACGATTTTCGATTGAGGCAGCCGGCGGGAGAGCGGGCAAAATGGAAAATCGAAAATCGAGGCGAGAAGCGGAGAGCTCAGGTGGAGTGCTTCTCGTGCGTCGTCTCAAACTCTGCGACAAAGCTGGCGAAGAGTTTCGCACGGGTGGGGTCACCCGCGGTGGCGAAGTGGTTAACCAGATTGCGGCAGGCGCGGCAGAGGACTTCACGGACGGGGGTCGGGGCGAGGTCGGAAATGTGCGGGGCGAGGTGGTTCTTGCGCAGCAGATCGAAGACCTCGTCCGGATCGCGAAAGACGCCGCGTTCGAAGGGATCGATGAAAAACGGCTGGTCGTCGCTGTAACAGCCGATGAGGAAGTGCCCCGGAATGCCGACGGGTTCCAACTCGAGTTCGAGCCGTTCGGCGACGAGCAGGTAAATGATGCTGAGAGAAATCGGGATGCCAGTGCGGCGTTCGAGGACTTGGTCGAGGAAGCTGTTGCGCGGGTCGGTGTAGTGCTCGACGTTGCCATGGAAACCCCACTCGTGGAAGAGCACGCGGTTGAGGACGCGGCATTTTTCGCGGGTGGTGGCGGGCTCGGCGATCAGTTCGCGGGTGCGGGCGGCGATTTCGTCAAGAGTCGCCACGCATCGGCCGATGTTGAGATGAGGGCTGACGGTGCGGGCGAGAAGCAGGGAGCCGGACTCGAGCTCGTAGTTGAGCGAACGGATGAAGCCGCGGAATTCGGCCACGGGGTCGGAGAGCTTTAGCTCATCGATAAACCAAGCGGCATGGCGGGCGAGGTCGGGATCTGGTCCGAGGGCGAGGTCGTGGAGAAAAGGCACGACGGCGGAGCCGAGGGACGCGAAGCGGGCGAGCAGCGCGCGGCGGACGCTCGGGCTGGGGTCATCGAGGAGGCCGAGAAAGGCCTCGCGTTGCGTTGAGGTGAGCGGCTCCGAGTCCACGGGCGTAGCGAAAAAGGAACGCGCGCCGGTGCAACGGTGAAACCGTCGCGGCGCAGGGATTTCTCTTTCAGCGCGCGCCGTAGAGGGCGGTGCCGACGCGCACCATGGTGCTGCCGGCCGCGATCGCGGGGACGAGGTCGCTCGTCATACCCATGGAAAGTTCGCGGAGCGACACGCCGAAGCGCGAAGCGAGGTCGTCGCGGAGGGCGCGGAGATTGATGAAGGTGCGTTGGGCGTGCGCCGCGGTTTCTTCGGGTGTTGCTCCGAGGGGGGCGATCGTCATGAGCCCGTCGAGGCGGAGGTTTTTCTTGGTCAGGGCAACTTCGAGCAGGCGGGGGGCCTCGGCGAGATCGGCGCCGAACTTGGCGGGATCGTTGCCGGCATTGATTTGGAGGAGGATGGGCAAGGTCTTGCCCAGTTCAGCAGCGGCGCGGTCGAGGTGGTTAAGGAGTTTCTCGCTATCGACGCTCTGGATGCGGTCGAAGTGCTGGGCGGCGAGCTTCGATTTATTGGATTGGAGGTGACCGATGAGTTCCCAGCGGAGGGTGGCGGAGGCAGGAGCGACTTGGGGGCGCTTTTCCATGCCCTCCTGCACGCGGTTCTCACCGACGCCGAGAAGCCCGTAGCGCGCGGCGTAGTCGGCCGCGGCGGCGGGGTGAGTCTTGGTGACGGCCAGGAGTTCGACTTCGCTGGCGGGGCGGCTGGCGGCGGCGCAGGCGGTCGCGATTTGGGCGCGCAGGGCATCGGCGCGGCGGGCGAATTCTTCGTAGGCGAGGAAGGAGGGAATCGACACGGGTTGCGGCGGTTGAAGGCGTTTAGATAATCTACTTAGGAGTTTACGCCAGCGCGGGCCGCGCTACTCTGGCGGCAACAACCTGCGCTAATTATGCAAATTGAGAACTTCAAAATCTTCGCAGACTTGGTGGAAACGAAGAGCTTTTCCAAGTCAGCGAAGCTGAACGGTATCACGCAGTCGGCAGTGAGTCAGCAGGCGCGGGCGATGGAGCGGCACTTCAAGACCCTGTTGATCGATCGGAGCCAAAAACAGTTTCAGCTCACGCGAGAGGGGCAGCGGGTCTACGACTCGGCGAAGGAGATGCTGCACACCTACGAAAAGTTGCTCTCGGAGCTGCAGGAGATGAAGAAGGTGATCAGCGGCACGATTCGTATTTCGACCATTTACTCGATCGGTCTGCACGAGCTGCCGCCTTTCATTAAGAAATTCCTGCACGATTTCCCCTCGGTGAATGTGCGGGTGGAGTATCGGCGGTCGAATCTGGTCTATGAGGACATCCTCCACAACGCGGTAGATTTCGGCTTGGTGGCATTTCCGGTCAAACAGCGCCAGATCGAGGTGCTGCCGTTCCGCAACGATCACCTCGTGCTCATTGCCCACCCGCAGCATCCGATCGCCAAACGCGCGGAGATCGAAGTGAAGGACCTGGCCGGGCAGAAATTTATCGGATTTGACCCGGATATTCCGACGCGCAAGGCCGTCGATATCATCTTCCGCGAGCACAAGCTCGAGATCGAGCCGGTGATGGAGTTCGACAACATCGAAACCGTGAAACGAGCGGTCGAAATCGACCACGGCATCGCCATCGTGCCGCAGGCCACCGTCTTGCAGGAACAGAAGCAGGGCACCCTGGCGGTGCTGCCGTTTAAGGGGCGGGAGTTTACGCGGCCGCTAGCCATCCTCCACCGCAAGGGGCGGGTCCTGACGCCGGCGATGAAGAAGTTTATCGAGACTCTCGGACTGGATCTGCCGGAGATGCGCGGGACCTGAGCGAAGTTAGACCGGAATTCGCGACTTCGAGACAAGAAAGCGGGAAGAAAATTTGCCGTGGGGACTCCCACGGTTACCGTCTGACTCAACCTCAATTTCATCTTACTTAGACTATGAAACCCACTCGCTTGTTCGCGGCTCTTTCGGCGTCCGCTGCCTTGGTGGCGGTTGCGCTCTATGTTATCCCGGCTCGGGCAGCGTCCGAGGCGCCGGCAGCGAGTGGCGGAACCTTGCCGGTTGTAGCATCGGCGCCGGCGTGGAAGCTGAAGGACGTTAACGGGAAGGAAGTCACCTCGGCTCAATTCAAGGGCAAGGTGGTCGTCGTTGATTTTTGGGCGACGTGGTGCCCGCCGTGCCGCGCGGAGATCCCGGGCTACGTCGATCTGGTGAAGAAACACGGCAAAGATGGTTTGGTGATCGTCGGAGTATCCTTGGATCAGGGAGGTCCGGCCGTGGTGAAGACCTTTGGGGAGAAATATGGCGTTAATTATCCGCTCGTGATGGGCGATGACGACGTGGTGGCGGCGTTTGGCGGGATGGAGGCCATCCCCACGACCTTCCTGATCGACCGCGACGGCAAGATCCGTGATCGCAAGGTCGGGGCGGAGGCGGCAGCTGATTACGAAAAGAAGATTCTCGCGCTGCTGAAGTAAGCGCCCCGGTCCGGCGGCGGAAAAGGTTAGTGGGGGCCGGTCGGGAAGGTGGCGGGATCGAAGTTGGATCGTGTTTGGCGTTGAAGCCGGACTGGTTCCCCCGCCTGTGGAGGCGCAGCCGATGCATTTTCCCGCGCACCTCTTCATCCCGCTTGTTTGCGGCTTCATTTACGTGGTGGGTGCGCTGTGCCTGAAGCGGGCGGCGGAGCACGGCGTGAGCGTGTGGCGGACAACCTTCGTCGTGAATCTGACGATGGCCTTGAGCGTGCAGCCGCTGTGGTGGTTTGCCCCCGCCGCCCCTTGGCCGGCCGAGTGGTGGCAACCGGTGGTCACGGCGCTGCTGTTCATGCTGGCGCAGTTGATGATCTATCTGGCGATTAGTCACGGTGACGTATCGGTGACGACCCCGGTAATGGGCACGAAGTCGATCTTGGTCGCGGCGTTGGCCAGCGCGCTGTTTGCGGTGAAGATCCCGGCGGCGTGGTGGTGGGCGGCCGCGCTGTGTGCCGTCGCCGTGCTACTCCTCGGGTGGAATGGAGGCGTGCCGCACCGGCGCGTCGGCTTCACCATCCTTCTAGCCTCGTTGAGCGGGTTCACCTATGCGCTGTCCGATGTGCTGTTGCAGCACTGGGCGCCGGGGTGGGGGCTGACGCGCTTCATTCCGCTCATGTTTGGGCTGATGGGAGTTTTTTCCTTTGGTTTTTTGGCGTTCTTCTCGGGCTCGTGGCGGGAGGTCGAGCCGGTGGCGTGGCGCTGGTTGGTGCCGGGTTCGCTGCTGATGGTGCTCAACAACGCGGCCTTCGCGTTTACCTTGGCCCACTGGCGCGATGCCACCGCGGCGAATGTGGTCTACAGCTCACGTGGACTTTGGTCCGTGGCTCTCGTCTGGGTGGTGGGCCACTGGTTCGGGAATCAGGAACGTCATGCCGGTGGAGCGGCCATGACCTCGCGGCTGGCTGGTGCGGCATTGATGGTGGCGGCCATCGTGCTCGTGGTGCGGTGAAGGGAGGGCACCTTTGTCTTGGGAGCTCGGTGCGACGCTCGGCACGGGAGAAAAAGGAGGGGCCGGCGATAACCCCTTAACGCCGGCCCCAGTTTTTTCTTTCCAGCCTTGCGGCCGGTTCACGCTACCCAAAACCCTGCTTTGGGCAGGATGGATCTACTTAAGCAGTGACCGTGCCAGCGTGCATGGCAGTTTTGGCTAAATCGTGGTCTTTCTCGCGTCTAGGGGCCTTCCGGCACGATCAATCGCGGGCGAAACTGGTCACTTGGGCGAGTTCGTCAGCGATGAGGCGGTCGCTGCGGCAGCGAGGCATCTTATACTGGCCGCCCCACTGATTCCGATAGCGGAGCCAATGCTCGAACACGCCAGGCATGACGAGGCGCACTGCTGGCGCCTCCATACTGCCGGTTTTGCGCTTTGCGGCGTAATCGACGTTCAAGCGTTGGAGCTCGGCGTCGAGATCGACGGCCATCTGCGGCCCGGTCGGCGTGGCTTTGGTCCCGGGTCTAAGCTCGATCCACCACTCATGACGACCGTGGTTTTGACCGGTGAGGGAGTTGATTACGAGCGGGGCGACGTGAAAGTTGACGATCGTCCAGTCTTTCCGTCGGCAGACGGCGATGAGCGTGTCGGTCAGCTCTTTCTCGATCACGCGCTCGCCAACTCCATTGAGTGTAAGCTTCGTCCGACCGACATAGAGCAGGCGAGGTGGTTCGGTGGAGGTAAAACGAACGATGTCGCCCAGCACGTAGCGCACGAGCCCGGCGGGCGTGGTCACGACGAGCGCATAGTCGACTCCCGTCTTAACGCCGATGAGCGGCACGGCCTTGCGGCCCAATTGGTCGAGGCGGGATTCGTCGAAATCCGCCATCGGAATGAATTCATAGAAGATACCGGCGTCGGCCATCAGACGCAGGCCCAGGCCGGACTCGATGTCCTGGGCCGCGATGAAGGATTCGGAGGCCGAGTAAACCTCATGAAAATTTACGGTCGGTCCGAGCGCGGTGCGCAGTTCGTCGTAAAATGGTCCGATGGGCACACCGCTGTGAACGAAGCACTCGAAATTCGGCCACAGGCCCTGCAGGCTGCTAATCCGGCTTTTCCCTTCGATCGAACCCTCTCGCAGGGCCGACGCCAGGGCGAGGGCCCAGTTCGGAATACCGGAAAGCAAGGTGATATCCAGCCCCCGGGTGCGCTTTACGATCGCCCCGAGCTTCGCGGCCCAATCCGTCAAATCAGCGATCGGCGCACCGGGTTCATAAAGGTGGCGCTCAGCCCAGGCGGGGAGATTGAGCGCCGTGAAACCGCTGATATCGCCGACGTAGGCCTCGTGTCGTCCCGCCTCAGGTAGTGGGCGCAGAGCGGTTGATCCTCCTACATGAAGATGGCGGCCGCGAAACACTGCCGCATGGCGCATCCGCACGGTGTAGTAGAGCAACGAATCGAGTTCGGCCCGACGAAAGTGCTCGAGCATCTCCTCCGTGACCGGGACTTGCTTGGCGGGTCCGGTCGTGCCCGAGGTTTGGGCGAAGAAGGAACAGCGCCCCGGCCAGAGCACGTCTGCCTCGCCGCGTTTCATCCGCTCGATAGCGGGGGCAAGTTGCTCGTAACTGCGCGGCGCGACGCGCGCCTGGAAATTATCGTAGCTGGTGCCGGCGACTACCCCCGATTCACGCCAGTAGGAAGTCAGTGCGAGCTTGGGTGTGAGCGAGTCGAAGATTCTTTTCTGCGCGCCGCCGTCCGCCCGTTTTTGTCGGAGGCGCCACTCGGCGGCGGCGGTCTGCAAATTGAGGCCGAACGTGTAGATGCTTTTGGGCCAGACCGGCATGGGGCGGGTGCGCAGTGAGGCAGCGAACGGGGCCGCGGAGCGGCAAGCGAATTCCGGTGGGAAAAAGCGAACTTACCTGATTTTAGCCGTGGTTCGATCCCGAGGGAAAACCAGGCCGGCCCGCCTCCCTTGAAACGCGGGCGTGACTTTCGGGTGGCGATTCGCGTTTCTCGGCGCTGCACCATGCCGCTCCCGCCCGTTATCTTCGAGGACGCTTCGATCATCGCTTTCGACAAACCGAGCGGACTGCTCGTCGCCCCTGACCGTTGGGACAAGCAGCGGGAAAACCTCATGGGCCTGGTGCACGACAAGATGGGCCACGGCGTGGCCAACGTCCATCGGCTCGATGCCGACACCAGCGGCCTGTTGCTTTGTGCGAAGAACAAGACCGCGCTCGATTTTCTCAGCGGCCAGTTTCAATCGAAGACCGTCGCGAAGAAATACCATGCCCTCGTCGTCGTCTTGGCGGCTGAGGAAGCCATGAAGGTGATCGCGCCGATCCGCGATGCCGCCGGAGCCCTGCCGGACGCGTTCAACGTCGAGCTCTCCCTCGGCGAGGACGAGCGCCAGAAGGGGCGGATGCGCGTTTTTAAGGGCCGTGGCGGTAAGGAGTGTGCGAGCGAATTCACGACGTTGGAGAAGTTTGGCCGCTATGCGCTCGTCGAGTGTCGTCCACTCACCGGTCGCACGCATCAACTGCGGGTCCACCTCGCAGCCGCCGGCGCGCCGATCCTCAACGATCCGTTTTACGGCAACCCTGACATCAAGCTCCTCCTTTCGGATCTGAAGCGCCGCTACAAAGGCCGCGACGACGAGAAGCCGCTGATCTCTCGCCTCGCCTTGCACGCGAGCGAACTCACATTGAAGCACCCCGAGACCAAGGAGCCGTTTACGATCTCCGCGCCGTTGCCCCATGAGTTTGAAGTTGCGCTCAAGTATCTGCGCAAGTTTGCCGTCGGCATCCGCCGGTGAAGCGGGCGGCTCCGCCAAAAGCTCGGTTTTCCTTTCCCCTATGAATACCACCCCACTCCTCACTCGCCGTGACGCACTCCGCACCGCTGCGCTCGGTGTGCTTTCGCTTCCCCTGCTCAATGTCGCGGCCCGGGCCGCCGAATCCGCGCCGGCCGCTGGTAAAGCGGGTTCGTTGCGTTTCGGCTGCGCCACCTATGGCCAGCGGGCGTTGTCGGTCGACGATTTGCTCACTGCGTTGAAGGCCCTTCGCATTTCGAATGTCGCCCTCTACAAGGCGCATCTCAATTGGGAAACGGCCACGCCCGACGAGGTGCGCGCCGTCGTGGCCAAGGCCACCGCCGCGGGCATCACCCTGACCGGGACCGGCGTGGTCGCCTTCAAGAATAACGAGGCTGCGTGCCGTAAGGCCTTCGAAAATGCCAAGGTAGCCCGCCTGCCGACCATGATCTGCAAGCCCGACCTGGATGCGCTGCCGCTCGTGGAGAAGCTCGCGAAGGAATACGACCAACGCCTTGCGATCCACAATCACGGGCCCGAAGACAAGGTCTACCCGTCGCCCTACGACGTGATGAAGGTCATCACGCCGCTCGATGCCCGCATCGGACTCTGTCTCGACGTCGGCCATGCGATGCGCGCCAAAGCCGATCCCGTTGAGGCGATCCGCAAATGCGCACCGCGTCTCTACGACGTGCACCTCAAGGACTCCAACGCCATCCCCGGCTCCGACAAAGACATAGCCGTAGAGATCGGAGCCGGTCGCATGGACATCCGCGGCATGCTCCGCGCGTTGATGGAGATCAAGTATACCGGCGTCGCCTCCTTCGAATACGAGAAGCCCACGGGTCACCCCATCACTGGATTGGCGGAGTCCGTCGGCTACGTCCGCGGTCTCCTGGCCGGCATGACCTGAAGAAAAGCTGACCTCGGCATACCCCATGAAGCACCTTCGCCTTTCCCTCGCGCTCGCGTTCTCCGTCGCCGCCGTGTTTGCGGCCGACGCTCCGAAGAAAGCCAAGTCCGACGGCAAATCCACCTATGAAAAAGGGCTGCCGCCCGACGTGAAGAAACTCGCGCTCGGTGACGCCGCGCCGGACTTCGACCTCCTCGGAATTGATGGGAAACGCTACACGCTCGCCGATTTTCCCGCGGCCAAGTCGCCGGTGCTCATGGTGGTTTTCCTCTCGAATCACTGTCCTTATTCGCACGCGGCCGAGACACGGTTGCTGCCGTTTGTGCGCGAGTATGCGGCCAAGGGCCTCGCGGTCGTCGCGATCAATCCCAACAGCCCCGACGGCATCCGCATCGACGAACTCGGCTACAGCAAATACAACGACAGTTACGAGGAGATGAAGCTCTACGCCCGCGATCAGGGCTTTCCGTTTCCCTACCTCTACGACGGCGACACCCAGGCCGTGGCCAAGGCCTACGGCTGCCTCGCCACGCCGCACGTCTTCCTCTTCGACCGCGAGCGGAAGCTTCGCTACGCCGGCCGGGTCGATGACTCGCGATTCGAAGACGTGAGCACCGTGAAATCGCACGAGACCCGCAACGCCGTGATCGAGCTCCTCGCCGGCAAGCCCGTGAGCGTTCCGCAGACTCCGGTGATGGGTTGCTCGACGAAATGGAATTCGAAGCGCGATGATGTCGCCAAGGCCGACGAGAAATGGAAGGCCGAGCCCGTCGAACTCGAACGCATTGATGCCGCCGGTGTCGCGGCGCTGGCCAAAAACACCTCCAACCGCCTCCGCCTCGTCAACGTCTGGGCGACGTGGTGCGCGCCGTGCGTGGCCGAGTTTCCGGAGCTCGTTTCGTTTTCCCGTCGTTTCAGCACGCGCGATTTCGAACTCGTGACCATCAGCATGGACGACCCGAAGCAGGAGGCGCAGGCGAAGCGCTTTCTCGAAAAGCAGCACGCCGTCCCTTCCGCCCGCCTGAAGGGCCTGCTCAAGGCGGAGGGCCGCACCGCCACTAACTTTATCTATACGGAGGCCAGCGCTGATGCCCTGATCGCCGCGCTTGACCCGGCTTGGCCTGGTCCGCTGCCGCACACTGTGCTGATCGCACCCGGCGGTAAGATCCTCTGGCGCCACAACGGCGCGTTCGACCCCGAGGCGCTCCGTCACACGCTCGTCGAGGCGCTGGGCGCGTATTACAAACCGTAGCGGCGGGTTTCGGTCCGCGCAGGGAGGCCTGGTCCAGTCGCGGGGGGGCGCCGCGGTCAACGTTTCCCGTTCGCCGGGCTTGCCAGCGGCGCAACCGGCGGGGGAAGCTCATCGTCTTTCCGCGACCTTGCGCATGACTGCACTCCCTCCGTCCTCTCCTCTTGGCTTCGGCATCATCGGCGTCGGCATGATCGCCGACTTTCACGCCCAAGCCATCGCGGCGGCACGCGGCGCGAAACTAGTCGGTATCGCCACGCGCAATGCCGACAATGCCCGCACCTTTGCGGCGAAGCACGCCGTGCCGTTTGCGACGACCGATGTCGCCGCCCTGCTGGCGCGGCCGGATATCCACGTCGTCTGCGTGACGACGCCGAGTGGCGCGCACCTTGAGCCGGCGCTGGCCGCCGTGCGGGCCGGCAAGCACCTCGTGGTCGAGAAACCCATCGAGATCACGACGGAGCGTGCCGACGAACTCCTCCGCGCCGCCGATGCCGCCGGCGTGAAAGTGGCACCGATCTTCCAGGCCCGCTTCGGTGAAGGCGCCCGCACGCTCAAGGCCGCGCTCATGGCGGGCCGTTTCGGTCGCATCGTCCTCGCGAGCGCCTATGTGAAGTGGCACCGCTCGCGCGAGTATTACACCGGCTGGAAGGGCACGCTCGCCCTCGACGGCGGCGGCTCGACCATGAACCAGGGCATCCACGGCATCGACCTGCTCCAGTGGTTTGCCGGGATGCCCAGCGAAGTCTTCGCGTGGAAAACCCGGCGCGTCTACGAACACATCGAGGCCGAGGACACCCTGAGTGCGACGATCAAGTATGCGAACGGCGCACTCGGCAGCATCGAAACGACGACGGCGGCCTGGCCCGGTTGGTCGCGCCGAATCGAGATCTGCGGAGAAAACGGCTCCGCCCGCCTGGAGGATGACCATTTGGCCGAGTGGAAATTCCGCACGCCGGAGCCGAAGGACGACGCGATCCGCGCGGCCGGGCTGGACCCCGAGATGGCCTCCGGCGCGGGCGCGCCCAATGCCATTAGCTTCCAGGGGCACTTGCGCCAGATTCAGGACCTTATCGATTCCCTGCGTGACAACCGCCCCGTGGCCGTTGACGGTCATGAGGCGCGCAAGG
Source organism: Opitutia bacterium (assembly GCA_947453695.1). Taxonomy (GTDB): domain Bacteria; phylum Verrucomicrobiota; class Verrucomicrobiia; order Opitutales; family Opitutaceae; genus GAS368. The sequence continues at coordinate 40,954 of CANGHW010000031.1, forward strand.
CTGTCGCGCTGATCCGCGCCCTCTACGCATCCGCCGACCGGGGCGTGCCGGTGAAACTCTAAGCCCAGATTCTTTCCCCTATGTCCTCCCCCTCCGCACCCTCCCAATCGTGGCGCTCGCTGCTGACACCGCAGCACTGGTTCGTCTTCTCCGTCGCTTCGCTCGCCTGGCTCTTCGACTGCATGGACCAGCAGTTCTTCAATCTCGGCCGTGGCGCCGCGATGGAGCAACTCCTGACCGACAAGTCGAAGGTCATCGAATACGGTTCCTACACCACGTCGGTGTTCCTGCTCGGCTGGGCCGTCGGCGGACTGCTCTTCGGTGCCCTCGGTGACCGGTTTGGTCGGGCGAAGATCCTCACGGTCTCCGTGCTGCTCTACTCGGTGTTCACCGGCCTGAGCGCGCTCTCGACCGGCTTCTTTGATTTCTGTGTCTATCGCTTCCTTACTGGCCTCGGTGTCGGCGGCGTCTTCGGTCTCGCGGTCGCCCTCGTGGCGGACACCGTGCCGGACAAGGCCCGCGCCCCCGCGCTCGGCCTCCTGCAGTCGCTGTCCAGTATTGGTAATATTTCGGCCGCGCTGATCGGCATGGGCATCGCGGCCCTCGCCGCGCAGCAACTCCTCCCGGGCGGTTTGAAAACGTGGCAGGCGATGTTCCTCGTTGGCGCGACACCCGCCTTCCTCTGTGTGTTCATCCTGGCGAAACTCAAGGAGCCGCAGAAGTGGGTCGACGCGAAGGCCGCTGGCAAAATCAGTGGCATCAAATTCGGTTCCTACGGTTCGCTGCTCTCGCATCCCAAGTGGCGCAAGCACGCCTGGGCCGGCCTCATTTTGTGCAGCGCCGGCATCATCGGTCTCTGGGGTATCGGTAATTTCCACCCGACGATCGTCTCCTCGATCGTCACCGAGCACTTGAAGGCCTCCGGCGTCTCGCCCGAGAAACTCGCCAGCGAAAAAGCGTTTTGGAGTTCGATGGGCCTGCTCCTGCAGAACATCGGTGCCTTCTTCGGCATGACGACCCTCGCATGGGTCGCACAGGCCAAGGGCCGCAAGATTGCCTTCGCGATCGCGCTCATCCTCTCGTTCCTCTCGACCGTGCTTGTCTTCAAAGGCATGCGCCAATTCAGCGACATCTTCTGGATGATCCCGCTGATGGGCTTCGGCCAGCTCTCGGTATTTGCCGTTTACGCGATCTACTTGCCCGAGCTGTTCCCCACGAGCCTCCGCGCCACGGGCACGAGCTTCTGCTACAACTTTGGCCGCGTGGCTGCCGCGACCTCGCCCTTTACCGTCGGTCAGATCACGAAGAGCCTCGGCGGCAACCTGGAGGGTTTCCGCACCGCCGGCCTTTGGGTGAGCCTCGTGCTCCTGCTCGGCCTCCTTGTGCTGCCGATGCTGCCCGAGACGAAGGATAAGCCCCTGCCCGAGGAATAAACCTTTTGGGTTAGGCAGGCGTCTAGGAGTCAACCCCACTCACATGAGCCCTACCGTCACACCTCTCATCCGCCGCCAGCTGACGCTGGCGGCGTTTTTTTTCGGCGCACTCGTCGGGGCGCTCCTCGGCGCGGAGCCGCGCCGACCCAACGTCGTCATCATCCTCGCCGACGACCAAGGCTGGGGCGACCTCGGGGCGACCGGCAATACGCAGGTGCGCACGCCGGCAATTGATTCGCTGGCGCGGGCCGGGGCGACGATGGATCGCTTCTACGTGTGCGCCGTGTGCGCGCCCACTCGGGCGGAGTTCCTCACCGGCCGTTACCATCCCCGCGGAGGCGTGCGTGGAGTTTCGACCGGCCAGGAGCGGCTCAACCTCGACGAGAAAACCATCGCCGATGCCTTCAAGGCTGCGGGTTATGCGACGGGGGCGTTTGGCAAGTGGCACAACGGCAGCCAGTGGCCCTATCACCCCAACGCCCGCGGCTTCGATGATTACTACGGTTTCACCTCCGGCCACTGGGGCGAATATTTTGATCCCCCGCTCGAGCAAAATGGTCGGCGCGTGCGCGGACAGGGCTTCATTGCCGACGATCTCACAGACCACGCGCTGGCATTTATCGAGCGCCACCGCGACCGGCCGTTTCTCTGTTATCTGCCCTTCAACACTCCGCACTCTCCCTTCGCGGTGCCCGACAAATATTGGCAACGATTCAAAGACAAACCGATCACCCAACGCGGTCCGGAAGGCGACAAAGAGGACATCGAGATCACCCGTTGCGTCCTCGCGATGACGGAAAACCTCGACGACAACGTCGCCCGCGTGCTGCGCCGGCTGGACGAACTGAAGTTAGCGGACGACACCATCGTGATTTATTTTTCCGACAACGGCCCGAACAGCTTCCGCTACAATGGCGGAATGAAAGGGCGCAAAGGCAGTGTCGACGAAGGGGGCGTGCGGGCGCCGTGCTTCATCCGCTGGCCCGGTCGCATCCCGGCCGGCTCGGTGGTGCGCGAACCGACCGGCGCGATCGATCTCCTGCCCACGCTCACGAACTTCGCCGGAGTTGCACGGGTGGGCACCAAGCCACTGGACGGCCGCGACCTCGCGCCGCTCCTGCTCGGCCGGGCGCCGGCGGAGTGGCCTGATCGGATAATTTTCTCCCATCAGAACGGCAACGTGAGTGCGCGCGACCACGGCTACCGCTACGATGCGCGCGGGGCGCTCTTCGACATGGTCGCCGATCCAGGTCAACAACAGGACATCGCCGCAGCCCAACCCGAGGTGACGGCGCGGTTTGCCGCCGCGGTCGCCGCTTGGCGCCGCGACGTGCTCGGGTCGGATCGACCGGCCCCGATGGCGGGCGACGCGGCGGTTACCAAGAATGCGAAGGGAAAAAACAAGAAACAGGCCGCTGGTGGCGTTGGTCTGCCGCCCGACGACCGACCCTACCCAGTTGGCTACCGGGAGTTTCACTGGACGCCGTTGCCGGCCCGTGACGGGGTCGCGCAGGGCGCCCTCCGTCGCAGCGCGAACGCGCCGAACAGTTCCTATTTCGTCAACTGGGCCTCGCTCGAGGACCGCATCACGTGGGACGTCGAAGTGGCCACGACCGGCGACTACGACGTGGTGATCGACTACACCTGCCCGCCGGCCGACGCCGGAGCCGCGGTGGAGTTGAGTTTCAACGCCGCCCGGCTCGTCGGTCGAGTCGCGCCCGGCTGGGACCCTCCGCTCTATACCAATCAAGACACGCTGCCGCGTCCGGCCGCCGAATCGAAGATGAAGGAGTTTCGCCCGCTCGCGCTCGGCACGATCCATTTGGAGAAAGGCCGCGGGCAACTGACGATTCGGGCCACGGAGATTCCCGGAAAGTCCGTTATGGACCTCCGGCAGGTAAACCTGACGCTGCGACCCTGAGGAACCCGGAGGCGGGCGGACTTAAAGGCTCCGGGTGAGAAACGCTCGGATCCAAGCGCGGACCTCGGGAGTGTCGAACGCCTTGCCGCCGTGACCCGCGCCGCGGAGCACATGAAACTCTGACGGCACGCCGACTTCGCGCAGGCGGGCGTGCAGGCGCTCGCTTTGCACGAGAGGGACCTGATCGTCTTGGTCTCCGTGGATGATCAAGAAAGGCGGATCGTCCGGCGTGAGGTTGTGTAGTGGGCTCATGGCCCGGGCGAGTTCGGGGCGGTCGCGGACGATGCCGCCGAGGAGTTTGGCGGCGTTGGAGGCGGCGAGGTCGGCCTCGGTTTTGCCGGGGCCGGGGACGTTGACGGGCATGGTGAGGACATCGCTGGCGCCGAAGAAATCGATGACGGCGGCGACGCGGCTGGAGATGGCTTCGCCTGACGCCGCCGGAGCAGTGCCGACGATGCTGGCGAGATTCCCGCCGGAAGAGCTGCCGGCGGCGACGATGCGGGCGGAGTCGAGGTTGTATTTCGTGGTATTCGTGCGGAGCCAGCGGATCGCGGCGCGAACATCGTCGAGTTGGGCGGGCCAGCGCGCGGCCCAGCTGAGGCGATAGTCGAGGCTCACGACGGCGTAGCCTTCGGCGGCGAGCCACGTGAGCGGGCAATTTTCTTTGCTGCCGTTTTTCCAGCCGCCGCCGTGCGTCCAGACGATGACGGGGAGCGGGCGCGTGGAGGCGGCTGCAGGGAGATACAGATCAAGCAGGAGGGCGCCGGTGGCCGGGCGACTGTATTCTAAATTTGAGAGGCGCTTCACGCCGGCGGGGAGGGCGGGGCGGACATCGCCGGCGGGACGGATGCCGGGTCCGGGAGTTTTCGTCAGGGAGTCGCCGAGGTCGGCGCGGGCGGCGATGACGTCATTTTGGAGGCGGGCGACGATGTCGGGGTGGGCGGCGGCGACGTTGCGGAGTTCGGACGGGTCGTCCTTGAGATTGTAGAGGGCGAGGCCGGTGGTCTCGACGCGGTAGCCGTGGCGGCTGGCGATGCCGCGAATGCCGGAGAGCTCGATAGATTCGGGCTGCATCTTGCCGTAATTGGAGGGCTTGCCGCCGCGGCCGGGCTCGGCAGCGACGACGAGGTAGTCGTGCGGGACGTGGAGTTTCCAGTCGCCGCGGCGGACGGCGTGAAGCTCCTCGCCGGAGTAAAACCAGACTTCGTCGCGGCCTTTGGCGCCGGGTTGGCCGAGGAGAAGCGGATGCATGTCGGAGCCATCGCGTTTGACGTCGGGGAGCTTCGCGCC
>CANGHW010000032.1 GCA_947453695.1 Opitutia bacterium
CGCCTTCCAGCGCCAGCAGCATCGCCGCCAGTAGAACGATCAACGCGATACCGCTGCCGAGCACTTGAAACATGGCGCGAACTTGCCTCGTCGCCTCCATCGGGTCGAGCGCGACTTCATCGCCGCGCACTCCACCCGACTCTCCGCCTTGATCCCGGCTCGGCGCTCGCCGCGCAGTTCAGTTCCTTGTCCCTTTCAATAATTCGTGCCCTGCAGCGTCGCCTGCTGCGCGATGCCGTTTTTCGTGATCTGAAACACTTCCGCGCCGGGCACCACGGTCTTCGCCGCCGCGACTGCCGCACCCTTGTCATCCGCCTTCGCGGCCGCGTCCGCCTGTCCGCTGAAGTCCCAGCCTTTCTCGATAAATGCCGCCAGCTTCTCTTTGTCGTGAAACACGAACACCGCGCGAAAATCCTTCACACCCAGCCCGAGGCCAATGCCCGCCGAGCCCATCTTCATGGGCGTCTAAGTGTCGCTCAGCATTCCACTCTTCACCACTACGCCGTGTCCGCCCGCAAAGCTCGCGAAGATCACATTTATTCCTACGTTGGAAAACACCGCGTAGCCCGCCGCCTTCTTCACCTTCGCCTTGGCCTCCGGATGCATCTTGTAGAGTTCGGCCAGCACCGTGCGCGCATCGCACGAATCTCCTTCGTCTCCTTTTCCGGATCGGACTTCGCCATGGCAGGCGTAACGCCCAGCCCCAAAACCAGCAGGAGCAACGGCCACGAGATCCAGAGGCGGGTAAAGGGTTTCATGAAAAAACGATCGAGCATGAAATCAACGGGCCACTGTAGTCAGACCCACGGCTCCGGGGCGCATCGAGCAGGCTAATCGAAAACGCTCATACGCGACGCGGGCGGATTCAGACCCAAAAAAGCCGCACCCCGTGGGATGCGGCTCGGAAATTGGATTCGGACAGGAACGGGAGCTTACTTCTTAGCTTCGGCCTTCTTCTCGACCTTGCCCGCGCCGCCGCACTTCGTGCAGTTGTCGCCGCCCTTGGCCGCTTCAACGCAGCAGCCGTGGGAGCACGCTTTGCCATCAGCCTGAGCTTTGGCACAGCAGCCGGCGACTTTGGCCGCGGGGGCCTTGGTGTCGGCCGCGAAAGCGAGACCGACGGCGAGAACGGAAGCCGCCACGAGAGCAGCGAGGATCTTGGAGGATTTCATAGGTGGGAGGGGTAGGTTAGATTTAAGTAAACCAACTCCACCCTACGGCTGGTCTACCTGATTTCCACTCTAAAATTAGGCGCCTCCCTTCGTGCGCGGGTCACCCGCGCACGCATTCCACCATTCGTCCGTCCCTCAACTTTTGCGGTCCGGTGCCGATGACAACTCCGCCACTCGCTCCGGCCTGCGGCCGTCTTCCCATGAAATTTCCGCTCTTCACCCTTCCGGCCGGCCGGATTCTGGCCATTGCACTCTCAGCGATCTGCCTCTGGTCGCTTCGCGCTGAAACACCCGCTCCGAGCGTTCATGGTGATTCTGCGCCCGATGCCCACCCTGCACCTGCCGCCACCTCGTCCGCCCATGGGACGAGCGCCGGCCATGGCGCATCCACCAGCGAGACCCACCCCTCACCCGAGGTCGCACTCCAGCGCCTCTTGGACGGAAACGCCCGCTATGCCGCCGGCCATGCTGCGCATCCCAACCAAACTGTCGCCCGCCGCGTCGAAGTCGCCCGCGGCCAGACACCCTTTGCCGCGATCGTCACCTGCTCCGATTCCCGTGTCGCGCCCGAGCTCTACCTCGATCAGGGCCTCGGCGACCTCTTCGTAGTCCGCGATGCCGGCAACGTCATCAACGATCACGTGATCGGCAGCCTCGAATACGCCGTCGAGCACCTCCACGTTTCCCTCATCCTCGTCATCGGCCACGAAAAATGCGGCGCCGTTTCCGCTGCCGTCTCCGGCGGCCGCCCCGAAGGACGCATCGCCACCATCGTCGATTCCATCCGCCCTGCCGTGCAGGAAACGCGGCACCAGGCAGGCGACAAAGTCGACAACGCCATCCGCACCCACGCCCGCCGCGGCGCCGTCGCCCTCGCGTCCTATGGTCCAATTCTCGCCCCCGCGATCCGCTCCGGTGAGGTAAAGATCTTCGCCGCCCGCTACGATCTCGCGAGCGGCCGCATCGAGCTGATCCCGTAAGTTCGATCCCGCCGGCTACAGCTGCGGAGTAGCCGCCGCCCCTTCTCCGCACCACGCTCCTTGCGCCGGCCCTTGTTGGTTCCGACGCTGCTTTCGGTTGCGGTAGCCACACTAACCGCGTTCCACAGCCGCTACTGGTCTAGCTCAGGCCGCGACCAGTGAGCCAATATCTTCTTCCATACGCTCCGCCGCCGTCTCGATCTCGCGCGCGATGGCCGGCGTCTCGTTGGCGATGGTGTCGATCTGCCGCAGCGCTTCGCCGAAATCCGACAACTCGTGGTGGGTGCGTTCGATCTACTCCCGGATCTGTGCGAAAATATCAGCAAATCCCTCATGCCGCACCAGCCGCGTGCTCTCCACCACTCCGCTCAACTGGGCGACCTGCAGACTCAACATGTGACGCTCCAAATCCCGCGACGTGGAGCTCAGCCCATGCGCGCTGTTTTCCATGTCGTGCAGCGCTTCGCTGGCCAAGCCCATCGTCCCGCTAAACGCCTCGTGCAAGGTGTGGATCAACCCACGTCGCTCCCGCCTTACCTCCGCCGTGGACCGCTCGCTGATCAACTCATGCACAAAGGTCAGGACCATCTCGATTTGCAGCCGCGCTGCCGCGAGATTGAAAATCACCACGCGCAACCGACTCGAGAGCGTATTGATCCCCGTCACCAATCCGCTCACCGACTTGGCCACGTCACCCGATGTTTCTCCCATGTGCCGCGAGATCACCGAAAGTCCCAGCCCCTCGCCGCCGAGTCGGCTCGAAGCCAGCGCCACATTCATTGAGGCGAGGCTCAACTCCGCCGTCAGCGTGTTCACAAACGATGACTTCTTATCAAGCGCCTGGTTGATCGCCACGAATTCATCGAGTCGGTGGTAAAGTTGATTCAGGTGGTCGTAGGCCCGGCAGCCATCGTCGTAGATCGCCGCGAGGTGCCCGATCACCGGGTCCTGTTTCAATCGCGTCGCGAGATCGCCACCCAGGCGCTGCACGATGATGCGCCGCTCTCGCACCAACGTCTCATCGCGGCTCTTCAACTCAGCCCCCAACATCGCCCGCATGAAGGCATCGTAGTCGCCAAAGCCCGCGGCGCGCAGTCCCTCCGCGAGCACCGCCGCGCCAGCATCCATGGCGGCCGCGAGTTCAGCTCCGCCCGATCGGGCCGCCTGCTCAGCAACCAGCATCCGGGCATTCAGCGGCTCAACGACGGCGAGGAAACCACCCGTCGGCTTGAACCGCACCGAGAGAAATCCATTTCCCGCCGGCGCGATCAGCGCCACGACCCAGTAATAGCGCCCGTCCTTCGCCAGATTCTTGACCAGCGCCGCCACGATTTTTCCCGCGCGCAGATGTTCCCACACGAGGCGAAACGCCGCCTGCGGCATGTCAGGATGCCGCACGTGCTGTGGGCTTTTCCCACCAACTCATCCGCTGAGTAGCCGCTGATTCGCACAAACACGTCATTGCCCGACGTGATCACCCCGCGCGCGTCAGTGGTGGAGAAGAAGATTTCATCAGCGGCGAACTCTCGCGGCTGATCACACAACGCGATCGAGGTCTTTTTCATCGCGCAAACAAAGAGGCTTCCTCCTTTGTCGGTTAACCCCGGCGGCAATTGACGAAAATTACTCACTAAAAACTCACCGCCAGAAAGCCCTCCTGCCAACCCGGCCGGTCTCTCCGCGCCGAAGGTCACTCGCAACTCCCAGTAGCCGCGATCGATTTCACCCGCTCAGACTTACCCTGACGCTCCATCCCACCGTTGACCGCAAAGCAATTTACCCCGTCGCCGCGTGTAGCCGATCAAACGTCCGCTGCGCCCGCTCGCACGCTCGTTGAAATACGCGTTCATCGAGCCCGGCCTTCACGAAATTATCCGGCGTGATTTTCAACAGGCCTTCTTCGCCCGGGAGACCGTGACACCGATCCTCGGCCGACGAAGCCGCCAGCTTCAGAAGGTGGATCACGGGATTGTGCTTTCCGAGCGTGTGGTAGTGATGGCGGATCGCGATCACCGTCTCGTGCGGCAGGCGCCAGTGCACCAAAATCTTCTCCGCCACCTCACAATTGCCGATCCCCCAGGTGCGCTTCTCCCAATCATCGAGATCGGTTTCCCCGCTTTCGGCAAAAGCCCGCACCATCGGGTCATTCTTCGCCAACAGTTCGAGCGCCATTTTTCCCACCGAACGCAGCAGGCCAACGGTGTAACAGCTCCGCGGCTCCTCCCCGCATTCCTCCGCCAGCTCTTCCATCGTCACTGCCACAAATAGTGCGTTGATCCGCACCTGCCTACCATCGACGCCGTAAAGCCGCAGTTTTTGCTCACCCAGTTGGGTCGCTGCGACCGCGCCGACGAGCCGGTGCACTTCGCGAAACCCGATACTCGCCACTGCCTCCTCGATTGATCCCGCCGGCTCGGCCCGCGCATACGCCGGGCTGTTGGCCATGCGAAGAATCCGGGCCACGAGCGACGCATCCTGCCGCAGCAGCGCGATCACATCGGCCGCATCCACCCCGGGATTGCGGATGATTTGCCCCAGCTCGACGAGGAGACGCGGACCGGCCGGCAAGTCCTGCGCGACGCGGATAAGTTCTTCAGCGGAAAGTGTGGTTCGCACCATACTCCACGCTTATCGGCACAAACCCGCCCCGGGTTTAACGCGCGACCGGCCCGAAGAAATCCGCCGGCAGCTCGCGCCATTTCCCCGGCGCCAAGTCACCCAGGTCCAATTCGCCAAATTTCGCCCGATGCAGCGTCAGCACCGTCCACCCGCAGGCGGCGAACATCCGCCGCACCTGATGATAGCGTCCCTCGGTCAGCGTCAGCTCGGCCTCGCGCGTTCCGACGAACTTCAACTCCGCCGGTGCACACGCGTCCTTTTCTCCCTCCAGCAGCATCGTCCCTGCCGCAAAACGCTCCACCAGGTCCGGTGCCAAATCCCGGTCCACGGTCGCCCGGTAGACCTTCGGCACCTTGTGCTTCGGCGAGGTCAGCCGATGCACCAGCGGTGAGAGGTCCGTGAGCAAAATCAACCCGCTCGTCTCCTTATCGAGCCGCCCTACACTCGTCACCGGCGGATTCCGCCGCTGCCAGCGCTCCGGTAGCAGCGAGTAAACATTCGGCCCTTCCCGCAACTCGTGCGAGCACACCAGCCCGAGCGGCTTGTTCACGAGCAGCAGCAACCCATCAGGATGGTCCAGCGGCTCACCGTCGACTTGCACGTCCTCCGCCTTCACTCGCTCACCTACATCGTCGGCCTCTTCGCCGCGCACCGTAATGGCACCGGCCTTCACCCAGTCGCGCGCCTCGCTACGACTGCAATATCCGAGACTGGCGAGAAGTTGATCGAGACGACGCATAGGGAGGAGTGAGCAGAGACGAAGGCTCGTTTTGTGCATCCAAGTGCCTTTTTGTGGCGAACCAATTCCATGGTCCGCTGGCTCCTCCTCGTCCTCGCCGTCTGTTTCGTCGCCCTCGGCTCCCTCACCGTGGTGCGGTCACCCGACTGGTCGCCCTCGTGGAAACTCGCCATCGCCGCCGGCGAATACGGCCACATCTTCGCCCTAATCCCCGTCGTGATCAGTCTCCTAGCCTGGCTCACGCGCGGCCCGGCACCCGCCCACGTTGCCGTCGCAACTACCCTGCTTTGCGCTCTCGCGTTCGGGCTTCTCACCCATCCCGTCCTCGAAGCCTGGAAACTCTCTCGTGCGCTTCCCGCCCAACTCACTCGCCAATTCGGTCCCGTCGCGCTCGACCACGCGCCATTCTCCATCCCGGCTCTCTTCGGCGCAGCTCCTAATTCAGCCCGCGTTGAGTCCCTCTCGGTCGCCGAGGGCCTCACCCTCGATTTCTATCGGGCCACGCGGGCGCAGGAATCGCCCGCACCCTGCGTCGTGCTGATCCATGGCGGCGGCTGGGACGGCGGCTCGCGCGACGAAATCGCCCACTTCAACCACTGGCTCGCGAGCCGCGGCTACGCCGTCGCCGCCGTCGACTACCGCCTCGCGCCAAAGCACGTCTGGCCCGCCCAACGCACCGATCTCGCTGCCGCGCTCGACTTTCTCAAGTCCCGCGCCTCCAGCCTCGGTCTCGACCCCGCGCGTTTCGTCCTGTGCGGCCGCAGCGCCGGCGGCAACATCGCCGAGGCCTACGCCTACACGGCGGCCGATCCCGCGATTCGCGGCGTGATCGCCCTCTACGCCCCCGCCGATCTTCACTTCGCCTGGCAATACTCGCGCGAAGACGACGTCCTTAAGTCCCCGCAACTCCTTCGGCAATTCCTCGGCGGGCCGCCCGAGGTCGCCCGCGCCGCCTACGACAGCGCCAGCGCCTACCTGCACGTCGCCAAGACGACACCTCCCACCCTCCTCCTTCACGGCCAACTCGACACTCTGGTTTGGCACCGCCAGAGCGAACGTCTCGCCGCGCGTCTCAAAGAACACGCCGTGCCCCACGCCTTCGTCTCGCTCCCCTGGGCAACGCACGCCTTCGAATACAATCTCAATGGTCCCGGTGGTCAGCTCACTCGTTTTTCGGTCGAATGGTTTCTCGGCGCCGTCACTCGCTGACGCCCCTCCCCCTCGCCCGCCTTCGCCGCTCCCTTGGAGCAGGGGGAGATTTTTCCATGACGGTGTGTTTTGATTTACCCTCGGGTCCCGGTGCGCAGAGTCGTCGCGTCCTCCAACTTCCATGCACTCGCTCCACGCCCTCCTCGCCCAAGCCACCCCGCCCGCCAACTGGCACGCCACGTCCCTCGGCGAAGCCTTGCTTAACGTCGCCATCTTTTCCGTCGCGGGCACCTTGCTGGCGATCGCCGGTTACAAGCTCTTCGACTTCTGCACCCCAGGCAATCTGCACGAGGAAATCTTAAAGAACCGGAACCTGGCCGCCGCCGTCGTTGGCGGGGCGATCATCCTCGGCGTCTGCATCATCGTCGCAGCCGCCATCATGGGATGAACTCATCCTTCCAGCGGCCCGCGCCCGCTGACTCCAGCCGGCGCAGCAAACAAGTCGCGCTCGTCCTGCTCGGCACCATGGGTGTCGTCGGCGGAGCCGTGGTCTGGGACGCGTGGCAACGCGCCCAGCCCGACGACCCGGCCACCACCGAGCAACCGTCACCGCCCGCATCGCCTGTCGCGGCCGACCGCACCTACCAAAATAACGACTACGTCCCCGGCGTCGGTTATTACCACGCGCCCTACCGAGCATGGTTTCCGCACCCGTTTAATTTTCACGACCCCTCCCGCGGCTACTTCGCCGGCGGTCTTTGGCAAGCCGTGCCGTTCGTCGCCAACCTCCTCAGCTCGCAACCGAACCCGTCGGCCGTCCCGAGCGCCCTCGCCGCTCAACAGCGCTACAAGGAACAGCAGCGCGCGCGCGATGCTCGGGCGGGCTTCTCCTCGCAAAGCCGCAGCACGCCCGCCAGCTCTTCGTTTACCTCGCGTCCGTCCAACTCGCCCTCGTCCACGCCCTCGAAGCCTACGATCCAGCGCGGTGGCTTCGGCTCCTCCGGCAAAGGTGCTAGCGGCTCCGGTTCCGGCTCATGAAACGCGTGCAGCTCAACCCACGCCCCGACTGGCGCGAAAAAGCCGAGGCCCTCGGCTTCAGCTACCATACCCACGAGTCCGGCCCGTATTGGGACGAGAGTGCGCACTACGTTTTCTCGTCGCGCGAGATCGACGAACTCGAGGCTGCCGCCAATACCCTCCATCAGCTCTGCCTCGACGCCGCACAGGTTGTGATCGATCGCGGCTGGTGGTCTCGTCTCGGCCTTCCCGCGCACGCCGTGCCCGCCATTCTCGATTCATGGAACCGCGACGATCCGAGCCTCTACGGCCGCTTCGACCTCGCCTACGACGGCGCCTCCGCGCCGAAGCTCCTAGAATACAACGCCGACACCCCGACCGCCCTCATCGAAGCGGCCGTCGTGCAGTGGTATTGGCTGCAAGAGTGCTTCCCCTCGTCCGATCAGTTCAACTCCATCCACGAGCGCCTGATCGACGCGTGGCGCAACATCGGGGCCGGCCGCGTCCATTTCGCCGCGGTGCCCGATCTGCCCGAGGACACGCAAACGATCACCTACCTTATGGACACCTGCCAGCAGGCCGGTTTCCAGACGCATGCACTCGCCATCGAAGCGCTCGGTTGGGATAGCAGCACCTCCGCCTTCGTCGACCAAACCGACGCCCCCATCAGCGCACTCTTCAAACTCTATCCGTGGGAGTGGCTCTGGCAGGAGTCCTTTGCCGAACATATCCCTTGCGCCAAAAATCTCTTCATCGAGCCGCCCTGGAAACTCCTGCTGAGCAACAAGGGCCTGCTGCCAATCTTGTGGGAGCTGAATCCCGGCCACCCCAATCTCCTCCCGGCTTTCACCACCGCCGACGCGTCGCTCGGGGGTAACTACGCGCGCAAACCTCTGTTCAGCCGCGAGGGCGCCAACGTCACCCTTGTCGAGCGTGGCGCAACCGTGGAGGAAAACGGCGGCGACTACGGCGCCGAAGGATTCATCTACCAAGCACTCGCGCCCATTCCAAATTTCGACGGCCACCGCCCCGTCTGCGGCGTCTGGATCGTAAACCACGAGGCCTGCGGCCTCGGGCTCCGCGAAGACACACGCCGCATCACCGGCAACCTCAGCCGCTTCGTCCCGCACCGGATGGCGTAACTGAACTCCGCGTCCTGTAACGGCGGTCTATGACCGCCGATCTCCCTCCTTACGACGCTTTGGGGACCACGCGCCCCACCTGCCGCTGCTTCCACACCCGCGCAATTTCAAGCAACGCCAGCGGCACAAAAATCCACAACACCTGTAGCGGAAAAATCTTCCGCGCCGCAGCTTGGTGATAGGCCACCAAGCCAGCGGCCACGTAAGCGAGCCGGTGGAGGTTTTTCCACCGCTTGCCACCCAGCCACTTGATCGCCGCGTTCGGACTCGTCACCGCGAGTAAGAGCAAAATCGTAAACGCAATGAGCCCCGTGAGCTGAAACGGCTTGCTCACCACCGCACGGAAAATGTCCGGGATAAACGACACATCCAGCCCGCCTTCGTAGACAAAATGCGTCGTCACATGCAGCGCCGCGTAGACAAACGCCGCCACGCCCACGAGCCGCCGGTGACGGTTCACTGCCTGTGCCACACCCCACTTCGGCCACAGCACCCGCAGCGGCGTAAACGCCAGCACAACCGCCAACACCACACACGCCACGAAACCAAAATGGTGCAGCAGGTATTTCAGCGCATCAGCCGTCACACTCGGATCCGGCCGCACAAAGATCGGCCACAGCGGCCACAGCCCCGGCAGCACGAGCAGCGTCCAGACCGCCGCCTTCGAGCGAAGAATTTTTTCGAGGAAAAGCATGGGAGCGCGGGCCTTCGGCCCGCCATGGGGGAAGCGGGCGGGACGCCCGCGCTCCCGCCTCAGTAAAATTTCTTTAGATCCATCCCCGCATAGAGCGAGGCGACCTGCTTGTCGTAGCCGTTAAACATCAGCGTCCGCTGCCGGCCACCGAGTCCGCCGCCGATCACGCGCTCGCTCGCCTGCGACCAGCGCGGATGATCCACCGTCGGGTTTACATTCGCGTAGAAACCATACTCACGCGCCTGCATCGCTTCCCACGTGCCGCGCGGCTGCTTGGCCGTCAGCTCGATCTTCACGATCGATTTGATGTTCTTGAAACCATACTTCCACGGCACCACAAGCCGCAGCGGCGCGCCGTTCTGATTCGGGATCGGTTTCCCATAAATTCCCGTCGCGATAAACGACAGCTCGTGCATCGCCTCGTCGAGCCGCAGACCCTCGACGTATGGATACTCGAGATTTCCTTCGCGCTGGCCCGGCGCGCTCTTCGGATCGTTGAACGTGTAAAACTTCACGAACTTCGCATCCGCCTTCGGTCCGGCCAGCGCGAGCAGTTTGGAGAGCTGAAAGCCGTCCCACGGAATCACCATCGACCAGGCCTCGACGCAGCGGAATCGGTAAACGCGCTGCTCGATGCCGCCGACTTTTCCGATCATGTCGTTCACCTCGATTTTGATCGGCGTATCGACCAAGCCGGAAATCTCCACCGTCCACGGATCGGTTTTCCATCCCCGATTCGCCAGCTCCCGCGGCTCGTCCTTACCAGTGCCAAATTCGTAGAAATTATTGTAGCTCGTGATCGCGTCGTAGGCCGTCGGCTTGAGCGCGGCATCGTGAAACGCCGGATTGAGCTTCGTCGGAAACCCTGCCGTCGCGCCCATCGCCTGACGCGCCCCGAGGGCCACGGCCGTGATGCCGAGGGCCTTCAGGAAGTCGCGGCGTTTCGAGAGATGGTAGAGCGACTCGGAGGTGACAGCGGACTCGGGCAATTCCCAGTCCTTGGGCGTGCGAATATGCATAGCGGTGTGGGGATAAGAGTGGGGACGCGACGAATTATTCCGACAACCGGCAAAAATGCGAGCGCAGGCGCAGGAGTTTCGGTCGCGTTACCACGCTCCCCGCAACCCGCCGAGCAATAGCCGCGGCGTCCCCACATTCACCACCCCATCCGCACTGCGCCCCGTCTCGACGCGCGCATTTGTAAGATTTTCGAGTGTGAGAAACACCGTGAGATGCTTCGTTAGCGGCCTGGTCACGCCGAGATCGGCGACCACCACTTCGCCGAGCTTCAACAGATTTTCGTCGTCCTCGAACTGCCGCCCGATCCACCGCAGGCGCGGGGTAAATGTCACCTGACCCGGCACACGCCACGTCGCCCCAAGCGTCGCACTGCGCCGCGGCACCTGCGCGACTTGCTTGCCGACCAGCGTGGGCGCCACCACTGCCCGGCGCACCGTCGCGTCGTTGAAGAGCGCTGCCGCATTGAATGAAAACTCTGCTGACGCATTCCACGTCGCCGAGAGTTCGACGCCCTGCGTGCGCATGCGATCGAGATTGAGCCGCTGCCGCCCGAGCCCACCCGCTGCAAGCGCGCCCACAATCGGAAACGTGCCCGGCCCGCGCGCGATCGTCACGTTACCCACGGCATCGCGAAGGTCGTTCCAGAAGGCGGTCGCGCCGAAGGTGAGAAGGGGCTGCGACGCCTGCAGCGGGATTGATTGTAAGCGGATCGTCCCATCGGGGAGCGTAGTCTGGGGAATTACAAATGGCGGCCGAAAGAGTGCCACCCACTCCGCCCCTACCTCCCCCGTTGTCACCTTCTCGGTCCGTAGCTCCGCATTCGCCTCGGTGACATTCGCCCCCTGCCGAAACGGCCGGTAAAGTTCATTCAGCGTCGGCCGCCGAAACGCTTGCTGTGCATTCGCGCGCACCCGCCACGCCATCGCCGGCGTCCACACGAGTCCCGCGCTGGGACTGAACGCCGTGCCGTCGCGGTTTGCATAGTGATCGTCGCGCGAAGCCACCCCAGTCGTGCGATCGGATTCGCGCCTGTGGCCGTCGGTCTCATCCCATGCGTTTACCCTCAACCCTACCGTCCCGCGCACGCCATCCACCAGTCGAAGCTCGTGCAGTGCAAACACCCCGAGGTCCGCCTGTTTCCCGCCCGCGACGCGCAGCCGCGTGAAGTTTCCGGCCACCAAGGCAAAAAACTCCCGCGTCTCGCCCTGCGCCGTGCGCGCATCGGTTCCGACGCTCGTGCGCGCGCCGCCCGCATGCCGCCACGTCCCAGTCCACGCCGCGCCCAACGTCTTCGCCGGCACCGAAAACTGGTCGCTCGCCGGCGTCTCCGCCGTGCGCGTGGCGTTCACGCCGCTGAAGGTGCTCGAGAAGCCCTGATCCTGCGCGTAGCCCGTCGCCTTCCACGCGAATCCGTCCGTCGGTTGCCCCGCAAATTCCACCGCCAGCGCCCGCTCGCGCGTGCCGTTGCGCTGGTAGGGCGTCCCATTGCCACGCTGTTCCTCGTAGTTCCGAAATGCCGCACTCCACGCGAGCTTGTCTCCAAGGGATTGCCGCCAGCGGAGATTCAACAAGGTGTGCCGGCTCCACGCCGCCACGTCGATCGGGCCGCGGCGCTCGGGCGCGACCAGCGCGAACCCGTCCGTCGCGAACACCTGCGCGCCCACATCAAAGGTTCCCAGCGTGCCCGGCTGCGTGTGCGCCACTTCCGCGCTACGTGTTCCGTAGTCACCGAGCGTCACATTGGCCGACGTGGTTTGCTTCGAGGGTTGCCGCGTGAGGATCTGCACGACGCCGCCCAGCGCGGCATTGCCCCAGGCGCTCGCGCCGCCACCGGGCACGACTTCGACGCGGGCCAGGTTTTCCCGCGCCACCTTGGTCCACGCCACCCAGCCGCCGAAGGAATCGTTGAGCGGCACGCCGTCGAGCAAGACCAACGACCGGCTCGCCCCGCTCGGACCTAGGCCGCGCAACGAGACGCCCTGCGCCGTGGGATTCGCCGAAAAACTGTCGCTGCGGCGAAACAGACTGAAGCCCGGCACAGCCCGCAGCGCCCCGTCGAGCGTCGCCGTGGGGGCGTTCCGCAGCATCTCGGCCTCAAAGCTCCGCACCGAAACCGCCACGTGTTCGGCCGGCTGCGGCGTGCGCGACGCCGTGATCACCTCCGTTGGCAACAAGGTCGCCTCACTTCCGGACAGCGCGGGCGCCACACCCACTGTCGCGCCGGCGACCGAGAGAGAGACCAGAGAAAGACAGGAAGAGAGGCGGTTGGTCACAGAGATGCAGAACGAGAGAGAGACGAACCTCCGAGGGCAAGGGAGCGCTGTTTTCCATGTTGCCCGGTCAACCCTCTCCACCCGCCTCCTGCCCCACTCTGTCACCCTGCGCGATTTGGCTCGGCAACCGGGCGGGCATTTGGGATGGCTCTTCGCTCATCCCCTACCAAACCATTTTCTATGTCACTCTGGGAATATAAGGTCATCACCAGCGGGAAAGGTGGCTTCGCCACGCCCGCGATGCTGGAGAAATTTCTCAACGATCTCGGCCGCGACGAGTGGGAGATCATCGAATATCACTCCACGCCCGACAATCTCCTCGCGTTTACGGGCCTCGCCCGTCGCTCCACGCAGCGCGATTGGACGCTCGCCGACGCCGCCGCCGCCGCGGCCAAGGCCGAAGCCGAAAAACTCCGCGCCGAGTTTGCCGCCAAGTTCGAGTCCGCCACCCGCCCTGCGCCCGCGGCCGCCGAGGCCCCGCCGGCCAGCTTCCTTGAGGAAAAGGCCGCCCCCGAAGATGGCTTCCGCAAGCCTGTCGACACCTCCCGCGATGACGATCCCGAGTCGCACGAAGAACCGAAGGACGATTGGGACAAGCTGACCGCTTCCGAGGAAGAGGAACTTCCGGTTTTCTTCGACGCCATCAAGCCCCACCTGCGCCGCAATCAGCGTGGCGCCGGCATGAGTGTCGGCACCGACTACCTCGCCAAGAAATGGGACCAGTCCGAAGACGACATCAAGGGCGCCCTCCTCGAGTGCGGTTTCGTGATGCCCGTCGACGAAGACTCCCGGCCCGAATACGTCGAATACGACGGCGATCTCTATTGGCTGAACATCAACCGCCGCGGCGAACTCTGGATCAACACCAAGGAAAAACCGCGCCCCGTCTTCCGCAATGTGAAGGCCACGCGCGTCGAGCAACCCGCTGAAGAGCCCAAGCCCGAGCCAGCCGCCCCGGCCCCTGATGCGCCGCAGGCCAAACCGCACTTCGAGCCCCGCAGCCGCGCTGAGCGCGACGCTTCCGCCCCGGCCGCTCCCGCCGCCCAGGTCTCCGCCGACGCTCCCGCCAGCACGGATGCCGCGGCCTCCGACGCCTCAGTTGCTGCGTCCGCTCCGGCCGCGCCCGCCGCCCCGGCGGACACTTCCGGCGCCGCGCTCCCGCCCGGCATCGAACTCCTCGCCAAGATCCGCCCGCTCATGCGTCGCAACCGTCGCGGCCCCGGTGGCTCCGGCAGCGCCAGCTTCCTCGCCCGCGCCTTCAAGCGCCCCGAGGCCGAGCTGATCGCCGCCTTCGTCGCCCTCGGCCTCCCCTTGCCCGCGCGCCCCAATGACCGCCCCGCTCTCGTCGAACTCGACGGCGATATCTGGTGGATCAATCAGGACTCTCGTGGCGGCGTCTGGATCAACGGCCGCGAAAAGAAGCCCGGCGAAATCATTCCGCCGCTTGCGCCCGCCGACGCCTCCGCTGCTCCGGCAGCCCCGGCTCCCGCGAACGATGCGACTATTGCCTCGTCCGTCGCACCCGCGACCGAAGCCGCTCCGGCCGCGCCCGCTACCGAAGCCGCCCCGGCCCCCACCTCGGATATTGCGCCCGCCACGGTTACCGAGGCTACACCCACGGCCCCTACACCAGCCGTCATTGAGACGCCCGCGCCCGTTGCCGCGGCCCCTGAGCCCGCTCAGGCCCCCGCACCGGTAGACCCGGCTCCTGTGATTGAAGCCACGCCCGAACCGGCCGCCGCACCCGCGCCGGCACCTGTCGCCGAAGCTCCCGCGTCGAATCCCGTCCTCGCCGCCGTCCGCCTCCTCCTGAAGGAAACGAAGACCGGTGCCGTCGCTGGCAAACTCGAGCGCGTCGCCGAAGAGTTGGGCAAGTCCCCCGAGGACTTCCTCGCCACCCTCGTCGCCGCCGGCCTCAAGATCCCCGACAAGTCTCGCGAAAAACCCGTCTTCGTTCCGCACGCCGGTGAGATCTTCTGGCTCAACCGCAACGCCAAGGACGAGCTCTGGCTCAACGCCAAGGCCTCGAAATTCGCTGATGGCGAGGACGAGGAAGATGACGACGCCGAAAAGAAATCCGGCAATCGCCGCGGCGGCCGTTCGCGTCGCAAGGGCGACTGAGGCGACCCCGGGCGTCTTATTTCCCCAAGGGCGGACTTAGGTCCGCCCTTTTTTGCGCCCACTCCGCGAGTCACGTCATTCGTCCACGCCGAATCCCGGACACCGCACAGGGCGATACCCGGGACTTGGGCAAAATCGAACAATCCATCACGATCGTTGATTTTTAGTTGGTTAGTTTGGCGCTTCGCCAGCCGCCCCGCTTCCACGGGAAAAAATTCAACAATGATCCTCCCACAGGGGCGACGGACGCGCCGCTCCCGCACCTGGGCGAGGCTGGCTGACTTCCTATCGTCTGCGGCAATCCTTTGCCGGGCGCAGAGCGCCGTAATTTTCATCCATGAAACCGAGGCAGCCGTCGCTGCGTGAGTTATTAATCGGCCCCCCCTGAGCTCCGGTTGACTGTGGGTTTTACTCAATCGTCGGTGCACCCACGCGCCGCCCTCGCGCGTTCCATTCCCATGAGTCTCGCTCCCGCTTCTCCTTCTCCCGTGGTCTTGATCGCCGGCGTCACCGGCGGCCTCGGCTCCGACCTCGCCCGCCGCCTCACCGCCGCCGGCTGGCAAGTCGCCGGTTACGCCCGCTCCACCGAGAAACTCGCCGCGCTGCGCGCCGAACTCCCCGCGCTCTTCACCGTCGAGTGCGACGCCACGCAGTTTGCCCAAGTCGATGCCGCCGTCGCCGCCACCGTCGCGCACTTCGGCCGCCTTGATGCCTACGTTCACTGCGTCGGCTCGATCTTCCTGAAGGCCGCCCACCTCACCAAACCCGAGGAGTGGCATCGCGTCCTCGACCTTAACTTAAACTCCGCCTTCTACGGCCTCCGTGCCGCCGTCGGTCCGATGCAGACCCAGGGCGGTGGCTCGATCGTGCTCCTCAGTTCCGTCGCCGCGCAAGCCGGCCTCCCCGGCCACGAAGCCATCGCCGCCGCCAAGAGCGGGATCAACGGCCTGGTCCTCTCCGCCGCCGCGAGCTACGCTCCGCGCAACATCCGCATCAACGCCGTCGCCCCCGGCCTCGTCGACACGCCCCTCGCCGGGCCACTTCTTGCCTCCGAGCAATCGCGCGCGTTCTCGGAAAAAATGCACCCGCTCGGCCGCGTCGGTCGCCCGGCCAACATCACCAGCCTTCTCGCGTGGCTCCTCACGCCCGAGGCCGACTGGGTCACCGGCCAGATCTGGTCTGTCGACGGCGGTCTCGCTCATCTCCGCCCGCGGCCGAAGGCGTAAGATTTAGATTCTATCCGCTCAGCTCACACCTGCTCCGGCCATACGCCGTGGCAGCGATACTTCGCCCACAGCGACGCAGTCTTCTCATTTTTCCGGAACGCGATCGCCGCGATGCCCACGACGACCCCGCCCGCGCGCTCGATCAACTCCACCGCTGCGCGCGCCGTCGCCCCCGTCTCGATCCACTCGTCGGTGAGGAGCACCCGCGTGCCCGCCGGCCACGGATTCGCCCGCAGCTCGAAGGTTTTTTCCCCGCCCGAGTAGTCCGTGAAACTCGCGCTCTCTTTCTTCACCGGCAGTTTCCCGCCCTTGCGCACCGGCACAAACCCAACGCCCAGTTTCAACGCGATCGCCGTGCCCACCACGAAGCCGAGCGCATCCGTGCCCACCACGCGGTCGATCTTTTCGTTCTTCCACGGCGCGATCATGTCCTCGACGAGCGCCGCAAACGCCGCGGGCTCCGCGAAAATCGGCGTCACGTCGCTCCGTTTGTAGTGCAGCTTGCTCCGGTCGATCAGGCTCAGATAGTCCACCCTGCACGTTGAGCCGTCGCGCAGCCCGCGACGCAACGCCAACTTTTCTCCCGCCTCCCGCCCGCTCCATGCGCCGCAAAGTCATCATCGACCAAGACACGCTCGGCCCCGCCACGAGTAACCTTCAGTCCATCGCGTTGCTCCTCCAGTCCCCTGACACCGAGGTCCTGGGCGTCTGTGTGCCCACCGGCGACCACTGGCGCGACCAACAAGTCCGCCACGCCCTCCGTTTCCTCGAGATCATCGGCCGCACAGATATCCCTGTCGTCCCCGGCGCCGAACACCCACTGGTCAACACGGCCGCCTCCACCACCGACTGGGAAAAGCGCCACGGCAAACTCATCTACAAGGGCGCTTGGGATCTCGCCCGCCCCGGCAAGTGGGCCGACCCGCGCCACACCCCCGATCTCCCCGAGGGCAATCCCTCCACCGCTCCCGCCACCGAGTCCGCCGCCACCTTCATCGTCCGCTTGGCCCGCGCCCATCCCGGCGAGATCACGCTCTGGTGCGCCGGCCCGCTCACCGACATCGCCCTCGCCCTCTCACTCGAGCCCACGCTCCCCGCGCTCATCCGCGAACTCCACTTCATGGGCGGCGCCTTCAATCCCCACACCGAGGCCCGTGAGTTTCGCCACCACCCGCGTCGCGAATTCAATATCCGCTTCGACGCCGAGGCCGCCCACGCCGTCCTCCGCGCCCCGTGGGCCCGCGTCACCTGTTCACCCATCGACATCTCGCAGGATGTGAAATCCACGCCCGAGATGTTCGCTGAGATCGCCCGCGCCGACACGCCCCTTGCCCGCTACCTCGACCGCTTCGGCCAACGCGCCCGCCCCATGTGGGACGAGGTCGCCGCCGCCACCTGGCTCGACGAATCCCTCGTCACGCGCCTCGACGACTACTTCATCGACGTGAACCTCGCCCCCGGCGCGAACTACGGCGACATGCTCAGCTGGGACCCCGGCTGGGAACCCGGCCTCGGTGAGCGTCGCGCCCGGGTCCAAAAACGCCTCGCCGAATCCCGCTTCCGCGAAATGTTCGTAGCGCTCTGCTCCCGCTAGCGTCTTGCCCTCCGCTTAACCCCTACCGCGTCCACCCCTTCGCTCCCCATGACCCGCCCTCGCTCCGTGTGTCTCGTTATCCGCGTCTTCCTCGCCCTCCTCCCCCTCGGCGCGCTCACTGCCTCCCTTCGCGCCGCCGCCCCCACCGCTAAGCCCAACATCCTCTTCGTCCTCTCCGACGACCACAGCTACCCGTTCCTCGGCACCTACGGCGACTCCAACGTCCGCACCCCCACCCTCGACCGCCTCGCCGCCGAGGGCATGAAGTTCCACCGCTTCTTCACCGTCGCGCCGCAGTGCGTGCCGTCCCGCGCCGGTTACCTCACCGGCCGCTCCGCCGTGGCCGCCCGCATCACCCGTTTCTCCTCTCCGCTCCCGCGCGACGAAATCACCTTCCCTGAACTCCTCCGGGAGCAGGCCGGCTACTTCACCGGCATCTGCGGCCGCACTTACCACCTCGACGGCTCCGCGGGCGCCAACGCCGGCCCCGGCGCCTCGAAACTCCTCGTCGATCACGGCCTGCGAACCTTCGCGCAACGCGTCGACTACCTCCGCACCGGCTCCGACGAACTCGCCATCGAACAGATGCGTGAGTTCCTCGACCAGAAGCCCGCCGACAAACCGTTCTGCCTTTGGCTCAACTTCAGCGATCCCCACCACCCGTGGACGCCCCCCGCCTCCGACCGCCCCGATCCCGCCTCGCTTAAACTCCCCGCCCACTGGCCCGACGTCCCCGGTCTCCGCGAGCAACTCGCCGACTACTGCGGCGAAGTAAACCGCGTCGACCGCAGTATGAAAGCCGTCCTCGACCTCCTCGCCGCGCGCGGTTTCGCCGCCAACACCCTCGTGGTCTTCGCCGGCGACAACGGCCTCGCCTTCCCCCACGGCAAGGGCTCCCTCTACGATCCCGGCTCCAACGTCCCGTTCGTCGTCCGCTGGCCCGGCGTGATCAAGCCCGGCACCGAGTCCCGCGCCATCCTCAGCGGCGAAGACCTCGCCCCCACCCTTCTCGCCGCCGCCGGCCTGAAGCCCGGCGCGAAAATGTCCGGTGTGAACTTTCTCCCGCTCCTCCGCGGCGAATCCACCACGCCGCCCCGTCGCCATATCTTCATCGAGCGCGGCCCCCACGGCAGCGCGCCCGTGACCGTCGCCATGAAGAGCAGCGGCTACGACCTCGGCCGCGCCGTCCGCAGCGACCGCTACAAACTCATCTACAACTGCACGCCGTGGATTCCCTACAGCCCCGTCGACTCCGCCGGCGGCCCCGGTTGGCGCGACATCACCGCCGCCAACGAAACGGGGAAACTCAGCGCCGGCCTCCGCGCGACCTACTTCACCACCCCGCGCCCCGTCTACGAACTCTACGACCTCGAAGCCGACCCCTCCGAACTCACCAACCTCAGTGGCCAGCCTGAGCTCCGCACCGTCGAAGTCGCGCTCCGCACCGCCCTCGCCGAAAAGATGATCCTCGATTTCGACTACCTCCCCCTCCCCGACCTCCTCGACCGCGACGGCCCCGCCGCCAACGCGAAAAAAGGCGGCAAGAAAAAGTCCAAGTAACCCACGCCGTTACCCACCCCGCAGCCCGCCTCGTGAGAGGCGGGATCACTTCGGACTCCTCCCCCTCCGACTATTCTCTCCCCACCCCATGCTCCCCCGCCTCCGCTTTCTCCCCGTCTCCCTGTCCCTCCTTCTCTCCGTCGTCGCCCTCGTCTCCGCGGCGTCCGCCGCGACAACCGAGCCCGCCCGCCCCAATTTCATTCTGATCAACATCGACGATCTCGGCTACCACGAGATCGGCCCCTTCGGTTCCACCAACCGCACGCCTAACCTCGACCGCCTCGCCGCCGAGGGCCGCGTCCTCCGCAGCCACTACGCCGCCCCGGTCTGCTCCCCGTCCCGCGCCGCCCTCCTTACCGGCTGCTATCCAAAACGCGTCCTCCCCATCCCCCACGTGCTGTTCCCCGCCGCCGCCGTCGGCCTCTCGCCCGAGGAGCACACCATCGCCGACGTCCTCCGCGCCGCCGGCTACGCCACCGCCTGCATCGGCAAATGGCACCTCGGTGACCAACCCGCCTTCCTCCCGCGCCAGCAGGGCTTCGATTACTACTACGGCCTCCCCTATTCCAACGACATGGGCCCCGGCGACGATGGCACCAAGCGCGATTTCGGCGCCCCGCCCGCCGCCCCCAACGCCGCCGCCAAGGCGAAGAACAAAAACGCCGTCGCCAAAAAAGCCGCCACCCCGCCCGCCAACGACGAGACCGGCCTCCGCGCCCCCCAGCCCCCGCTCGCCCTCCTCGAAAACGACACCGTCATCGGCCGCGTCCGCATCGACGAGCAACTCGACCTCGTCCGCCGCTACACCGAAAAATCCCTCGCGTTCATCCGCGACGCGCAGGCGCGCCAACGCCCGTTCTTCCTCTACCTCGCCCACAACGCCGTGCATTTCCCGCGCTACCCGTCCGAAAAATTCCGCGGCTCCTCGCCGAACGGCCTCCTCGGCGACTGGGTGCAGGAAATCGACGCCAGTGTCGGCGAGCTCCTCACCGCTCTCCGCGAGCGCCAGCTCGACCGCAACACCGTCATCGTCTTCGTCTCCGACAACGGCGGCCCGGTCAACCAGGGCGCCACCAACACGCCCCTCCGCGGCAGCAAGGGTTCCACCCTCGAGGGCGGCATCCGCGTCCCCGCCCTCGCCTGGTGGCCTGGACACATCCCTGCCGGCACGTCCACCGACGCCATCACCACCATGATGGATGTGCTCCCCACCTTTGCGCAGCTCGCCCGCGCCCCACTCGACCCCGCCCGCAAGATCGACGGCGTCGATCTTTGGCCCGTTCTCACCGGCGCCCCCGCCACGCCACCGCGCGACACGTTTCTCTACCACCGCGGCCTCGTCCTCGAAGCCATCCGCTCCGGCCCCTGGAAACTCCACCTCGAGAAAAAGGAACTCTATAACCTCGCCACCGATATCGGCGAAGCCACCGACGTCGCCGCCCAACACCCCGACGTCGTCGCCCGCCTCGCCGCCCTCGCCGCCGCCTCCGACGCCGACCTCGGCGTCACTGGCGCCGGCCCCGGCGTGCGCGCCCTCGGCCGAGTTTCCCATCCCGTGCCGCTTATTGCCGCCGATGGCACCGTTTCACCCGCCGTCGCCGGCGCGCAGAAAAATTTCCCCTGATGAGTCTGCATTTTTCCGTCTTTAATGAGGACAAAAACTAGCCGCCTACCTAAAATCATGCGTGTTTTTACCACTCGACCTTAGCCGGGCCATCTCTGGTTTCTACGTATGGCGTCCCGTTGGATCCTCTTGATCGCGGCTGCGATCGCGCTCATCGCCCCTCTACCGGCTTTCTACAGCCGGAAGCGGCGCTTTCGCGCGCTGCGCGACCTCGATATCGAGCGACGCAATGGCAGCGTGTGGATGATGATGAAGCAGGTGCTCCGCTTTTGGGGCCACTGGATTGACCTCTTTCGTGGAGCGATCGCCGCCTATGGTGTGCTCGCCCTCATCGACGACCTCGGCACCCTTTCCACTTTCTACGCTGCGCATGCCGCTTGGGCCCGCTACGTTTTGCCGCTCCTCTGCGCCACGCTCTGTGTCGTCTTGATCGGCCTCATTTTCCGGTATCCCGGCAAGGCCGTCGCCCCGATTCCCTTCGTCGCCGCCGTTCTGGTCGTGCTCGTGCCACCGGCTGTGTCCCTGCCTGCGCTGCTCTTGGGCGGATTTATCTCCTTTTCGCTGCGTTCGCTGCCCCTGTTTTTCGGGGTCGTCGCTCCCACGCTGGCCGTGCTCGGCTTTCTCCTCGACCGGCAACGCTGGCCTTCGTTCGCCGGAGCCCTGCTCGCCATCACGCCCCTCGCGATCGCCTTCTTTCGCCATCAAGAGTTGGTCATCCCCGTCCGCCGCACCCACTCCTGAGCCAGCCGGAGCGCTTCTGCCGCCTCGCCTCGGGGTCGTAACGGATTTAGGCAACCTGCGTCATTCCCAGCCCATGCGTCTCGGTCGTCTCTTCTCCGTTCTCGTCTGCGCCTCGGCCTTGTCTGCCTCCGCCGCCGACCCCGCCCCCTCCCCCCGCCAAGGCCCCCGCGTCATCCGCGCCGCCGAGCACGGCGTTGGCCGGCTCGTGCCGGACGTAGCCTTCACTGACCTCGACGACCGCCCCGGCCGTTTCTCCGATTTTCGTTCGTCGCGTCTCCTCGTCATCGCGTTCACCAGCACCTCCTGCCCCGTCACGCAGAAATACGCGCCCGCCCTCGCGCGTCTCGCCCACGAGTTTTCCGCCCGCGACGTCGCCTTCCTCTTCGTCGACCCGACTGCGTCCGACTCCGTCGCCGATCTCCGCGCCGTCATCCGCGAGACGTCCCGCCGCGGCCGCACCGTCCACGACCGCGACCAGCGCCTCGCCACCGCGCTCGGCGCTCAAACCACCGCCGAGGTCTTCGTCCTCGATGCCGCGCGGACGCTCCTTTACCGCGGCGCCCTCGATGACCAATACGGCCTCGGCTACGCACTCGACGCCCCCCGCACCACCTACCTGCGCGACGCCCTCACCGCCGCCCTCGCCGGCCAACCCGTTCCGATCGCCGCCACCGAGGCCCCCGGCTGCACGCTCGATCTTCCTGCTTCGCCGTCCGCCACCCCGTCCAACGCGCCCGCGGCCATCACCTACCACAACCGCATCTCGCGCCTCATTCAGCAAAACTGCCTCGAATGCCACCGCGCCGGCGGCGTCGCTCCGTTCAGTCTCGCGACCTACGACGACGTCCGCTCGCACGCCGGCATGATGCGCAAACAGATCACCCGCGGCGCCATGCCGCCGTGGTTTGCCGCCCCGCCAGCCGCCGGTGAAACGTCTCACTGGAAAAACGACCGCTCCCTCGCCGCCGCCGACCACGCCGACTTCCTCGCGTGGCTCGCCGGCGACAAACCCCTCGGCGATCCCGCCGATGCCCCCTTGCCCCGCGAGTTTCCCGACGGCTGGACCATCGGCCGGCCCGACGTCGTGCTCGAGTTTCCCCGCGCCGTCTCGATCCCCGCCGAGGGCGTCATGCCCTATCAAACCATCCGCGTGGAAACGAAATTCACCGCGGATCAATGGATCCAAGCTTACGAGATCCACCCCGGCGTCCGCGCCGTCGTCCACCATGTGATCGTCCGCGTGCGCCCGCCCGGCGCGGGCAAGCGCGGCGAGAAAGACGACGAGCGCTCCGGCTTCTTTGCCGCCTATGTGCCCGGCAACAGCCACGCCACCTTCCCACCCGGCTTCGGCAAACTCATCCCCGCCGGCTCCACGCTCACGTTTCAGATGCACTACACGCCCAACGGGCGTGCCACCACCGATCGCACCCAGATCGCCCTCCGCTTCGCCTCCGCCCCGCCGCAGCACGCGATTCAGGTCATCGGCCTCGCCAATACCAAGATCAGCATTCCCCCCGGCGCCGCCCACCATCCGGAGACGACGTCGATCACCCTGCCCGCCGCTGCCACGCTGCTCAGCTTCATCCCCCACATGCACGTGCGCGGCCAGGCTGCCCGCTACGAGGTCGTGCTCCCCGACGGCAACCGCCGCACACTGCTCGACGTGCCCGCCTACGATTTCAACTGGCAGCTCCAATACCAGTTCGCCGAGCCCCTCACCCTCCCGCGCGGCGCCCGCCTCATCTACACCGCGTGGTATGACAACAGCACCGCCAATCCCGCCAACCCCGACGCCACCAAGACCGTGCTCTGGGGCCCGCAGACGTTCGACGAGATGATGCTCGGCTACGTAGAATACTACCTGCCCGACCGCCCGCTCGCCGCGGTAGTTCGCTAGCGGTCGGTCCTGCCCCGTCAGATCCCGTCACCCGAGGTCAACGCGAGCTCAAGATCGAGCGGTCGGCGCGCGTTTTCCTCCGCATAGGTCTCCATGAAGTCCGACCATGCCGGCGCGTCGGCAAACGTCACCCGCGTCGGTCGGCCCGCACTCACACTCACCCGGCGCCCGCGCACGGTGTTGATGATGTAGCCGAGATTATCCGGGTCGTAGTCAAACGGCTGCGCCTGACCCGTCTCGGTGAAGGCCCGCACCATAATCACGTAGTCACCCGGCGCACTCACCGTCCAGCGGGTCTCCCACTGACACCAGCTGTAGGGCTGCGGCGTGCCCTGCAAATGCGCGGCCAGCCAGGTCCGTCCACCATCGGTCGACACATCCACCCGCGCCACCCGCTCTTCACCGCCCCACGCCAGTCCGGCGAAGTGATGCGTCCCGAGCCCGAGCTCGGCACCTTCCGTTGGCTGCAGCAGCTCGCTCTTCACCACCCCGGCGCCGATCGGTTCGGCCCGCTTTCCCTCCGGTCCGGGGCGGTTGACCGCATACTTCACCGTTTGGAAAAACCCCTGATATGCGTGATCGATCACTCGCATCGTGCGCAGCCACTTGACCGAGGCCACGCCATACCAGCCGGGCACAAACAGCCTCATCGGTGCCCCGTGGTTCGGCTCCAGCCACTCGCCATTCATCCGGAGCGCAATGATCGTATCCGGATGGAGCGCCTTCGCGACCGGCAGGCTCCGCGTAAAACTCATCGCGATTCCGTCCTCTTCCCCGCGGTCCGCTCCTTCAAAGACGATCTCCCGCGCCGCGCTCAACAATCCCGCCGGCTCCAAGAGGTCGCGCAGCCGCACTCCGGTCCACTCCGCATGCCCGATCGCGCCCGCGCCCCATTGCACCCCGGCCGCCCGTTCCTGCAGAAACGACCGCCCGTTGCCGGCGCACTCCACCGTCGCAAACACCGTGTGCTGCGGCATCGCCGCCAGCTGCGCCCAGGGCCACGTCGTCGGTCGCGCCACCAAGCCTTCCAACGTGCAGGCCCACGTCGCCGCTTCGCCGACCGCCGGTGGCTCAAAATGATTGCGCACAAAGAACAGGCGGTTCGGCGTCACCCAGCCAGCCTGGTTCTCCAGCGGCGTCTCACTGTTTTCGGGCGATGAGGTTACGATTTTGCGGTGGGACTGCATAAGAGGGGGCGCCCGAAAAACCCCGATCCCACCCCGAAACGCAACGTCCGGGCGAACAAATCGCCGTGGTTCCGGTCTGGGGCGACCGGTTCCCTTCTATTTGTCGCGCGGCAGCAGCTAGGCTGAGTGCTTCTACCTGCTCGGCCTCCCTGTTTCCGCGCTTGGCTGGCACCACCGGTGCTCCATGGTCTCCCTTTCGCCTCTCTCCATGACTCGTCCGTCGCACTTGCTCTCACTCCTCGCCGCTCTCCTCGGCGCGACGGCCGCGGCTGCCCAAACCCCTCCGCCCGCCCCCGCCGACTTGGTCATCACCCACGCCTATGTCGTGACGATGAACGACCGGAAGGACATCATCGAGGATGGCACGGTCGTCATTCGCGACTCCCGCATCATCGCCGTCGGCCCCGCCACCCTCGCCGCCCAGTTCACGGCCAAACAGACGATCAACGCCGGCGGCGACATCGTCCTGCCGGGCATGATCAACACCCACACCCACGCCGCGATGACCGTCTTCCGCGGCCTCGGTGACGATGTGCCCGACCGTCTCCGCCGCTTTATCTTTCCCCTCGAGAAAAACCTCCTCGACCGCGAGCTCGTCCACTGGGGCACCCTTCTCGGCCTCATGGAGATGATCGAGGGCGGCACCACGACCTTCGTCGACATGTATTACTTCGAGGACGAGGTCGCCCGCGTCGCGAAACAGCTCGGCATGCGCGGCATCGTCGGCGAGACCGTCATCAATTTCCCCGCGCCCGATTCTCCCGCGCCCTACGGCGGCCTCGCCCTGGCCAAGAAGCTCGCCGCCGAGTTCCGCGACGATCCGCTCATCACCCCGGCCCTCGCCCCGCACGCCCCCTACACGCTCGACGCCGCCCATCTCCGCGAGATCGCCGCCGTCTCCGCCGAGCTCAATCTCCCCGTCCTCATGCACCTCGCCGAGATGACCGAGGAAATGACCTCGCTCCGGAAGGACCACAACATGACGCCGGTCGAGTATCTCGACTCCCTCGGCCTCCTCAACCGCCGCCTCATCGCCGCGCATTGCATCTTCGTCACCGACTCCGACCTCGCCCTCCTCAAGGCCCGCGACGTCGGCATCGCCCACAACATGGTCGCCAACATCAAGTCTGCCAAGGGCGTCGCCCCCGCGCTCAAGATGTTCGACGACGGCCTCCGCGTCGGCCTCGGCACCGACGGCCCCATGAGCGGCAACACCCTCGATGTCCTCGGCCAGCTCGGCTACGTCGCCAAGCTCCACAAGCTCGATCGCAAGGACCGCAACGTCATGCCCGCCATCAAGGTCGTCGAGATGGCCACGATGGGTGGCGCCCGCGCCATCCACCGCGAAGCCGACCTCGGCTCCCTCGAGCCCGGCAAACTCGCCGATGTGATCATCCTCGATCACAACGCCACCGCCCTCGTCCCGCTTTACGACGTTTACTCCGCCCTCGTCTACGCCGCCAGTCCCAAGGACGTCCGCACGACCATCATCCACGGCCGCGTCGTCATGCAGGACCGCCGTCTCCTCACCGTCGATGCTGCCGCCGTGAAGACGCAGCTGCGCGCCATCGCCCAGCGCATCAACACCGCCCTCGCCTCCGGGTTGAAATAGTCCGCCCCGCGACTCCCTTCCCCTTTAGTCCGTTAGTCTGACCACACCACCAACCATGAACCTGAAAACGAAATCCGCCTACCTGGCCCTCGTCGCCGCCGCGCTCCCCGCGTTCGTCGCCGCTCAAACTCCCGCGCCCTCCGCGGCCGAATCCGCCGTGAAGCTCGAAGCCTTCACCGTGACCGGCTCCAATCTCCGCGCCGGTGAATCCGTCGGCGGCGCCAACCTCCGCGTCATCTCGACCGCCGAGGTCGAGCAGGCCGGCACCGGTAATCTCTACACGTTCTTCAAGAAGCTCCCCGAGGCCGGCGCCAATGGCTTCGGCGAAAACCGCGTCAACACCTCCTCGCCCGGCACCGCCTCCGTCTCCCTCCGCGGCCTCGGCGCCAATTCCACCCTTGTCCTCCTCAACGGCCGCCGCGTCACCAACGCCCCGTTCGCCCAGGGCGGCAGCGCTGCCTCGCTCGGGACCATCCAGTTCGTCGATTTGAACATGATCCCGATCGACGCCATCGCGCGCGTCGAAGTTCTCAAGGACGGCGCCTCCGCCGTCTACGGTGCCGACGCCGTTTCCGGCGTG
Organism: Opitutia bacterium; assembly: GCA_947453695.1. Taxonomy (GTDB): domain Bacteria; phylum Verrucomicrobiota; class Verrucomicrobiia; order Opitutales; family Opitutaceae; genus GAS368. Next base: position 26,948 of record CANGHW010000032.1, read on the forward strand.
GTGAACCTCATCCTCAAGGACAACGTCCAGGGCTCCACCGTCCGCGGCTACTACGGTGACTTCCCCGGCGGCATCGCCGCCAACACCGTCAAGGGTTCCGTCTACACCGGCGCCACCGACGGCAAGATGAAGGTCTTCGCCCTCGCGAACTACATGCACCAGGCGAAGATCCAATACGGCGAACTCTCGCCCAAGCTCCTCTTCCTCTCCAACGGCAACAACCCCGGCACGTTCACCGTCCCGGTCGGCGGCACCAACCCCATCACGGGCGCGGTCATCCCCGCCGGCACCGCCGCCGCGGCGCGCACATTCACGGTCGAGAATACCGCCGCGACTTTCCCGCCGAGCTTCAACACCACTGCTGCCACCGCCACGCAGAATCGTTTCAACAGCAATGAGGCGCTCACGCCCCAACCGCGCGTCACGCGCTACGGTGCCCTCGCGACCGCCAGCTATGAGTTCGCCCCGTCGCTCATCGCCTACGGCGAGGTGAACTACCAGAAGAACACCAACCTCGAATATCTCTCCGCGAGCCCCATCACGAATCTCAACTTCGTCACACTCCCCGCCAACGCCGCCTACAACCCCTTCGGCGTCGCCGTCGTCAATGATCCCACCGCCGGCGCCACGCTCGTCTACCGCTTCACCGAAGCCGGCCCGCGCGTCACCGAGACCACCAATGAATTCAAGCGCGTCGTCGCCGGTTTCAAGGGCAAGGCCTCCAACACGTGGAGCTTCGACAGCTCGTTCCTCTACAACCGCTCGACCGCCCACAACGATCTCCCCTCCGGCTGGCTCTCGCAGGCCGCGGTCAATGCCGCCCTCGCCGACACCAACAAGACCACCGCGCTGAATCTCTTCAGCAACGCCAAGATCGCGAACAACCCCGCCACCATCGCCAAGCTCGCCACCACCGGCACCCGCGACGCCTTCACCGAGCTCGTCTCCCTCGACTTCAAGGCCACCGGCTCCGTCTACAAACTCCCGGCCGGCGACCTCGCTCTCGCCACCGGCGCCGAGTGGCGCGAAGAGAGCTTCCGCGATCACCGCACCCAGGACCAGCTCCTCAATCAGTCCACGCCCGTCCCGCAGTCCAAGGGCACGCGCCGCGTCTCATCCGCCTTCGTCGAGTTCAGCCTCCCGCTCGCCGCTCCCGCCCAGAAGATCCCCGGCCTCGCGACCCTCGAGCTCAACGCCGCCGGCCGCGCCGAACACTACAACGCCGATGGCTTCCGCAACACGTCCGTCCCGAAGCTCGGTCTCCGCTGGCAGCCCGTCGACAACCAGATCACGTTCCGCGCCTCCTGGGGCAAGGGCTACCGCGCCCCGTCGCTCGCTGAGCTCTATCAGCCACAGTCCACGAGCATCGTGTTCAACCTCGCCGATCCGCTCCGCACCGGCAAACCCGGCTCCAACATCAACGATACCGGCACCGGCCAGCGCCAGATCGTCTCCGGCGGCAACCCGCTGCTGAGCCCGGAAAAATCCGAGTCCTACAACTACGGCGTCCTCTTCCAGCCCAAGGCCCTCGCCGGCCTCTCGCTCAGCGTCGACTTCTACAAAGTGGATGTCACCGACCGTATCGGCTCTCCGGCCACGCCCGCGATCATCCTCGCCAACCCCGCGCTCTTCCCCGGCTTCGTGGACCGCGCCGCGCCCACCGCGAGCGACTCCGCCAACAACCTCCCCGGCGAACTCCTCCGCATCCGCACCGTCACCGGCAACTACGGCACCGCCGTCACTAAGGGCATGGACCTCAGCGCCGAGTATCGCCTGACCACGAAGAACTACGGCCGCTTCACCGCCCGCGCCGCCGGCAGCACCACCTTCCACGCGATCATCAAGACCCGCCCCGACCTCGCGGCCGTCGAGACGCTCCGCACCTACGAAGTTCCGAACTTCCGCGGCAACACCAGCCTCACCTGGAACTACCAGAAGTTCGGCGCCGGCGTTACCGCCGACTACATCGCCGGCTTCAACGACCTCGCCCCGAGCGTCGTCCGCGTGAAACAGCAGACCATCACCGGCCTGCAGCTCACCTACGACTTCCCCCGCGCCACCCGCGTGACCCTCGGTGCCAACAACGTGTTCGACAAGAACCCGCCCCTCACCGCCTCCACCACCGGCTACGCGGAAGCGACCAACTACTTCCTCCCGCGCTTCCTCTACCTGGACATCACGAAGAAGTTCTAAGCACCAACCTCAGGTAGGGACGGCTCTCCGAGCCGTCCGCAAGTCTTTCGTCTTCCCCACGCGCCACCTTCACCGGTGGCGCGTTTTTTATTTTACCCGTCCGTCCTCCGGTAGCCGCACGCCTCAGCGTGCGGCGGTTCGTCGTTCCCGCCGCCCGCTCCCCGGTCCGCGCCGCCTCACGGTGTATACTTCACCGTCCCGTTCGGATCGGTCTTATACCCCCACTTCGCGACATATTCCGGCCCGCGCAGAAACGCGTCGCCGTTCGCCTTCAGCTTCCGGTTCAGCCACGCGTCCAACTCCGCCTGCAGTTTCACGTGCGCCGGTTCGCTGCTGCCGACGAGATTCTTCAGCTGATACGGATCGGTCTCGTTGTCGAAGAGCAGCCACGGTCCGTTCAGGTCGCGCACATACGTGTAGCGCGTCGTCCGGATTCCGCGGTATTCCTTGCCGCCCACGCGCCGCTCAAATTCCCCGAAGGGCGACACACACGTGAGCACCGTCGCGCCGTCGCCGGGATTTTTTCCACCGCGCGCATAGTCGCTGTAGTCGAGTCCCTCGACACTTGCCGGCACCTTCAAGCCCGCGAACCCGAGCAGCGTCGGCATCAAATCTTCCGAATTGATCGGCGCATCGAGCACGCGTCCTTTCTTCCCGAGCCCCGCCGGCCAGCGCACCAGCATCGGCACGCGCGCCGACTCATCATAGGGCTTCTGTTTCCGAATCATCCCGTGCGATCCAAGCATGTCGCCGTGGTCCGCGGTGAAGACAACGATCGTGTTGTCCTCGAGCCCGCTCTCGCGCAGCGCCGTCAGCAAATCGCCCACCGCATCGTCGAGTGCCGCCGCGTGCGCGTAATAGCCCGCGAGGTCCTTGCGTGTCGCCGCCGCAAACGCCTCCGGCACGTTGGGCCGCAGCTGCATCTTCGCCGGGTCGAAGCGCGCCCGGTATTTCTCCGGCGCCGTGCCGTAGGGATTATGCGGTGGACCCCACGCGAGCCAGAGGAGAAACGGCTTCGCTCCCTTCGCCCGCGTGCGCACGAACTCCACCGCCGCCTTCGTCTGGTCAAACGCATCGTAGCCGTCCCACTTCAACGGCTCCGGCGTGGCCCCGAAGTAGGGCGAGTTGTTGTAAGCATGCGTGCACTCGAGGACCTTCCAGTAATCAAAACCCTGCCGCCGTTCGCGCGGGATGAAGTTGCTCCGTCCGTGTCCATCGATGTGCCACTTGCCGATCGCGCCCGTATCGTAGCCCGCGCTCTGCAGGATTTTCGCGAGCGTTACCGCCTCGAGATTCAGCGTCACGTCGTTCAAAAAAATTCCGTGCGTCAGCGGCTTCTGCCCGGTCAGCAACGAGGCCCGCGTCGGCGAGCACACGGGCATGCCCGCGACCGCGTGCTTGAAATTCACGCTCTCGCCCGCGAGGCGGTCGATGATCGGCGTTTGTGCATTCGGATCACCCGCAAAGCCAAACGCCTGCGCCCGCCATTGATCGGCGAGCACGAAGAGGATGTTCGGCCGCGCACCGCGTTCCGCCGCAGCTCCGGCCGCCGCCACCAGCCAGCCGCACAACCATACCAACACACACCGACGCAGGGTATTCGTCATCATAGAGGGGTGCGCGCAGTCTCCGCATCGCCACCGCCTTGAAAACCAAATTCCGCTGCTGGCACGCCAGTCGCTCTGCGCGGGACCACGCCTGACTTTCGTCTTTAATTCTCCAACCGGTTACCACTCACTCCCGCCCATGCATTCCGCTGCCGCCCCGACCGGTCGCTCCTTCGTGCCCGTTTTCCTTACCGCCTGTCTCGGTCTCCTGCTCCCGCTCGCCGCCCTCGTCGCCGCCGAGTCCAATGCCGTCGTCACCGGCCGCATCACCAACATCGCCACCGGCGATGTCCTCACCAGCGTGGTCGTCACCGTCGATGGCACCGAACTCCGCGCCGTCACCGATCTCAACGGCTCCTACCGCCTCGCCGTCCCCGCCGGCACGCCGCGCCTCCTCGTCTCCTACCCGGGCCTCGACGACCAGCAGATCACCGTCCCCACCACCGCCGGCCAGACCGTCGTCCGCGACATCGCACTCACCTCCACCATCTACAAGGCCGAGAAATTCGTCGTGAAGGGTCTCCGCGAGGGCCAGGCCGCCGCCATCCAGGAGGAGCGCCAGTCCGCCAACGTCCGCACCGTCGCCGCCATCGATGCCTTCGGTAATCCCGGCGCCGCCATCGGCGAAATGCTCCAGCGCCTCCCCGGCGTCTCGGTCGATGGCTCCGGGGGCGAGGTCGGCGCAATCTACATCCGCGGCATGACCCAGGACTTCTCCTCGCTCCTCGTCGACGGTTCCCAGATCGCCGTCTCCGGCGGCACGTCGATTAGCAACGGCAACGTCTACTTCGGTCAGGTCAGCACCGGCACCCTCGCCTCCGCCGAGATCATCAAGTCACCCACGCCCGACATGGACGGTAACGCCATCGCCGGCTACATGAACCTCCGCACCAAGCGCGCCTACGACCGCACACCCGGCCGTCTCATCACCCTCACCGCCGGCACGTCGTGGGCCAATAGCTACGAGGACAAGAGCATCCCCTACCACGACCGCCCGGAGCTCGATCTTTTCAATCTCAGCTACTCCGACGTCTTCTCCGTCTTCGGCGGCAAAAACAACCTCGGCCTCGTCGGCACCTTCCAGCGCAACATCGGCAACGGCCTCATCTCCGAGGTCGGCCCGCGCCAGGCCTCCGCCGCCCAGACGTCCTTCTTCGTCGCCTCCGCCGCGCCCAATGAGCCGCTCCAGCGCGCTTACGGCGCCGGCCAGTGGGGTGCCATCGGCCACCAGTCGCCCTCGCTCAATCTCGGTCTCAACGCGGACTACAAGGTCACCGACGCCACCACGCTCTTCGTGAAGAGCACCTACAACCGCGTGAAGCGCCGCAGCGGCTCCTCGCCGTCCTACTTTCGGTGGAAACTCTTCAACACCGCCGCCGCCGCCAACTTCACTGCCGGCAGCACCTACGACAACCTCGAGGCCAGGAACGGCACCATCGATCTCGAGTCCGTCCTCTACATCCGCGAGAGCGAGAGCACCACGCTCTCCGGCGGCATCGAGCAGCGCCTCTTCGGCGGCAGCGGCAAGCTCACCGTCGAGCTCAACTACTCGAAGAACCGCACCCAGTATCCCCAGCTCAACCAGCTCTTCGCCCGCCTCTCCGGCGTCAGCTGGCGCCTCGACCGCCGCGGCCACGACGACTGGGACCCCGCCGTCATCCAGACCGGCGGCCCCGATTGGACCAATCCCGTCAACTACACCGTCCGCCCCGATTCGCAGTTGATCAGCTACTCCGCGCCCGCTCAGCGCTGGGGCGGCCGCGCCGATTTGGAAAACGTCTTCGCCACCGCCGTGCCGTTCACCCTCAAGGTCGGCGTCAAACAGGCCGGCTTCTACCAGAAGGCCAACCGCGACCTCACCTACTACACTTACGCCGGCCGCCCCACCACCGTCGCCAATGGCGGCATCACTCCCTGGGTCGGTTACAACATGCGCATGTCCGGCGGCCGCTACGGTCCTTTCCCTTTCTTGCAGCTCCCCCAAACCGGCCTCGCCAACGATGTCTGGGCTGACCCGAAAAACTGGACGCAATCCGCCTCCGATGTCTGGAACACCCTCTACAACTCCCGCCTCAACGACGCCGAGTTCGACGAGACCATCAACGCCGGCTACGCGCAGGGCAGCCTCAAGCTCCACCGCCTCCGCATCCTCACCGGCCTCCGCTGGGAACAGACCGAAACCAACGGCTCCAACCTCATCCGCGTTTCCAACTCCACCAATACCAACCTCGCCACCGCCACCCCCGAGGTAAACGCCGCCCGCGCGCTCAACAATTTCCGCGGCAAAGCCACCGCCGGCACTAAATACAACAACGCGTTCCCCGGCCTCCACTTTGTCTACGACGTCTCGCAGGACATCCAGGCCCGCGCCAGCTACTCGAAATCCATCACCCGCCCCGTCCCCACGAGCCTCCTGCCCACCCTCGTCCCCAACGAGCTCAGCCAGACCATCTCCGGCGGCAACCCCGACCTGAAGCCCTACACGTCCGACAACTTCGACGTCACCGTCGCCAAATACTTCACGGGCATCGGCCAGCTTTCCGCCGGCGTATTTCTGAAACAGATCACGAACTATTTCCGCTCCTTCCAATCCACCATCCCCGCGGGCGCCGACAACGGCTTCGGCGGCGACTACGCCGGCTGGACGCTCACCCAAAACCGCAACATCGGCTCCGCCCGCATCCGCGGCATCGAGCTCAACCACCAGCAGCAATACACGTTTCTCCCCGGCATCCTTCGCGGCCTCGGCTCCTTCGCCAACTTCACCTACCTCGATACCAAGGGCGACTTCGGCTCCGCGCAGACCACCACCCGCCTCCCGAATCTCACCCCCCGCAGCGCCAACGCCGGCCTCACCTGGCGCGGCCACGGCCTCGATCTGCGCATCATGATGAACTACCGCAGCGAGTTCTTCCGCAGCTCCACCTCCGGCACCTACGGCTCCGGCGCCGGCGTCCTCCCCGGCACCATGCTCTACGACGTCTTCCAACACGCCCGCACCCTCTGGGATTTCAAGGCCCAGTATAACTTCAGCCGCACTTACTCCCTCTACTTCGACGTCTACAATCTCACCAACGACTGGACGAACAACGACTACGTCCACGCCTTCGGCCGCGAGATCCCGTCCTACGCGTCCGGCGCCGGCACGAGCTTCAAGCTCGGCCTCACCGCGCGCCTCTAAGTCCACCGCTCGTAGCCCGTAGCCGCACGTGTTAACGTGCGGACGTCCCACCCAACGCCGCCTCTCGTAGCCGCACGTCTTAACGTGCGGCCCTTTCCGCCCCGCCCCTTCGTCCCGCCCGACGCCTCACCCGTGCCTCGCACCCGCCGGCCCGCCGCCTGCGCGGAACCACCCATTCCCCGGGCGTGGTCTCCACCCTCGCCTTTTCAGTTCCTCGCGCGCGATTGTCTCGGCGCATTTCCTGCGTGCGCGCCGCTCGGACCGTGCTTCCTTGCTCCTGCTTCGGGCGCCGCCACGTTCGCCCGGCTTTTTCATGTCGCCCCTCGGTCAGCTCCTACTCGCCTTCGCCCGCGTCCTGCGGGTCGTCGCCGTCGTGCTCGTCGGCGGAGTGGCTGCACTCCAGGCCCAGACCGAATCTGCCCTCTCGGTCGCTGCGGAGGGCACCCCGCCGTGGTATCGCGAGGCCATGGGTGTGATCATGCGCAGTTCCGCCCAGGCGCAGAAGACCGCCGAGGAGCATCTCGCCTCCGCGCGCGCCTCCGGCGATCGCACGGAGGAAGCCTACGCTCTCCTTCTCCTCGGCGCCGCCCGCGGCCGGCTCAGCGATCTGCCCGCGATGCTCGGCCACACTCGCGCCGGTCTCGACCTCGCGGAACGTCTCGGTTCACCGCCCCTGCTGTTGACGGCCCTGACCGTCCGCGCCGCCGCGTTCCACGCCGCCGGTGATCTGGCCGCCGGCATCGAACTCTTCCTGCAAGCCCTCCCGCTCGCCGAGCGCCTCGGCCTGCGTTCGACCTTGCGTGAGACGCTCAACGGTCTCGCCCGCGCCTACGCGGAATTGGGCGACAAGGACCGCGCCCTCGATTTCGCCCAACAGGCCTTCGCCGCCGCCGAACAGTCGGAGAACTCCGCGTCCATCGCCACCAGCGCCACCATCCTCGCCAACGCCCACCGCGTGCGCGGTGAGTTCGCCGAGTCCCGCCGCTTTCTGAATCGCGCCTTGGAGCTCCAGCGCGCCGCGGGCCGCACCACCGAGCTCACCGATAATGAAGAGTCGCTCGCCATGCTCGACTTTCGCGATGGTCGTCTCACCGAGGCACTCGCCATCCTCGAACGCGTCGATGCGCGCCGCCGCACGCTGCGCGGCCGCGCCAAGCTCACCCAAACCCTGCTCAATCGCGCGCAGGTCCTCCTCGCCCTCGACCGCCGCGACGAGGCCCTCGCCTGCGCCGAGGAGGCCCGCAGCTACGCGGACACGATCAATTCTCCCGGCGTCACCGCCCCGGTCTACGACCGCCTCGCCACGATTCACGAGGCCCGCGGCGATTTCGCCGCCTCCCTCGCGGCCTACAAACGCGCCACCGCCGCCGAGCAAATCCTCCGTGGTGAGTCCGCCCGCCAAAAGACCGCCGAGCTCCAGGCCCGCTACGATGTCGCCCGCAAAGACGAGGAGCTCGCCCGCCTCGCCCGGGTCAACGAGGTCAAGGCCGCCGAGGAGCGCCTCCGCTCCGCGCAACTCGCCGCCACCGCCGCCGATCTGCGTGCCTCCGAGGCCGAGCTCGCCCGCACCCGCGCCCAGCGCCTCGCCCTCGGCTCCGGCGTCGTCGCCGTTGCCCTGCTCCTCGGCGCCCTCGTCGTCGTCCAGCGCTCTCGCCTCCGCGCCGAGCGCCTCGCCCTCGAGGAAACCCGCCGCGCCCAACTCCTCGCCGAGGATGCCGGCGTCCTCAAGGCCCGCCTCCTCGCCATCGCCTCCCACGATTTGAAGGGCCCTCTCCGCTCCATGCTCCGCAGCGCCGATTCGCTCGAGCAAAAATCCGCCGATCCCACCGCCGTCCTCGGTGCCGCCCAGCTCGTCCGCGGCCACGCCCACCAGATGTCCGACCTCGTCCGCGATCTCCTCGATCTTTCCGCCATCGAGGGCGGCGACCTCACCCTGCAAAAATCCCCGCTCGATCTCGCCCGCCTCACCGCCGAGGTCGTCGGCCGCCACACCGCCCGCGCCGCCGAGAAACTCCAGACGCTCTCCTTCCCCGCACCGGCCACCGCCCTGCCCTTCGTCGGCGATGCCGCCCGCCTCGCCCAGGCCCTCGACAACCTCGTCGACAACGCCGTCAAATACACCCCCGCCGGCGGCACCATCACCGTCACCGCCGCCCTCCGCGGCGCCCACCTCTGCGTCGCCGTCGCCGATCAGGGCCCCGGCCTCGGCGCCGATGAACTCGGCCGCCTCTTCCAGCCCTTCCAGCGCCTTTCCGCCCAACCCACCGGCGGCGAATCCTCCACCGGCCTCGGCCTCCACATCGCCCGCGACTTCATCGCCCGCCACGGCGGCACCATCGAAGTCGACACCGCCCCCGGCCACGGCACCACCTTCACCGTGCTACTCCCCGTGGCCCCCAGCTGACCGCAAACAGGTAGGGACGCCTCTCCGAGGCGTCCGCCCTCAGCGCGCAATCCCCCCTTCCCCTGTGCCCCCAACGGACGGCTGCGGAGAGCCGTCCCTACCCTTGGGCCCCCCACTCCCATCTCCCGTCTTCCAACTCCCATCTCCCATCCCCAATTTTCTAGTCCGCCGTCATTCCAACCCATTCCGCACGCACCAGCGGATGAAGCCCGATAAATCCCGCACGCCGATTTTCTCCATGATGTCGGCGCGTTCTTTTTCCACCGTGCGCGGACTCAGGCCGAGGCGCTCGGCGATCTCCTTCGAAATCAATCCCCCGGTCACGAGCCGCGCGATCTCGCGTTGCCGCTCCGAGAGCACACTCGGCGACGGCCCCTCGGGCATTGGCCGCAAGGTGGCCAGGCCGGACGTCATCTGCGTGGAGAAATACATCCCGCCCGCCAGCACGCGCTCCACCGCCCGCTCCACGTGTTCCGCCGGCGAGGCCTTGTCGACCAATCCGCTCACGCCCAGCGCCAGCAATTCCGCCGGCAGCGACGACGTGACGGTGCTCGTGAGCACAATGCACCGCAGGCGGGGATGCCGAGCGCGCACGCGCCGGACGATTTCCCGCCCATCCACCCCGGGCAGGCGCAAATCGACGAGTAAGAGTTCCGGCGGATTCGCCAGGCACTGCTCCAGCGCCGCCGTGCCATCGCCAAACGTCCGTAGCGTGCGCGGGGCAAAGCGCGCCACGAGCGCCCGGGCCAGCAAGTCGCGCAGCAACACATCGTCTTCCACGAGCACAATGTGGTGATCGCCTGATTCAGGGAGGGTAAGTTCGGCCGCAGACATGCAACGAAATAGCAAATGAAGAAAGGTATACCCTCCATTCCGTGCAAGTTTTGTTCCGCATCGATGTGCGCCACCCCGGCAGGGACGCCTCGCCGCACCCCACCGCCCCAAGCGCCTTTTTGCGGCCACCTCCCTCCACGTCTTCCACCGCCCCTCCGTTTTAGTGTAGTTCGTGGCTCCCCCATTCGCCTCATTCGCGTGTTTCGCGGGCACCTCCGTCCTTCCGTGTTTTCCGTGTCTTCCGTGGGCCACCTCCGTCCTTCCGTGTTTTCCGTGTCTTCCGTGGGCCACCTCCGTCCCTTTCGTGTATTTCGTGTGTTTCGTGGTCTCCCTATCCTCCATTCGCTCCACTCCATTTGCCTGATTCGCGGAAAAAAAACCGCCGCGAGGTCCGCCAAGCCCGTTTCAGCCTCCTGAACGCCCATTCCCGATCCCCTGTTGCCCATTTTCGTTTCCGCGAATCCCCCTTCAATCCGCGCAACGGCCATTTCATTTCGCGCGAAGACCACTTCCGTTTCCTCGAAGCCCATTTCGATTCACCCGGAGGCCATTTCGGTTTACCCGCAGGTCATTTCGATTTGCCAGAAGACCGTTTCGATACGCGCAGCGGCCATTTCCCATCACTTTTGGCCATTTCCGATTACCCAAAGGCCATTTCATTTTCCGCAAAGGCCATTTCGATCCGCGCGAAGGCCAATCCAATTTACCGGACGGCCATTTCGATTTACCGAAAGGTCGTTTCGATCCGCGCAACGGGCATTCCCGTTCACTTTTCGGTCATTTCGAATCACCCAACGGCCATTCTGATTTCCCGGAAGCACGTTCCCTTTTCCCGGGAGCCCGTTTCGCTTCGCCCGCAGCCCATTTCCGTTCACCCGGCGCGCGTTCCCGTTTCCCGGAAGCCCATTTCCAAAACCGCCAAGCCCCCTTCACGGACCGCAATCACCGTTTCGCCCACCGCAAGCACCGCTTCGTCCGCCCCGAATCCCCCTTCGTCCAACACGAATACCGCTTCGCCGACTACGAATACCCGTTCGTCCACCCCGAATACCCCTTCGACCATTACAAATACCCCTTCGAGCGCCCCGAATTGGTCAACGACGATCTGTCTCCGACCGCTGCCCAGCGGTTCGGCTCGACCAAACGCCGCCGATTGGTCGCATCCGCTAGTGTTGATTCTCGGTGTGTCTGAGGAGTTGTCCTTAAAGCAATTATCTTGAGGAAATTCGCGGCAATTTTTCTTGTTCAGCGAATAATACCTACTCTCGCCTGGTAGAATTTCCTATTTCGCCGACGCCTCCTTACCCCCTTTTCGGACGTTTCAGCGCTCTCTCCATACCTCCTGCAGGTCCGCTCTGCCTGCACTTCATTACTTTCCCATGACTATGAATATGCTGCCCTCGTTGTCTCGTTGCGCCTCGGTCTTGTCTTGGCGACGCCGACTGCTCGCGTCCGTGTTGTCCCCGATCCTCGCGGTCGGTTTCCTGCTCGCCCCGGTGCACGCCCAGACAGCCACCAGCGCGGTCCCCGGTCTCTTTAATTTCCAGGGCAAAGTCGCCAACGCCAACGGTTCTCTGGTCGGCGCCAGCCCCAATCCCGTCAACCGCACCGTGATCTTCCGCATCTGGGATCATGCCTCGGCAAGCACGGCGGCCAACCTCGTCTACTCCGAGCAGCAGGTCGTAACGATTTCAGATGGCGAGTTCAGCGTGCTGATCGGCCAGGGCTCGGCCGTGAGCACCACGCCGCTCGGCTACAGCGAGAGCTCGAAGGGCCCCGGCTCCCTCACGATTGCCTCCGCGTCGGTCTTCGGCGGCGCCACGCGCTTCCTCGGCATCACGATTGACGACGGCAATTCCGCCACCACCGACCCCGAAATCACGCCGCGTCAGCAGCTCGTCACTTCCGCCTACGCCTTCCGTGCGAAATATGCCGAGTCGGTCGGCTCCAACGGCACGAGTGTCCTCACGGTGCTCGACAGCGGCAACGTCGGCATCGGCGCGGCCAATCCCGGCGCCAAGCTCGAGGTGGCCGGCAACATCCGCGCCGGCGGTGCCAGCGTCGCCAATCCTTCGCTGCAACTGCTCGCCAATTCGGCCAGCAACGTGGCCTCCAGCGTGACTTATGCGGCCTCGGCGAGCCAGTTCAGCTCCGATGCCGCGGCGGGCGATACGGTCGTCCGCACCGACAATGGCGGCAGGCTGCTCCTCCAGTCCGGCGTGGGCGCCTCGGCCCTGGTGATCGATACCAACAACCGCGTCGGCATCGGCACCTCCACCCCGAATGCGGCGCTCGACGTCAATGGCGCGCTGATGCTCAAGGGCGCGCTCACCAATTCATCGGGCCGGCCCGCGGTTGGCGCTAGCCGGGTGGCGGCGGAAATTAGCGGCTATGGCAGCGTCGGCGCGTTTAACGACGATGGGTTCCTGCGCCTGAGTGCCGGCGGCGGCACCACCGCCAGCGCCAAGAGCTTCATCGACCTGAGTGGGTTTTCCAATGCGGCGGACATGGACAAGACCCTGGTCTTCGGCACCGGCGGTGCGGAGCGGCTGCGGATCAGCAACACCGGCGCACTCATGCTGAAGGGCGGGCTTACCAATGCAAACGTCCGACCTGCCGTCGGCTCGACCCGCATCACGTCGGAGATCCACGGTTACAGCGGGGGCGGAGTGTCCTTCGATGATGGATTTCTGCGGTTGAGCGCCGGCGGCGGCACCAACGCGAACACAAAATCTTTCATCGACTTGACCGGGTTTGCGACCACCACGGATATGAATATGAACTTGGTGTTCGGCACGGGGGGCGCTGAGCGCATGCGGATAAACGGCAGTGGCAACGTCGGCATCGCCAATAATAATCCCGCAGCGTTGCTACATATCGGAACGGGCGTAAATGCCGGTCCCGGCGGATTAATTGTCAATACGGGGTGGGTTAGCGCAACTGACCCCACCGAAAATCGTCCGCTGGATGTGCAGGTCCGCGGAACTTCTAGATTGGTGGTAAATACGAACGGAGCCGTCGGCATCGGCACGACTAACCCGACGCAAGCACTGCTCGTAGTCAGCGGCTCGACCGGCACCGATAACGTAGGACCGCATGCCAACCTTACCACCGCGGGCGCTGGCAGCGGACCCAACGCATCCTACAGCTTCACCGACGTTTCAATCAAGGGCACCGGCGCCATTCATGCCCTCTACTTCCGCGCCGTGTCCGATCAGCGTATCAAGGTCACGAAGGGCGTTTCCGACGGGAAGAAGGACTTGGCGCTCCTCAGTCAGATTCAAATCACGGACTACACCTACCGCGACGAAAAGACCAACGGCGCCCGCCCGCAAAAAAAGGTCATTGGTCAGCAGGTCGAATCCGTTTTCCCCCAGGCTGTCGTGCGTGCGACGGATGTGGTGCCCGACATCTACCAGAAAGCCGCGGCCAGGGACGGTTGGGTGGCGTTGTCGACCGATCTGAAAGTTGGCGAGCGCGTCCGCCTCGTCGCCCCCAAGTCGGACTCCATCTACGAGGTGCTCGAGGTGCAGCCTGATCGCTTCCGCACGGGCTTTACCGAGGCGCTCGACGACCTGTTTGTTTACGGCCGCGAAGTGAAGGATTTCCGCGTCGTGGACTACGAGGCCATTTCCATGCTCAATGTCTCCGCCACGCAGGAACTCGCGCGGGAGAACGCCGCCCTTCGCGCCGCCAACGCCGCTCTCGAGCGCCGCCTCGCCGAGGTCGAGTCCAAGGACCGCGCGCGGGACGCGAAACTCGCCGCGATCGAAAAGCTCCTCCAGTCGGCCTCCACGGTGATGGCGCAGCCCGCCAAACCAGCCAACGCCTCCACCCAGCAATAACCTCGCGCCCCGCCCAACCCACCGACCGCCATGAACCCATTCCCGGTTCTCTGGAGGCGCGGCGCACTCGCCCTGCTCGGCACCCTCGTGCTGTGCGGTGCCGCGCTTCGCGCTTATCCGCCCGCGCCCAACTACACCATCTACGGTCTCGTGCGCGATCAGGTCGGCGCGACCCTCGCGGTGGACGGCGCTGAGATCATTCTGCTGAAGGACAATGTCGAGATCGGCCGGGCGCCGATCTTCAAAGATCTGCGGCTCGACTCCAACTACGAGCTGAGCATCCGCATCGATCAAACCCGGGCCGCCACGCGAGTCTACTCCACCAAGGCCGTCGCTCCGCAGGGCATTTATTCGCTCAAGATCGTGATGAACGGCCAGAACTTCTTCCCGATCGAAGCCAACAATACGCTCCGCGTCGGCAACGGCGGCGAGCGCGTGCGCCTCGACCTCAGCCTTGGCGTCGATGCCAACAACGACGGCCTGCCCGATGCGTGGCAGGAATGGGTGCTCTACCAAGCCGGCCGCCGGCCGGGCACCGCGGGTTGGGACATCAATCTTATCACCAAGAACGGTGACTTCGACGGCGATGGTATCAGCAACTTCCTCGAGTATATCGCCGGCACCTTCGCTGGCGATGCCACCGAGCGCTTCGAACTCCGCCTCACCGCCAAGACGGCAACCTCGGTCGGCTTCGAGTTCTATGCCATCACCGGCAAGGTCTACGGCATCGAGGAAAGCACCGACCTGAAGACGTGGGCGCCGGTGGCCTTTGCCACGACTGCCAATGGTTCCACCGCGAACCTCTATCGCTCTCCCGGCTCCGGCATCACCTCCGCCTTCGTCGCGGTGCAGGCCGGCCCCTCTCGTTTCTACCGACTCACCGTGCGATGAAAACTTTTCCCCACCACGCCGCCGCTTCTGGGTTCGGAGTGCCGCCTTCAGGCGGAATCACGCGTCTTCCCGCCCATCGAACCTCGAAATTTTTGCCCACGAAACACACGAACCACCCGAAAGGCTCAGAGCTTCGTTCCTTTTTCGTGTGTTTGGTGTGTTTCGTGGGCCCTCTCCGGTCCTTGTTCGCCAGCTTACTCAGTCGTTCGCGTCCCTTCGCGTCCCTCCGCGGTTCCCTAGGTCTTTTTCTTTTGGCCTCTGGTTTTGCGGTGACCTCCGCCCACGCCCAGTGGCAATCGACCACCTACACGCTCAAGGGCGGGTGGAACTCCATCTATCTCCACGGCGAAGCCACCTACACCACCATCGATGCGCTCTTCGCGTCCCGGCCCGAGATCGTCTCGATCTGGCGCTGGAATCCCAATCCCAGTCAGGTTCAGTTCAGCTCCTCTTCACTGGTGCCCACCAACGGCACGCCCGAGTGGAGCGTGTGGACCCGCGGCGGCTCCGCCAACACCCTGACCTCGCTCACCGGCCAAGCCGCCTACCTTGTTGAATGCACCGGTGCCGTGACCGACACCTACTCGGTGCCCATCTTGCAAAAGGTGGTGCCACCG
>CANGHW010000033.1 GCA_947453695.1 Opitutia bacterium
CCGATTTGTAGATGTCGAGGAGCGCCGTGTGGTCAGTGTCGAGATTGCGACAGACATCGGGCCAGATGCAGGAAGGACGCACGCACTCGTCACAGATCCACTGCTCCTTGCCCTTCATCTTATACATGTTGCCCGACGGCCCGCCCAGATCGCTGATCGTGCCGCGGAAATCCGGCATCTGCTTGATCGATTCCACCTCGCGCAAAATCGACGCCTTGCTCCGGCTCGCGACGAATTTCCCTTGGTGCGCCGAAATCGTGCAAAAACTACACCCGCCAAAGCACCCGCGGTGCATGTTGATCGAGTGCTTGATCATCTCGTAGGCCGGAATCGGCCCGCGCTTGCGATATTTCGGATGCGGCAACCGCGTGTAGGGCAGGTCCCAGCTCCGATCGATTTCCGCCTCGGTCATCGTCGGAAACGGTGGATTCACGATCATCAGCCCCGCGCCCGTCGGTTGCAGCAGGCGCCGAGCCTTCACACGATTGGACTCGGTTTCGATGTTCTTGAAATTCTTCGCGTAGAGTCCGCGGTCCTCCAGGCACTCCTCGTGCGAGTGCAGCGTGAAGTCATCCCAGTTCTCGTTCTTCGGCACCTTCGCTCCCGACTCCAGGAGCACCGCGGTCTGGGCGATCGTCTTGAGCGACGAAAAAGGCACACCGCGCTTCAGCAGCCGGAGGATCTCCAGCAGCGGCAATTCCCCCATGCCGTAAACGAGCATATCCGCCCCGCTGTCCGCGAGGATGCCCGGCTTCAACGTGTCGGACCAGTAGTCATAGTGCGTCACGCGCCGCAGGCTTGCCTCGATACCACCGATCAGGACCGGCACATCCGGATAAAGTTTTTTCAGGATCTGTGAGTAGACCGTCGTCGCATAGTCCGGCCGGAACCCGTGTTCCCCTCCGGGAGTATAGGCATCCTCGCTCCGCAGCTTCTTCGCCGCGGTGTAGCGGTTCACCATCGAGTCCATGCAGCCCGCGGTGACCCCGAAAAACAACCGCGGCACGCCCAGTTTCTTAAAATCCCGCAGGTCGTCGCGCCAGTTCGGCTGCGGTAAAATCGCCACGCGCAGCCCTTCCCTCTCAATGATGCGTCCTACCACCGCCGTGCCAAACGCCGGGTGATCCACATACGCATCACCCGACACAATAATCACGTCCACATAGTCCCAGCCCCGGGCGTCGATCTCGTCCTTCGTCGTCGGAAGCCAGCGCTTCGCGTCCCACAACGGTTCGTGGGAATAGATCTTGGTCGGAGCTGGCGTAATGGCGTTCACAAAAAATGCGCAGACCCTTTGTGCGAACCCTCCGCCCGCAAAGCCAGAAACTTCTCATCCATCGCCGCGCCCTTCGTCAGCCGCCCCACCCTGCCGGCTCCCGCCCGGCGCCGTATTCCGTCATCCAGCCATCCCGTTACATCTCCGCAGTTGCACTCGGCTGTTTCCCCGCCTCTTTGTTTCAGAAACCTCCATGTCTTCCACCGTCGAAAACGTCGTCATCATTGGCACCGGCTGCGCGGGTCTTACGGCCGCGATTTACTCCGCCCGGTCCAGCCTCAACCCGCTCGTCCTCGAGGGCCCGCTCCCCGGCGGCCAACTCACCACCACGAGTGAAGTGGAAAACTTCCCCGGTTTTCCGCACGGCGTCGACGGCTTCCAGCTCACTCAAAACATGCGCGAGCAGGCCACTCGCTTTGGCACGCGCTTCGAGCAGGTGCTCGTGGACTCCGTTGATTTCTCCTCGATGCCCCGCAAATTGATCTGCGGCGACCGCACCATTCTCGCCAAGACCGTCATCATCGCCACTGGCGCCTCGCCTCGCCTCACCGGCATCCCCGGCGAAAAAGAGCTTTACGGCGGCAAGGGCGTGACCACCTGCGCCACGTGCGACGGAGCATTCTATCGCAAGATGGAGGTCGCCGTCCTCGGCGGCGGCGACAGCGCCGCGGAAGAGGCCCTTTTCCTCACCCGCTTCGCCAGCAAAGTTTATCTCGTGCATCGCCGCGACACCTTGCGTGCCTCGAAGATCATGGCCGACCGTGCCGTCGCTCACGAAAAAATCCAGATGGTCTGGGACAGCGTCCCGGTCGAAGTCCTCGGCGTGCCCGAAGGCGCCGTCAGCGGCCTCAAAGTGAAGAACGTGAAGACCGGCGCCGAGAGTGTCCTTCCCGTCAAAGGTATCTTCGTCGCCATCGGTCATATTCCCAACACCGGTCCCTTCGCCCCGCCCCTCGACGTTGACGAAGGCGGCTACTTTAAGCCGCAACCCGGTTCGCAGGTGCAGACCAACATCCCGGGCGTCTATGTCGCCGGCGACTGCTCCGATCATGTCTACCGTCAGGCGATCACCGCCGCCGGCATGGGCTGCCAGGCCGCCATCGAGGCCGAGCGCTGGCTCGCCGAGCACCATGGTTGAGGCCGCGCTCCACGCGCCTTCCTCCCTCGACTTGGGTTAAAATCTGCCCGACCGGCTCCTTCGCCCCCGCTCGTCCGGGCCGGGCGGGCCGGCAAGACCTTCAGCGGACCCGAACCTGTTTCGTCGCCGAACTTTGAGGCACGCACTCGTGGGGACGCACCGCCACCAGTCCGTCCTTCGGACGATCGTCGCGCGGAATGCGCGCGTCCAAAAACTACTCATTACCCCCCTGTAATTTCGCTCCCCATCAAATTCGCAATTCTGGAGGGACAAATGCGCGTAGCTAGCCGACGGTTTCATCGGGCGCAACGTGAGCCGGCGGAGCTTCACCCAATGCCGCGCAGCCGAACGAGTGCACCCGCCATCCAGTTTTCCCAAACAACGACCAATCCGATCCTACCGCCATGAATCCCAACACCACCGCCCTCATCCTTGTCGGCTTCCAAAACGACTACTTCGCCGCCAACGGCATCCTCCGCGGCGTCGTCGAGCAACCCAACCGCGTCGACCAGGTGCTCGCCAACACCCTTTCACTGATCCGCACGCACCTCGACACCGGGCTCACCATCATCGCCACTCCTATCGTCTTGGAGCCCGAATACCGCGCCCTCGCCAATTCGGTCGGTATTTTGGACACGATCAAAAAATCCGGCGCGTTCAAAGCCGGCACCCCCGGCGCCGATACCATCCCCGAACTGCTCGCACTCGGTGATCGTATCACCTACGTGCGTGGCAAAGTCGGCTTCAACGCGTTCTCAAATACCGAACTCGACCGCACGCTTCGCGAGCGTGGTATCACTCACGTTTGGGTCGCCGGCATGGTCACCTCCCTTTGCATCGATTCGACGGGGCGTGCCGCCTACGAGCGCGGTTACAGCGTCAGCATCCTGTCCGACTGCTCCTCGGCCCGCACCGCGGGAGAGCAGGAGTTCTTCTGCCAAAACGTATTTCCGCTCTACGCCGGTGTGCTGAAGAACGAACAGGCCTCCGCTGCTCTCCGCTCCGCCGCCGCGTAAGGCGCCGGCCCCATGAGCTCCTCCGATCCGGATCTCGACGGTTCGCTCGTGAACGACCTTCACGTTCAGGCGACCTATCGTCTGACGGAGGCGTTGGTCGCGTCGGAGAACCGGATGCGCCGCCGC
This sequence comes from Opitutia bacterium, assembly GCA_947453695.1. Taxonomy (GTDB): domain Bacteria; phylum Verrucomicrobiota; class Verrucomicrobiia; order Opitutales; family Opitutaceae; genus GAS368. The sequence goes on from CANGHW010000033.1 coordinate 3,557, forward strand.
ATCGATCTCCTCTCGGAGGTTGTTTTTGAAACCGACGCGGCAGGGCGCTTCATCTTTCTTAACCAAGCATGGACCCGCTGCCTCGGTCATGAGGTGGAGAACGCGATCGGCTTGCCGGCGTCGCACTTCGTCCTGCCGGAAGACCAGCCCCGTTTCGAATCCCTCATCCGCCGCGCCGCATCCTCTTCGCCGGACGAGCGCCAACGGCTCCGGCTCCGTCGCGCCAACGGCTCCATCGCCTGGATGGAGATGTCGGTCACTCCGCTCGGCGACGGCGGCGTCGTCGGCGCCTTACATGACGTCTCCGCCATCCACCGAGCGGAGAGCGAAGTGGTCAAGTTGTCGCTCGTCGCCAGCGCGACAGACAACCTAGTTATCATCACCAATCGCGAAGGTTTAACCGAATGGGTAAACGACTCCTTCACGCGCCGCACCGGCTATACGCTCCGCGACTTGAGTGGACGCAAACCCGGCCAAGTCCTCCAGGGGCCCAACTCCGATCCTGAAACAATTGAGCACATTCGCCGCGGGATATTGGCCGGGCGCGCGGTCGAGGCCGAGATCCTGAACTACTCAAAATCCGGCGAAGCCTACTGGGTGCGACTCCACATCACTCCGATCCGCGATTCGACGGGTGCGGTGGAACGGTTCGTCTCCGTCCAGGCCGATTCCACGGAACAACGCCGCATTCAACACGAGCTAGGGCAGGCCAAAGAAAAAGCCGAACATCTCGCAGCTCAGGCGCAGGCGTCGAATCGCGCCAAGGATCAGTTTCTCGCCGTGATGAGCCACGAGATCCGCACGCCAATGAATGCCATCCTCGGCTTCGCCAGCGTTCTGGCTGATACGCCGCTTACGCCCCAGCAAAGCGATTATCTCTCGATTATCTCCAAGAGCGGCGAATCGCTCCTCAGTATCATCAACGAGATTCTCGACTTCTCCAAAATCGAATCCGGCACCTTTGAGATTCAGACGGGCCCGACGGGAATCCGAGGGCTGATGACCGCCGCAATCGCCACCTGTCGCCCCGCGACTCCGAAGCCACTCGAGCTCGGCTTCACCATCGATCCCGCCACGCCCGCCATTGTCACGATCGACTCGAAACGAGTGCGCCAGGTGCTCGTCAATCTGATCGGCAACGCCGTGAAGTTTACTCCCTCTGGCCGGGTGGATGTTTACGTCGGCCCCGACCTTCCCCGTCAGGCCGGTGAATTCCGCCTGCGCTTCATCGTCAGCGACACCGGCATCGGCATCGCGGAAAAAGACCGTGTCCGGATTTTCCAACCTTTCTGCCAAGCCGATGCCTCCACGACCCGCAAATACGGCGGCACCGGCCTCGGACTCGCCATCTGCCAATCACTGGTCGGCCTCATGGGCGGCACCATTGAGGTGGAGAGCGCCGTCGGCCAAGGCTCGAAGTTCACCTTCTCGATCAAGACGGAAGATACCCCCGCCCAACCTGCGCTGCCATCGTCCGACGCCCCCTCGACCGTCCGCCTGGCCCCGCTGTCTGCCGACGAACGTTCCCTACGCGTCTTGGTGGTAGAAGACGACGAAACCAACCTGACCCTCGTGCTCCTGTTGCTCGCCAAAATTGGCCTGCGGGCCGATTCCGTCGGCGATGGTATCGCCTGCCTAAAGTCCATGCAAAGCCGGAGCTACGATCTGGTCTTTATGGATCTGCGCATGCCCGAGTTGGACGGGATCGAAACAACCCGCGAACTGCGCCGCGGCACGGACCGCGGCAACGGCGCATCGCAACCGTTTATTTGCGCCCTCACCGCGAACATCATCGCCGTCGAGCGCGAACGTTTCCTCGCCGCCGGCGCCGATATGATCCTCGCCAAGCCGGTGAAAATTGCCGAACTCCGCGAAGCCATCCAACGCGCCGCGCAAAGTTCCCGCCACAATTGGGAGCCGGCGCACTCCTACGCCTGATCGCGCACCGCCCCGCAGCGCACTAAATCTCAGCGCACCCAACCGGCACTCTTGGCTACATCCATGGAGACACCGCTGTCGTCGTCTGCAACGACGACTTAGATGAGGTCCCCGCAAACTTTGGCGCATCCGATCGACGGACTCGCCTGGAGACAACCACTGCACTACGGTTTTCCCATGTCCCGCCCGACTTCCCTCGCTGCCCTCCATCGCTCCCTTGGTATTCCGGCCGACTATGGTCGCACCCGCCACATGCGGGCCTTCCGTGAGGCGAAAGTTGCCACCCTCGTGCGCGTGGGTCGACATCCCGCCGACAAAAAACCGGTTCGCCTCGCCCCCCGTGCCGCCGCCGCGTGGCGCCGCATGCGTGAAGCCGCCGCCGCCGAGGGCATCACGCTGATCCCCCTCTCCGGCTTTCGCAGCGTCGCGCGCCAAACGAAAATCATTCGTCACCACCTCGCCGCCGGCCGCGATCCTGCCGACCTTTTCCGCTACGTCGCGGCCCCCGGCTTTAGCGAACACCACACGGGCCGCGCCATCGACATCGGCGACCCCGAAGACATGAGCGTCGAAGAGAAATTCGCGAACACCGCCGCCTACCGCTGGCTCCGCCGTCACGCCGGGAAATTCGGCTTCGTGATGTCCTACCCGCGCCACAACCCCCACGGCATCGGCTATGAGCCGTGGCACTGGTGCTGGCACGCCTGATCTGCGACCACACCTTCAGCGATCACCAATGCCTGATTAAACGGCTCAACGTCTTCGCCTGCTCAGTCGCCCAACTCCTGATTGGGCCCTTTCTGCAGTCAGGAAAACCCTTACGCGGGTAACATTCGCTCGCGCGATGTGGAATTTGGCCGATTGACGCCCCCTATCACCCACGAAGTGGTGCGCCGGACGTCGCTGGACGCATTTTCCGGCGCTCCGCATACCATGAAACTCACCGTCACCCACAAAGTTCTCTGCGTCGCACTTGCCGCGATTGTCGCTCTCGCCGCCATCTTGGGTTTTGTCTACCATCAATTCACGTTTCTACGCGACACCAATGCACGCGTCGTCGTTCTCGCCAGTGCGCTGCAAGCCCAGCAAGTCGCAGACATGATGCACGACGCCCTCCGCGGTGATGCTGTCGGTGCCGTGATTGCCGGCCAGAAAAAGGATCAGAAAGCGTTCGCCGAAGCGGAAAAGAACTGCGCCGAACACGCCGCCCTCATCCGTGAAAAAATCGACGCCAATCGAAAGATCGACATCAGCCCGGAAGTCTCCGCCGGCCTCGGCGCCGTAACCAAGCCACTCGAAGAATATCTCGATGCAGTCACACTTAGTATCAAGTTCGCCCAGTCCGATTCTACGGGCGCCAACGGGACAGCCGAAAAGCTGCAAACCACCTTTAAGAAAATGGAGGACGTGATGGCTACACTCAGCGCAGCCATCGAGGCTGAGGCCAAGCGCGCCAATGCCGCGGCCGAAGCCGGCTTTGCCACTTTTATTTCCACCTTGCTCGGCGTCAGCGCCGCCGCCTCCTCTCTGCTCCTGGTTGTCTCACTGCTGGTGGCCCGCAGCATTCCACGCCCATTTGTGGCCATTATCGCCGAACTGCGGGACGCTGCTGCTGCCAACGTGCATTCCGCCCACTTGGTCGCACAAACCAGTGCTTCCATCGCTTCAAGTTCGAGCCAGCAGGCCGCATCGCTTGAGGAGACCAGCGCGACACTCGAGGAAGTCTCCAGCATGGCGCGGCGTAATACCGACATCGCCCAGCGCACCGTGGTAATTGCGCGCTCCACGCGCGCCGCCGCCGACGCCGGCACCACCGCTGTTGGCGCCATGAATACTGCGATGGCCGAGATCAAAACGTCCAGTGATGGCATCGCCAAAATCATCAAGACCATCGATGAAATCGCCTTCCAGACGAACATCCTCGCGCTCAATGCCGCCGTTGAAGCAGCTCGCGCTGGCGAAGCCGGCCTGGGTTTCGCCGTGGTCGCCGAGGAAGTCCGGGCCCTCGCCCACCGTTCTGCTCAAGCCGCCAAAGAGACGGCCACTCAAATCGACGATTCCGTCCGCAAGAGCCACCAAGGGGCGACCGTCTGTGGTCAAGTCGCCGTGCATCTCAACGAGATCGCCATCAAAAGCCGGGAAGTCGACCAGCTCATTTCCGAGATTGCCACCGCGTCTCATGAGCAAACCCAGGGTATCGTGCAGGTTAACTCCGCAATCAGTGAAATGGATCGTGCCGTGCAGGCGGGCGCCGCACGCGCCGAGGAAGGAGCCGGCGTTGCCCAAGAGCTCAACGACCGCTCTGCCCAACTCCAACATACCGTTGATGAACTCGCCGCCGTGGTTGGTGGGCAACGCGGCACGACCAGATCGGTTTCGACGACAGCGAACGCACAACCGCCCCTTTCGTCCGACCACCAGCAAATCGAGTGGGCCACGCGCTGAACGCCCCGCATGACGTCCGAGCCGAGGACGAAGCTGTGAGATCAGCGGACCACACCGAGTAGCGACGACCAGCGAAGTTCTCCGACCGAACTCTCCTTGGCCGAAACTTCACCCGCGCACACCGCGACTCCGCGCTAACACGCACGGCCGCCACTCGCCGCCCGCCCATCGCGAGCCCCGCCGCTATACGATAATGCGGGGCTTCGTAGTGCCTGGTCATGCCCAGTATAATTTACCGCACGGAATCGGCGGTAGCTGCGGCGCGATGGCGCGGCCCGCCACTTATCCCATCGCATGACTGCTCATGGATTGGCGCGGCGATAACCCCAGCTACTTTTCTACTTAAGTATAAATCGGCACGGGCCGATGAGAACTACGCAAGACTCGCAGGTCGCCTGCGGGTAGCATTCACGCGCTGGATTTTAGGCCTGCGAGTGTAAGGCACGCCAAAAACCCTTCAACCCGAGAGGTTCTCGTCGTGCCTTTTTGCTGCCCGCCCACCGCGGTGCGCCGTCCTGATTTCAGCCTCAAGATTCAACTTCGTTTCCGATGAAAAATTCCTGCCGTTGCCTCGACCGCGTCTCGGTTCCTGTCCTGTCCATTGCCCTGACGGCGTTATGGTTGGCGTGCCCCATCGCGGCAGCCGAAACAAAAGCCGGCTGGTCATCGGGCATCGACGTCACCGTGGAAGGCGCGGCCGGCCTGCACGGAGGCGCGCAACACGGCAGCACTCTCCACGGCATGGCTCTGAACAGAGTCGAGTGGCAACAGGCGGAAAACGCCGACCGCACGGTAAACCTGCATGCTTTCGTCAGCGCGCTAACCCTTACTGGCCGGGGCCCGAGCGAAAAATTCCTCGGCGACTTCCTGGCAGCCAGCAATATCGAAGGCTACGCCAGCACACGACTTTACTCGTGGTGGGTGGAAGCCGCGCGGGGCGACTGGTCGGTGCGCGCGGGGGCACTCCTCGCCGACGAGGAATTCACCGGCACCTCTGCAGGTGGGAATCTCTTCAACAGCGCCTTCGGCTGGCCAGCGTTCATCTCGGCCAACACCCTCAATACCGGTCCCGCTTTCTACGTCGCGGCGCCCGGCATCAGGCTCGAACGCAAATTCGGCGAGCAAGGCGCGTGGCGCGTCGGCGTTTACGATGGAGATACGTTCGACTCCCCCACCGGCGACACCGACGCGACCCGCCACGGCATGCACTACGGTCTCGGTGGCGCCCAGGGATTCTTCGCCATCAGCGAGGCGGAGGTCACGCCGGCCGAGAGCGCCAACCGTTTCAAAGTCGGCGCGTGGGCCCACACGGCAAAATTCGCCGACGTGCGTGACGACGAGTCCGGCCGGCGCCTTGCGGCGACGGGTGGCGCTGCCCGCCTGCACCGCGGCAACTACGGCGCCTACGGTGTGATCGAGCGCACGTTGGCCGGTAAATCGGGTGAGCCGGGCTATGTCACGTCCTACGTGCGCGGCGGACTGGCGCCGACGGATCGCAACGCCCTCGGTTACGCGGTCGACGCGGGCATCGCCGCCACGGGCCTGCTTCCCACTCGCGCCAAAGACATCACGGCCTTGGGCGTCGTCCACGCCTCGTTCAGTCCCCGCTTCGCCGCCAACGCGCGGGCCACGGATCCCGCCAGCCCAACACCCGACTTCGAGCAGGTCGTCGAATTAAACCACACCATCTCCCTCGGCGAACATTTCTCCGTCCAACCCGACCTGCAATACATCCGCCACCCGGGCGGAAGTGCCGCACAGCGCGGCGCCCTCGCTCTCCTGCTTCGCGTCAAGGCCACCTACTAATTTCTCACCACTGTTCGCGCCCATCTTTCCCTCATCCCATGAAATCCAATACCTCATTGTTCGCGATCGTTCTGACCGCTCTCGCCTGCGCCTTCACGGCGTCGGCCGCCGACAAGGCCCAAGTTGAATCCCACTATCTCAGCTACCATGCGGCCGGCAAAGCCGTCGTCGAAATGGCGATCGCCAAGAAGGTGGATGCCGCGGAAGTGGAGCGCAAAGTAAACGCCATGTTGGTCGATGCAGTCTGGCTGGCCGGCGAATACGCCAAGGCTCACCCGAAAGGTGCCAAGCTGCTCAAGACCGTTACCGACAATGTCGACGCGATGCGCAAGTTGTCGTTCCACGACCTTGAAAGTGAGTGGCATGATCTCGGCCATTTCGCCAAGGCGGGCAACGAAGCCGGCCTCGACCTAAAAGCGGAGGACAACGAGCACTTCACCGACCCGATTCATACCATCGTCCATCCTCTCCTCGTGCTCAAGGCCGCCCAGAGCTTCGCCTCCAGCAAAAAGGACGAAGACCTCAAGGCGATGAAGGAGGAAATGGAAGAAGGCCTCGAACAGGCGGAGAAGCAGAAGATCGCCCTCACCAAAGCCTGAGCTGACTTCCGTCCCATACCCACGTCGCAAATCCAACCACCGGCCGCGGCCATTCACTCATGTTCAAACGAATCCTCTCCGCCGTCGGTGTGGTTGTCCTGGGTTTTATCGCGGTCGTCGCCGTGGTGGTGTGGCAACTTACCCGCATCAGCGACACTGTCCGACACGGAACCGTGACTGATATCCCGCTGTTCCGTGCTTCCATAAATATCTCGGAAGGGATCGTGGGGCTGGAAAAAGCGGTCAGCACCGCGTTCCTTGCCGGTCAACAGGCTGACATTCTGGCGATTCGCCAAACGACGCAGGTATCGCTTAACCGTCTGAAGGCCGACGTGCAGCTGCTCGGCGCCCCCGAGTTTGCCATTCTGCACTCCCACACAATCGTGTTGTCGCCGGCTGCGGCCAAGCCGGACCAAACTACAGAACTGGTAGCCAAGGATTCAGTCACGGCCGCGCCAAAGCCCGCCTCGATCACCGTGCGAGAGTTGATCAATGGCGTGAAAAAGGAAACGGAGGAGCTCTCCGAAGCTGCATTGAAGTCGTTCGAATTGGCGGAGCAGCAGATCGCACTTCGCCAGAGTCTCGCCGCCGACCGGGAAGAACTTTCAAAGATTTTCCGCGCGGCCCTGCCCTTGGCAGCCGCCAATGAGAAAGCCTACGCCAACCTGAGCCGCGCTACTCTCGCGGTCCTCTATTCCAACTCGGGCCGCGATCTCAACTTCGTCGGTCGTGCCAAGTTCAAGGAAGGCGTCGCCGCCATGGACAAGACCAAACTCGAGGGTCCCAACCAGGCGCTCTACAGCCAGCTCAAGACCCAGTTCGAAAAGACCTTCGCGAGCGCGTTTACTGTTTCCGCCCAAAAAGCCGATTTTGCCTTCTTCACGGAAAAAGCGAGCGCCGTGCAGGAAGAAGTTCGCCTGTTGCGTCAATTCGGCGAGGGGCAGTTTGAACAGGGCCAGACCGGGCTGACCGCTCTGACCGCCGCCACCCTGCAAACCAGTCTTTGGCTGTCTGCGATCTCCATCTGTCTTGGAATACTTCTGGCCGTCTATCTGGCTCGCACAATTTCGCAGCGCCTCAAGCACATCGTGCGGGAACTGTCCGATAGTTCGGCGTCGGTCGCCAGTGCTTCCATCCAAGTCTCAACCTCGGGCCAAACCCTCGCTGACGGCGCTAGCACGCAGGCGGCTTCCCTCGAGGAAACCAGCGCGTCGCTGGAAGAAATTTCCAGCGTGGCCAAGCGCAACGCCGAAGGCGCCAAGCGCGCCAAAGGCATCGCCACTCAGACCCGGGCCGCTGCCGAGACCGGCACCACCGAAGTCACCGCGATGAACGAGGCGATGGAAGCAATCAAGACCTCCAGCGCAGGCATCGCAAAAATCATCAAGACCATCGACGAGATTGCGTTTCAGACCAACATACTCGCCCTGAATGCCGCCGTCGAAGCCGCGCGCGCCGGCGAAGCGGGAGCAGGGTTCGCTGTCGTCGCCGAGGAAGTCCGCGCCCTCGCCCAGCGCTCCGCCTCTGCCGCCCGGGAAACTGCCGAAAAAATCGACGACTCCGTCGCAAAGAGCCAGCACGGTGCCACCGTCTGCACGAAAGTAGCCGCCCGTCTGCAGGACATCGCCGCCAAGTCCCGCGAAGTCGATGAACTCATCGGCGAGATCGCCACCGCTTCACAGGAGCAAACCCTCGGGATTGAACAGGTGAACAAAGCGGTTGGCCAAATGGATCGCGTGATCCAGTCCACTGCCGCCGAAGCCGAGGAAGGCGCCGGAGTCGCCCGTGATCTCACCACTCAATCCGATGCCCTCCGCCAATGCGTTGAGCAGCTCGCCCAAGTCGTCGGCGGCCCAAGCACCCATTCCACCCCACCTCCGGAGCGCGCGGTTCACCCGGCCGGCCAACCCACCGCCGGGCATCAATTTCAATCGGTCTCCACCTAGCTATTGCTCTAGTCGTCAGGTCCAGCGCGCTCTTTCGAGGGAGCGCGCTTTTTCGTGCTCCTTGCGAGAGGAAAGACACTCCTCGAAGGTCACTCTGATCCAAGCCCATGCAGTCCGCTGATGAGCGTTCGAGGCCGCTTTCATAGTTTGGAATAGTTCTAATTATCACTTGCACCTTAGAACCATTCCAATTGGTTGCCCCTTCCTCAAATCGCATGTCCTCCGCCACACTCAACGCTGATACCCTCGCGCAGAAGCTCGCCGATAGCGGGCTCCGCGCCACCCCCCAGCGCGAGGTCGTTTACAACGTGCTGATCAAAAAGCGCGATCACCCCACGGCCGACGAAGTCTTCGCCCGTGTAAAGTCCGAGCTCCCCACCATCTCGCTCGCGACCGTCTACAACTGTCTCGAAACCCTTGTGCAGTGCGACCTCGTCCGCGCGGTCAATTTCGAGCGCGGCCCCACCCGCTACTGCCCGAATCTTCGCCCCCACGCCCATTTTCACGACGAGCAGACCGGCAAGACGCACGACATCGATCTTCCGCCCACGCTCCTCGAGACCGTCCACTCCGTCCTGCCCCGCGGTTTCGATGCAAGCTCCGTCGAGATCATCTTCCGCGGCAAGGCCACCAAGTCCGCCCACTAATTCCGACACTTAGCTTCAAGCTCTCCGCTCTCAGCTCCTCCCTTTTCCGACATGTCCTCCCTCGAAATCAAAGACCTCCACGTCTCCATCGGCGAAAAAGCCATCGTCAAGGGCCTGACCCTCACGATCCGCAGCGGCGAAGTCCACGCCATCATGGGGCCCAATGGCACCGGCAAATCGACCCTCTCCAAGGCGATCGCCGGTCACCCGGACTATACGATCACGAGTGGCGACGTCCTCCTCGACGGAGCTTCCATCCTCGAGAAGGAAGCTGATGAGCGCGCCCGCGCCGGCATCTTCCTCGCCTTCCAATACCCGAGCGAGATCCCCGGCGTCTCCATCGCCAATTTCCTCCGCGCCGCCATCCAGGCTCGTATGGCCGAGGGCGAAGAGATCGACGCCACCGCCTACTACAAGCGCCTCTACTCCAAGATGGACATGCTCAAGATCGACCGGAAGTTCACCTCCCGCGCGGTCAACGACGGCTTCTCCGGCGGCGAGAAAAAGCGCTGCGAGATCCTCCAGATGGCCATGCTCGAGCCCAAGTTCTCCCTCATGGACGAGACCGACTCCGGCCTCGACATCGACGCCCTCCGCATCGTCTCCGAAGGCGTCAACGCCCTCCGCGGACCCAACCTCGGCGTGCTCATGATCACGCACTACCAGCGTCTGCTGAACTACATCGTGCCCGACTACGTCCACGTCATGTGGGACGGCCGCATCGTGAAGAGCGGCGACAAATCCCTCGCCCTCGAACTCGAGGCCAAGGGCTACGACTGGGTGAAGAAAGAACTCGCCCTCGCCACCGCCTGAGTGCCCCGCCCGCCCAACACCGCCCGCCCATGAAGCCTCCGACCGACACCGACACTCTCCCTTCTCCCGCGGCCACGGAAAATCCCGTCGTCGGCATCGACCAGTCCGCCGGCAATTTCCAATACGACGTCGCCTACGAATTCGACGCCGGCACCGGCCTCAACGAGAACACCGTTCGCTACATCAGCTCGGTGAAGAAAGAGGCGCCATGGATCCTCGAGTTCCGCCTCAAGGCGCTGCAGAAATTCATGTCGATGCCCATGCCCACGCACTGGGCCACGAAGGATCTCGAGAACATCGATTTTCAGAAAATCCGTTACTACCTCGCCTCCGGCCAAAAGCCGAAGCGCACGTGGGATGAGGTCCCCGACGACATCAAGAAGACCTTCGAGCGCCTCGGCATTCCCGAGCAGGAGCGCAAATTCCTCGCCGGCGTTGAAGCCCAATTCGACTCCGAGGCCGCCTACTCTAACGTCAAGGAGCTCGTCGCCAAGCAGGGCGTGATCTTCATGAACTCCACCGAGGCGCTCCGCGAGCACCCCGAGCTGTTCCGCAAGTTCTTCGGCAAGGTCATCCCCACCGGCGACAACAAATTCTCCGCGCTCAACAGCGCCGTCTTCTCCGGCGGCTCCTTCATCTACGTCCCCAAGGGCGTGAAGGTCGCCCAGCCCCTCCAAGCCTACTTCCGCATCAACGCAGAAAACTTCGGCCAGTTCGAGCGCACTCTCATCATCGCCGACGAGGGCGCCGAGCTCACCTACATGGAGGGCTGCACCGCCCCGAAATTCTCGACGTCCACCCTCCACAGCGCCGTCGTCGAACTCGTCGCGCTCAAGGGCGCCAAGATCCAATACATCACCGTCCAAAACTGGGCCAACAACGTCTTCAATCTCGTCACCAAGCGCGGCGTCGCGCACGAGGATGCCGAGATCAAGTGGATCGACTGCAACATCGGCAGCCGTCTCACGATGAAGTATCCCGGCGTCGTCCTGAAGGGCGAGCGCGCCCGCGGCGAAGTCATCTCCATCGCCCTCGCCAACGACGGCCAGCACCAGGACACCGGCGCGAAGATGATTCACGCCGCCAACAACACGACGTCCAACATCGTCGCGAAATCCATCTCCGTCGGCCAAGGCCGCAGCACCTATCGCGGTGTCGTTCACATCCCGAAGCACCTCAAGGGCTGCAAGAACAACACCGAGTGCGACGCGCTCCTGATCAACACCAACAGCCGCACCGACACGTATCCCGCCATCACCGTCCGCGGTGATCGCAACTACGTGCAACACGAGGCCTCCGTCTCGAAGGTGAATGAAGAAATGATCTTCTACATGCAGCAGCGCGGGCTCACCGAAGGCCAGGCGATGAGCCTCGCCGTCAACGGCTTCATCAACGACCTCGCCCGCCAATTCCCCATGGAATACAGCGTCGAACTCAAACGCCTCATCGACCTCGAAATGGAAGGCAGCGTCGGCTGATGCCGACGCATGACCCAAGCCCCATGACCAATGTCCCATTGGTCTGCGGCGCCTTGGGTCATCACGCCACCTCCGATCATTAGTCATTAGACATTAGTCATTGGTCATTCCCATGTCCGTTTCCGCTCCTCTTTCCGCCTCGTCCGCCCTCGGCGTCTTCACCGCTGAAGCCTTCGCCGCGCACCTCGCCAGCCTCCCGCCCTCGCTGCCCGCGTGGTGGATCGCTCGCAAGCGCGCCGCTTACGAACGCTTCGCCGCCCTCCCCATGCCGTCGCGCGGCGATGAAGCCTGGCGCTTCAGCAATCTCTCCGGCCTCACCCTCGATGGGTTCACGCTGCCTGCCGCCGCGACCTCCGTCCCGCACGCCCCCATCGGCATCCAGAAGGTCGCCAAGCTCGTCTTCGCCAATGGCCGACTCTTCTCCCGCGAGGCCCTCTCAGCCGACCTCGTCGCCCGTGGCGTCGTCGTCGACACGCTGCAGAACGCCCTCGTGCAACACGAGGCCGTCGTTCGCGAGCACCTCCTCGCCCAGCCGCCGAAACTCGGCTCCGCCAAATTCTCCGCTCTGCACGAGGCGTTCCTCACCGACGGCGCGTTCATTTACGTGCCGAAGGGCGTCCAGCTCGAGCAGCCCGTCGGCGTCTTCTCCTACGCCCTCGGTGCCACCGCCGCGATTTTCCCGCACACGCTCGTAGTCGCCGGTGAAAACGCCCGCGTCACGATCGTCGAGTATTTCGGCTCCGCCAACGACACCGAGGCCCAGCTCGCCGTCGGCGCCAACGACCTCTACGCCGGCCACGGCGCGCAGATCACCTACATTGGCAAACAGGACTGGAGCCACCGCGCCCTCTCCTTTCAGTCGAACAGCACCGTCGTCCGCCGCGATGCCCGCGTGCAATCGCTGAACCTCCACCTCGGCGCCCGCCAAGCCCGCCACGAGTCGCTCTCCCAACTCGCCGCCCCCGGCGCGTTCTCCGAGATGCTCGCCCTCACCGTCGCCGAGACCGATCAGGAGTTCGACCAGCGCACGCTCCAGATCCATCAGGCGCCCAACACCAAGAGCGATCTCCTCTACAAGAACGCGCTCCGCGGCACCGCGCGGACGATCTTCTCCGGCCTCATTGTCGTCGATCCCGACGCCCAAAAGACCGACGCCTACCAGAGCAACCGCAACCTCATGCTCTCCGAGGACGCCGAGGCCAACTCCCTCCCCGGCCTCGAAATCCAGGCCAACGACGTCCGCTGCACCCACGGCGCCACCTCGTCCCGCATCGATCCCGAGCAGGAGTTTTATCTCCAGTCCCGCGGCATCGCCAAGGAAGCCGCCGATGAGCTCCTCACCTTCGGCTTCTTCGAGGAGGTCCTCAATCGCCTCACCGACGATCACCTTCACGAAGCCCTCCGCGTCCTGATCCAAACCAAGTTTAAGAAATAAATTAAGAAACCACGAACTTCACCAAATGCGCGGATTCACTCCGCCCCTTTCGTGTATTTCGTGTGTTTCGTGGTTAAAACAACTCCTCCATGACCAACCGCGACCGCACGCTTTCCCGCGAAGTCATCGCCACTCAGATTCCCTCAGGCGACAAGGCCACGCTCCACGCCGGCACCCACGTCATGATTCATCAGACGCTTGGCGGCGCCTACACGGTGCAAACGGACTTCGGCCTCTTCCGCATCGACGGCAAAGACGGCGACTCCCTCGGTGAACAGGTTGCCAGCCAGACCGTCGCCGCCTCCACCCTCGCCGGTGGCGCGCCTGACCCCGAAGCCATCTGGGCCCAACTCCGCCACGTCTTCGACCCCGAGATCCCCGTCAACATCGTCGACCTCGGCCTCGTCTACACCATGGACGTCGAGCAGCTCACCGATCCCGCCCCCGGCTTCCGCGTGAATGTCGCCATGACGCTCACCGCCCCTGGCTGCGGCATGGGCCCCGCCATCGCCGAGGACGCGAAGGGCAAAATCCTTCTTGTCCCCGGTGTCAGCGACGCCGATGTGCGCATCACCTGGGACCCGCCGTGGAATCAGTCCATGATCAGCGAAGAGGGCAAAATGAAGCTCGGCCTGATCTGAGCCTTTCTGGATTTTCGACCCTCGTAGCCCGCCTCGTGAGAGGCGGGATTTTTTGCGCCCGCCTCGCTCGCACCCGCTCTCCGCGCTTCAGCTCCGCGGCACGGACACCGCGCGCGCCTGCACCCGCATCTCCAGCAGTGACGCTTCCGTTTCGTCGAGCTCGTGCGCGATCGTCGCAACCATCTCCTCGCCCCAGTGTTCGCGTCGCGCCCGGGCGAGCCGCTCTTCCAGCCACACCGCGTGATGCCGCAGCCGCTCCACTTCCTCGTGCGGCTTGTGCAGCGCCGGATCGCGCGACTTCAACCACATCGCCACGTAAATGATCACGGCGATGACAAACACGGCGACGATGAAGAGTGCCTCAGGCATGGTGGGAACGCGGTGGGACGCGCCCGGCTACCTTAGCGCCGCACCGCTCGCGCTCCAGCTCCGCTCCGCCCGTTTTCTCAGGTATTCCGTCCCATTCTCGCTCGCATCAGTTCCCACCCCAAACCGGTTTGCGCCCGCCGCGCCCGCCGCTCAGGCTTCGGGCGTTCGTCCAGCCCCGTCCACCCCACGAAGACCAAGCTCCTCTTCCTCTGCTCGCGCAACCAGTGGCGCTCCCCCACCGCCGAGGCGCTTTTCCGCGATCATGCGCGCTACGAGGCTCGCTCCGCCGGCACAGTCGACCGCGCCCGTGTGAAACTCACCGCCGGCCACGTTGGTTGGGCCGAAGTGATTTTCTGCATGGAGAAAAAGCACGCCGCCGCCGTGACGGAGCGCTTCGCCGCCGAGCTCGGCGACAAACCTCTCATCGTCCTCCGCATCCCCGACGACTATCAGTTCATGGAACCCGATCTCGTCGCCCTCCTGCAGGCCGAACTCGCCGCGCACTTAGACCTCTGAGCCTCGCCCACTTTACGCCCGAAAATACCCGAGACCACCTCGCCGATTGCGCGTCCTCCTCCCCAACCAACCCCTCGCGCCATGTCCTCCGTCACTCGCCTCTTTCGTCTCTCGGCGTTCACCGCCCTTTCCGTCGCTTCCGCCTTCACGCTCTTGGCCCAGTCGGCCGGTGACTTCCCGTTTCCTCCTCCGGGTGGCGGCCGCGGCTTCGGCGGCGGTCCGATGAATCAGGAGCGAAAAATCCTCTCCCAATTCGACCGCAACGGCGACGAACACCTCGACGCCACCGAGCGCGCCGCGGCCCGCGAATTCCTTCGGGCCAATCCCCAGGGCGGTGGCTTCGGGCGCGGCGGCGGGCGCGGCCCCGGCGGCTTCGGTGGCCGCGGCGGTCGGTCCGAGCCCACCTCTCCCGGCATCCCGCTCACGCCCGCCGAGGTGAAGACCTACGACGCGAAGACCCCGCTCTACGAGCCCACCGCCCTCCGCACTCTCTTTCTCACGTTCCCGTCCGCCGACTGGGAACAGGAGCTCGAGGACTTCCACAAGACCGACGTCGAGGTCCCCGCCACCCTCGTCGTCGACGGCCAGACTTACCGCGATGTCGGCGTCCACTTCCGTGGCATGTCCTCCTACTTCATGGTCCGCGCCGGCTCCAAACGTTCCCTCAACCTCACGCTCGACGACGTCCACGCCGGCCAAAACCTCCTCGGCTTCCGCACCCTCAATCTCCTCAACTCCCACGAGGACGCCTCCTTCCTCCGTCCCGTCATTTTCAGCGCCATCGCCCAGAACTACCTTCCGGCCCCGCGCGTGAATTTCGTCCGCGTCGTCATCAACGGCGAAAACTGGGGCATCTACGCCAACGCCGAACAGTTCAACAAGGACTTCACCCACTCCCGCCTCAACACCTCCAAGGGCGCCCGCTGGAAAGTCCCCGGCTCCCCCGGCGGCCGCGGCAATCTCGCCTACCTCGGCGAAGACCCCGAGCCCTACCGCCGCATCTACGAGATCAAGTCCAAGGACGATCCCAAGGCCTGGGCCAAGCTGATCCGCTTCACGCGCACCCTCCGCGACACGCCCGTCGACCAGCTCGAGGCCGCCCTAGCCCCGCTCTTCGACCTCGATGGTGCCCTGCGCTTCCTCGCCCTCGATCTCACGTTCGTCAACGGCGACGGTTTCTGGACGCGCTCCAGCGACTACAGCATCGCCGAGGATGACAAGGGCCGCCTCCACCTCATCCCTCACGATATGAACGAGACGTTCAACTTCGGCGGCCCCGGCGGACGCGGCGGTCCATTCCCTGGTCGCGGCCCCGGTCCCGGCTTCGGTGGCGATCGCCCGCCCGGCGGCTTTCCTGGCCGCGGCCCCGGCGGCATGGGTCAGCGCGGCGCCGGCGTGAAAACCGATCCGCTCATCAACGCCGCCAATGACAACTCCCCCCTCTCCGCCAAACTCCTCGCCGTCCCCGCGCTCCGCGCCAAATACCTCGCCTACGTCCACGAGCTCGCCGACCGCTGGCTCGACTGGGAGCGCCTCGGCCCGATCGCGCGCAGCTACCATGACCTCATTGCCGACGATGTGAAGCGCGACACCCGCAAGCTCGAGTCCACCGAGGACTTCCTCGCCTCCCTCGACGAGGACCCGAAGAGCCTCAAGGCCTTCGCCGACCAGCGCCGCGCCTACCTCCTCGAGCAGACGAAGCCGTAGTCCGCCGCCGCCGGCCTCCCGCCGCCCCGCCCCCCCGGTCGTTCGTCACTGCCGGGGCGCGTTTCATCACATCAGCGTCGCCGCGCCACTCGCGCATCGACTCGCTGGTCCGCATCGCACCGCTTCGCTCCATATCGCTGCGGGCTCCCGTCGTCGCCGTTCTTCTCCGCGGCTGAGGTGCTAACGTCCTAGCCGTCTTCCACGCGGCGGGCGCACCTTGCCCCGCCCTCGCCGCCCTATCGCCCGATCCGGCATCCGCCTCACCTTCCGCCGCGGCCCCGAGGGCAACGTCCTCATCGAGGTCGCCAACAGCGGCCAGTGGATCGCCCCCGGCGCCACCGAGCGCAGAGTCCCGTCGCTCGGCATCGGCCTCGAAAACCTCCGCCAGCGCCTCGCGAAATACTTCCCCGGCAAACACGAATTCACCACCGTGCCCGGCGAGGGCTGGGTGGTCGTCCGCCTGCGGCTCCAGGAACCGTAGCCGGATTCGGCTGCCCGGTGTCATTCGTCACAAATTAGGCTACGTTCGCCACAACTGCCGTGACGTTCCCGGGCCGCCCGGCTGCCCTGCGAGGCTTAGCCATGCCTGCCCGGCCTGAGTTTAGCCCCCCCGACCACCCGGTCCCCGCCCCGGTCCACCCCGCGGCCCAGACCCGCCGCGCCACGTTTGCCGAACTCTTCTGCGCCCAGCGGGGCGTCGCTCCCGCCGACTACCCGGCCGCCGCCTTCCGCGCCGCGCTTCACCCCCCGGCCCGCCTGTTCCTGCCCCTCCTCAACGCCCTCGACTCCGACTTTTTCGCCGCCGACCACGACCTCATTGCCAACGTCGGCCAGCTCACCTCCACCGGCGACCTCGACCTCGACTTCGAAGAGCACCGCTACCACCCGAAGAACCAAAGCCGCCTGCGCCGCTTCTTCCTCCTCAGCGTCTCGACCGAGCGCCTCAGCCGCCTCGTCCGCAACGTCTTCCGGGCCGCTCGCTCCCAGCCCTAGGCCAAAAGCTGAGGTAGTCCGGCCACGTTCAGCCTCCACGCTCGCGCCCCGCCACGCCCGCTGGGCACCAGGCTCCCTCCTGCTCCCCGCGCGCCACGCCTTCGCGACCCTCCCATTTCCCGTGCCTGCGCCACCGCCGGTGCACCACCGTAGTTTTACGCGTCGCCCTCAGGAAATCCTTAGTCGCCGCCCATTGACCCACCGCTCCTTTCTGCCAACCTCACTGCATGAGAATCGACGGCCAATCCGCCTACCAGTCCTACGGCTTTTTGACGCAGTCTCCGACCGTGGTCCACACCCGCACGCCCGATGCAGAGGCGGCCGAGGCCACCACCCCGCTCAAATCTCATTCCTCCGAGCACAGCAAGGCCGACCAAGATTACGCCCAAGCCCAACTGCACAGCCGCATTTACGGCCACGCCTCAGCCGTGTCGTCCGCCGTCGTCGGCCTCCTCGAAGGCACGCCGGATCTCTGATCCCCGGATCAGGAGAAAACAAAACTCTAGCACCGGTCCCGCGACAGGAAAATTCGTCTCCCGTTGCGGCGTGAAAATGGGCAGCTAAGCCCGCCACATGTTAGAGGCAGGAGGGATGTTAACGGGGAGAGTCAACCCAACCGATAATCCCATTGGCCAGGTCCGTAGAATCGGTTTCTCTGCGATGCATGGACCAACAAACTGCGCGCTTTTTCACGTCCGCATTTCTTCCGTTACTGCTCTGGGTCGGGCTGCCGTTACTCGCCGTCGTTTTCATGGTCAGCGTGTCGTCTCGCTTGAAAAAGATTCACGACGTGCTCACGGACATAAGGGGAGAGATGGAGAACGCCCGGTTGCAAACGATGCGAGACCGGGCGCAGAGTCCGGGGCCGCGTGCGCAAAGCCGAACCGGCGAGCACGACTAGCTTTGAGTATCTCAAGGGAGGCAACCTTCCGTTTTAGATCGTGAATTGTGGGTGCCCGTCGCGTTGGTTGCATTGTGTCCTAACACTTCAATTCGTCTCGGGATGCTTTTTCTCCTGCTTGCGGCAGCGGCGCTCGCCCCAGACCTTTAAATCGGGTCGCTAAACTATTACCTCCTCTACGCCCCAGCTATCGACCATCGCGGCAGCGAGCCAACTCCCTCAATTGACGAACCTGCACAATCCCGGAATCGTTCGACCATGAAGCGTAAATCGCTCGGACGGTATTTCTCGGTCTTACTTTTTTGCTCGAGCTCACTCTTTTTGCCGGCCGCCGAGACGCTCGCCGAACTCATAGCCAAGGCGCGCGCCGGTGATGCTAACGCCGCTTTCCGGGTCGGAATGTGTTATGCGAATGGCGACGGAGTAGCGAAAGATTTGGTGCAGGCCGCGACCTTCTACGGTCAAGCTGCGATTCATGGCATCGTCGAAGCCCAATTCAATCTGGCAGAGATGTATTTAGCAGGCGACGGAGTTCCAAAGGATCTAGTGTTAGCCCATGTTTGGTGGAATGTCTGTGGAGCTACAGGTAACAAGAGTGCTAAGCAAAAACTAGCGACCATTGAGCCGCAGATGACGCCGGAACAGAAGGCGCAGGCGATGGCACTCGCGCGCGAAACATTTGCTGCCATCCAGAAAAGTAAGGCAGCACCACCGCGGAACGCAGCCCCCACAACAGAGAAATTTGCCGACCCCGCGCGTTCGTCCAAATCCGAAGTGCAAGGCCCCATTCGAAAGACGCAAAAAGTCCGTCCAGTGATTCTGGCCGAACGCCCGGCCGGGACCGCAAACATTGGCCCGACGGCGATTGATGCACGCTGGAGTAACTACGGAGCCCATCTGCACCGGATGATGGAATCGGTGCAGTTTCAGTGGGAACGCCTTTTAACCGAGAACAAAGTCTACCCAGCCTCCGGCAGCACGGTAACGGTCAAGTTTGTGATGGATTCAAAAGGCCTGATCGCGCGAATCGTCAACGTAGACAGCACGGCTGGCGAATTGGCGTCACGTGCTTGTGTGACCGCAATCATGGGCCGTGCGCCATATGGCGATTGGAACGCCGACATGATAGCCGTTCTCGGTGAACAACAGGAGATGACGTTCACCTTCTATTATCAGTAGCGTGGCGAGGTCCGAATTTAACGACAACGCACGGCGGAATCTTTCAGGAGATGCCTCGACCTCTTGGGTGGGACCACTGAAATCCAGAGTCTTGGGTATTGCCCTTCCGTTCCGCTGCGAAAACTTCCGCTTCCTTTTCCTCGGCCATCTCGACCGAAAGGGCCGGAAGTTGGTGAAATACCAATCCAAGACTCCAATGAGCGACAGTTCACCGAGCCGTGTGAAAGAGGCCTCTCCATCGGCCAACTGGGAGGGCGTCAGTCGAGTCGTGACGGTCTTAATGGCGCCATCGGCGTTGGCCGCCTAAACCTCAAGGCGGTTCTGCTCGCCCTCGGCCTAGGCGTGCGTCTTGAACCGCTTCCTCACCCGCTGGCCGCCAAGGGAACCGGATAGCTCAAACGTGAAGTAACTGACCCCATGTTGGGTGAGTCGCACGCGACGGATGCGAAGTTCGGCATTGTCCAAACGCGCCTCCATGCCGAGGCGGGCGGTGTCAACGGACACTCATACCGCCGATTCTGGTATGAGTGACGCGGCTTTAGGAGCGATTTACCTCAGACAGGAGCTGGTGCCCGGGGTGGGAATCGAACCCACAAGGATTGCTCCGGAAGATTTTGAGTCTACTGCGTCTGCCAATTCCGCCACCCGGGCTTGGGTCCAGCGTCCGCGGAAACTGGGAAACCGCGTCCGTCATGTCCACGTAAAATTTCTGCCCCCCGTTTTGAACGTAGTCCGGCCTCACCGCGTCTCTCCTTCCGTCAAGTTACCCGTTCTTTTTAGAAAAGTTCATAGTTTACAGTCAAAGTCGGCAGGGGCGCTGGGAGTAATCCTGGCGCCCCTTCTGTTTTCCGGCGCCGCCCGCGTCCGCCGCGCCCGCGTGTTCCCCACCTTGGAGCATCCCGCCTCGGAGCGTCCCCCACCCAAGCCGGTGGTTGAATCCGTTCTTCCCCGCCTGCGCTTCCCCGTCCAACGTCGAACCTATGTCCGACTTCCGCGCCTTCGCCCGGCCCGCCACTCCGGAGCCCGCTGACTTCACCCTCTCGCCCGAGGAGTCGCATCATCTCGTCGCGGTCAATCGCGCTCGCGCCGGCGCCACCGTCGTGGTCTTCGACGGGCTCGGCCACGAGTGGATCTGCGAGCTCACTTCCGATCGCAAAAATGCCGCCGTGCTCCGGGTCCGTTCCGCGCGCGCCACTCCGCCGCTGCCGTTTTTGATTACCCTCGGCCAGGCCCTCCCCAAGGGCCCGGGCATGGACGCCATCGTCCGCAAAGCCACCGAGATCGGCGCCGCGCGTATCGTCCCGCTCGAGAGCGAGCGCACCCAGGTCCATCTCGACGGCGATCGTTCGGACAAAAAAATCGAGAAATGGCAGACCGCCGCCCTCGAAGCCGCCAAACAATGCGGCAACCCGTTTCTCCCCGAGGTCCTGCCCGTGCAAAGTGCCTCTGCCTTGATCGTGGCCGCCGCCGACTACGATTTGCGCCTCATCGCCAGCCTCCACCCCGGGGCACAGTCGCTGAAGCCGGTCCTCGCCGCGTTTCGCGCCACTCACCACCGCGCCCCGCGGAAAGTCCTCTGGCTCGTCGGCCCCGAGGGAGATTTCAGCCCCGGCGAGATGGCCCTCGCGCTGGCCCACGGTTTCGCTCCGATCACCCTCGGCCCGCTCGTGCTCCGCTGCGAGACGGCTGCCGTCTACGCCCTTAGTGTCCTGAGCTACGAATTGCTGAATGCCGAATAACCTTTTCTCCATGCCGCTCCCCCGCCCGCTCCTCGCCGCCCTCCTCTCCCTGATGCCGCTCCTGTCCCCCGCCCAATCCCCCGCGCCGGCCGATCCCTTTCGCTGGCTCGAGGACGTGACCGGCGAAAAGCCCCTCGCCTGGGCGCGCGAGCACAACGCCGTCACAGAGCGCGAGCTCACCGCCACGCCCGAATTTGCCGCGATCCATCCCCGCCTGCGCGAGATCCTCGATTCCACCGCCCGCATCCCGGCGATCTCCAAGCACGGCGAATTCTTTTATAATTTCTGGCGCGACGCCGCCCACCCCAAGGGTATCTGGCGCCGCACGACGCTCGCCGAATACCGCAAGCCCGAGCCCGCGTGGGACACCGTCCTCGACCTCGATGCCCTCGCGAAAACGGAAAACCTGAGCTGGGTCTGGAAGGGCGCGTCCTGGCTCCGCCCGAGCTACGATCGCGTGCTTATCGAACTTTCCCGCGGCGGCGGCGACGCCGTCGTCGTGCGCGAATTCGATGTGCCCTCCCGCACGTTTGTCGCCGACGGCTTCAACCTCCCCGAAGCAAAAGGCTCTCTCACGTGGCGCAATCGCGACAGCGTCTACGTCCGCACCGACTTCGGCCCCGGCTCGATGACGACCTCCGGCTACGCCCGCATCGTGAAAGAATGGAAACGCGGCACACCGCTCGCCTCCGCCCGCATCGTGTTCGAGGGTCAGACGAGCGACGTCAGCGTCAGCGCCTCGGTCTCGGATCGCTACGGTTTTCGCCGCGAATTCATCAATCGCGGGCTCACTTTTTTCACCTCCGAGACCTACCTGCGTGACGGCGATAAACTAACCAAGCTTGACGTCCCCGCCGATGCCCGCGTCGGCACCTGGCGTGAATTCGTCACCGTCACCCTGCGCAAGGACTGGACTGTGGGCGGCCAGACCTACGCCGCCGGCGCTTTTCTCGTCATGCCCTGGACCAAGTTCCTCGCCGGCGATCGCACCTTCGACCAGCTCTACACCCCCGGCCCGCGCAAGTCCCTCGCCGGCATCTCCACATTTGCCCACCACCTTGTGGTCAACGAACCCGATAACGTGCGCAGCCGGCTCTACCTCGTCACCCGCACCGGCGACACCTGGCAGCGCGCCGCCCTGCCCGCCCCGGAATTCGGCCAGCTCTCGCTCGGCGGCGTCGACGAGGAGTCCGACGACTACTTCCTCTCCGTCACCGATTTTCTCACCCCCACGAGCCTCTACTACGGCAGCATCGGCCGCCCCGAGCGCGAACTCCTCAAGCAACTTCCCGCCTTCTTCAAAACCGACGGCCTCGAAGTCACCCAGCACGAAGCCATCTCCACCGACGGCACCCGCATCCCGTATTTTCAAGTCTCGCGCCGCGGCCTCGCACTCGACGGCACCGCCCCCACCCTGCTCAACGCCTACGGTGGTTTCCAGATTTCCGAGACGCCCACCTACAGCGCCGGACGCGGCGCCGCCTGGCTCGAGCGGGGCGGCGTGTTCGTCCTCGCCAATATCCGCGGTGGCGGTGAGTTCGGCCCGGCCTGGCACCAAGCCGCCCTCAAAGCCAACCGCCAGCGCGCCTTCGACGATTTCGCCGCGGTCGCCCGGGACCTGATCAAGCGCCGCGTCACGTCACCCCGCCACCTCGGCATCATCGGCGGCAGCAACGGCGGCCTGCTCATGGGCGTGATGCTCACGCAGTTCCCCGAGCTCTTCGGCGCCATCGTCTGCCAGGTCCCGCTCCTCGACATGCGCCGCTACAACCAGCTCCTCGCCGGCGCCAGCTGGATGGGCGAATACGGCAACCCCGACCTCCCCGAAGACTGGGCCTACATCAGTAAATATTCGCCCTACCAAAACGTAAAACCCGACGCGAAGTATCCGCGCATCCTTTTCACAAGTTCGACCCGCGATGACCGCGTCCACCCCGGCCACGCCCGCAAGATGGCGGCCCTGCTGGAATCGCAAAAACACGACGTGCTCCTCTACGAAAACATCGAAGGCGGCCACGCCGGCGCCGCCGACAACCAACAGCAAGCCTTCATGAACGCCCTGTCCTACGCGTTCCTCTGGAAGCAGCTGAAGTAGCGTCACCCGCCCCACCCCGCGTCCGCCGCTGTCGGTGAACAGCTCTCCTACAATGACGGGCGAAACAAGATGTCTTCCGACTACCTGAAATTAGTTCCAGCCAATCCGCACTATGTGCCTGACGATACTGCTCAGGAAGAGGCGGTCGCAGCCCTTGCGGCGCTGCTTTCGGCAGGCAGTGAGTGCGCAGCGCAGGATTTCGGCCACGTCGCCTTCATCGACCAAGGAGAAAATATCGAAGCAATCATTTGCCCGGTTTGCTCGAAGCGGCTTCCCCTCCACGACGGACCGGACGCCCCTGCGATTCAGGAGTGGTGGTATGGCATAGCGGAGCAATTCGAAGACGGTTCTATTGAAAGGACCACCCTCGCTATGCCGTGTTGCTCCCGCTCCATTCCGCTCACCACGCTTCGTTTCGATTGGCCCGCAGCATTCGCCCGGTTCGAGCTGAGTATTTTGGATCCCGGCATAGGCGAAAATCTTTCGAAGGAGCAGCTAGCCCAGTTTGAAAAGATTCTTGGTTGTGAGCTCCTCCAGGTGCGCGCCCATTATTGAAGAAATGAAAGCGCCCAACCAGAGCACGCCAGACAACGCCGGGGCCGCGCCCGTTCGCGTCTAACTGCGGTCGTTGGCGAAGGCACATGAGGCTGCTCAAAAAGATTCGTGATCGGATGTCGGGTAAGACCCTGCAGCGAGATATCCGCTTCGATGACGCAGGATTCGCGATTGTGCCCTATGAGAAACCTCCGGTCGCCGTCCGGTGGACGGACGTTCGTGAAGTGTTCGCGATGAAGCGCGACCTGTTTGCCATCGATGAGATTTGCCTCGGATTTACGCTCGACGAGGCAGGAGGCTACGTCAGGACCGGCGAAGACGATGGCGGATTTCTCGCCTTTCGCACTGAAGTGGAGAGACGCTTCAAGATCGACCCCACGTGGTTCGGAAGGATTGTGCAACCACCCTTCGCCGAGAATCGAACTACCCTGTGGAGACGACCGTGAAGCAAGACGATCGCGCCG
This sequence comes from Opitutia bacterium, assembly GCA_947453695.1. GTDB lineage: Bacteria > Verrucomicrobiota > Verrucomicrobiia > Opitutales > Opitutaceae > GAS368. The sequence goes on from CANGHW010000033.1 coordinate 27,823, forward strand.
CAGTGGGCGATTCGCTTACTAGACCGGCGCTTTCCCACCGCACGCCGCACCCCAATTTATGAGCTCGAAAAAACAACCCAGTCCCAAGGGCCCGCAGTCCTATTTTCCCTCGATCGAAATGACCTACGGCAAGCCCATCAGCCACTGGATGAGCCTGCTGGATTCGATGAAGGACAAGAAGCACATGGAGCAGGTCGACGCCTTGAAAGTCTCACACCAAATCGGTCACGGCCACGCGAATGCCCTCGTGGCACACCACCGGGCCCAGCCGTAAGCTCCCTGGCGCAAGCCAACGCTCCCTCGCGCCGGGCCTTCGCTCACCACACCAGCAGACCACCCGCAAACGTCAGTCCGGCGCCCACGCTGCAGAAGATGATTTTGTCGCCGTCGGCGAAGATGCCTTCCTCCGCGGCCCAGCCGAGCGCCATCGAGACACTGGCTGCGCTCGTGTTGCCGTATTTGCCGATCGTCACGACAAAGCGGTCGTAAGGAATCCCCACGCGCTTGCTCACGGCCTTGAGGATGCGCTCGTTGGCCTGGTGCGGCACCACCCAGGCGATATCCTCGGGTTTGAGGTTTTCACGCGCGAGCGTCTGCTCGATCTGCTCCGCAAAGCCCACCACCGCGTGTTTAAACACCGAGGTGCCGTTCATCTGGAGGTAGAAGTGTTCGGCGTGGCCGTTCTCCGTTACCGGCCAGGGCATGCGCGCGCCGCCACCGGTCCGCTGGATCGCTTCAAACTGGTCCGCATCGCCACTCAGGCCCATCCGATGCAGGCGGTGACCACCTTCGCCGCGTGTCAAAATCGCCGCCCCGGCGCCGTCGCCGAAGAGAAACGCCGTCTCGTGGTCCTGCGGATTAGTGATGCGGGAGAGCAGCTCTGCCGTCACCACGATCAAGTTCTTCGCCGTGCCGGCCAAAATCAGAGACCGGCCCACTTCCAGGGCATAGAGCCAACCCGAGCAGGCGGCATTCAAATCGAAGGCCAACACCCGGGGGATCCCCAGCCGCCGCGCCAGATCACTCGCCGCCGCCGGCACCGGCTGGTCCGGAATCAGCGTCGCCATGATAATGCCGTCGATCTCGGTCGCCTTCATCCCGGCCTGATCGAGCGCATGCTGCACCGCGATCGCCGCTAGGTCCGTCGCACTCTCATTATCCGCTGCGTAGCGCCGCTCACGGATGCCCGTGAGACGCACCATCTCCTCTTCTGTGCGCTCCGGAAAGGCCTTCAGGATTTCGCTGTTGGCGTGGATTTTGGCGGGTGCCGCGTGGCCTACGCCGGCGATGCAGACGGTATCGACGATCATGCTCAATGGATCAGCAGGAAAGGCCGGGCTTCGAGCCGCGTCGACTCAAGATTTCCGGGCCGCGAGATAAGTCGCGACATCGTCACCTGAAACGCGACCGCCGGGGCCGGTGGCCGCGATGTCGGTGATTTTCGTTGGGTCGAGCCCGGCCTCTTGCGCGAGCTTCGTCGCCCGGGGCGTCCAGATTACGGCCGCCGCCGGCTTGGCCGGAGCCGCCGCCGCGGGCAATGCACCGGACTTGGACTCCAGGTGCCGCAGGCTGGCGTCTTCGGTCTCCAAACGCAGGAAAAGCGCTCCGGGCTCCAACACCGCCCCGGCCTTGACCGGAATCGCCACCACGGTGCCATCGGCCGGCGCCTCGTATTCGAAGACGGATTTATCGCTCTCCAACTCCGCGATTTTCTGCCCCTTGGTGACGCGGTCACCGGGCTGGGTCTTCAGGCTGATCACGGTGAGTTCGCTCACGGTGGCCCCCATGGAGGGCACGGGAACGTCGATAATGAAGGAGGCCATGCAGGAGTTTGGTTGGTCGGTAAGTGTGCGTCCGGTCGAGTCGCGGTCAAGGGAGCGCGTCGCGCATCTCTTGGCTCCCATCCGCCGCACCAGCCGAGCCGCTGCGCGTTATTTGCGCACGGCTTTCCACACCGCCACGCAGGTCTCGAGGAGTTCGGGCAGGTTCTTCAACGCGATCATGTTGGGACCGTCGCTGATCGCCTTCGCCGGATCGGGGTGGGTCTCGATGAAGAGCCCATCGGCCCCGGCCGCGAGCGCCGCCTTGGCAAGCGGCGGCACGAATTCCCGCTGACCGCTGCTCTTGCCCCCGCCGGCTCCCGGGAGCTGCACCGCATGCGTGGCGTCGAACACCGTCGGATAGCCGTTCTGCGCCATGATGGAAAACGAGCGCATATCCACGACGAGGTTTTGGTAACCAAACGTTGTGCCGCGCTCCGTCTGCCAGATTTCCTTGGCCTTCCCGTCGTGGAGCTTGCCCGTGACGAACTCCATTTCCTGCGGCGAGAGAAACTGCCCTTTCTTTACATTTACCACCCGCCCGGTCGCCGCCGCCGCGAGCAAAAGGTCGGTCTGGCGGCTCAGAAAAGCCGGGATCTGCACGACGTCGCACACTGCCGCCACCGACGCCATCTGCTCGCGCTCGTGCACATCGGTCAAAACCGGAAAGCCATAGTCGCGCTTGATCAACGCGAGCAGCTTCAGCCCTTCATCGATGCCCGTGCCGCGGGCCCCGGCGAGCGAGGTGCGGTTGGCTTTGTCGAACGAGCCTTTGAACACGAACTGGATCGACCGCTGCGCGCGGCCGATCTTGACCAACGTTTCGGCCACCGCCCGGCAAACCCGCTCGTTTTCCAACGAGCAGGGACCGGCGATCACCAGAAGTTTCTTGGGATCGAAGAGCACAGGCTTACTTCTTTTTCGCCGGCTTCGCGGCTTTGGCCTTCGACGCCTTGGCTTTCGCTGCCGGCTTTTTCGTTACCTTCGGGAGTGCGCCGCCTTTTTTGCACTTCATCGTCGCGGCGATAAACGCGGCAAACAACGGATGCGCCTTGTTGGGCTTGGATTGAAATTCCGGGTGCGCCTGCGTGCCGAGGAACCAGGGATGATCCTTGAGTTCGACGACCTCGACGAGGTTGCGCCGCGGGTTCACGCCACTGATGACCATGCCGCCCTTCTTGAGCTGGTCGACGTAGGCATTATTCACCTCGAACCGGTGGCGGTGGCGCTCGCGCACGCTGTCGGCGCCATAGGCTTTGTGGGCAAGCGTGCCGGGCGTCAGCGCGCACTCGTAGCTGCCGAGGCGCATGGTCGCGCCCTTATCAATGATCTTCTTCTGCTCCTCCATCATGTTGATGACGGGGTGGGCCGGCTTCGGGTCGAACTCGGTGCTGTTGGCCCCCTTTAGCTTCAGGACATTGCGGGCAAACTCGATCACCGCGATCTGCAGGCCGAGACAGAGGCCGTAATAGGGAATCTTGTTCTCGCGGGCGTATTTCGCCGCCGCGATTTTGCCTTCGGTGCCACGGTCGCCGAAGCCACCGGGGACGAGGATGCCGTCGAGACCCTTGAGGCGCAAAAGACCGTTCTTCTTCTCCAAGTCCTCCGCATCAATGCGACGGACGTTGACCTTGCAGTTATTGGCGATGCCCGCGTGCGTGATCGATTCGTAGACCGATTTGTAGGCGTCCTGCAGCTCGATGTATTTGCCGACCACGCCGATGGTAACCTCGTATTTCGGCGTGAGGATGCGTTCAACGATCCCTTCCCAAAGATTCTTCTCCGGCGGCGGGTTCTTGAGATCGAGGAGATCGAGCACGAGCTGATCCATGCCCTCCTTTTGCAAGGCGAGTGGGAGCTGGTAGATAGAGTTTTCGACGTCGCGGCACTCGATCACGGCCTTCACCGGGACGTTGCAGAACATCGAGAGCTTGTCGCGCAGATCGTGGTCGAGCGGGTGGTCCGTGCGGCAGACGAGCACATCCGGCTGGATGCCGATCTCGCGCAGCTTCGCGACCGACTGCTGCGTGGGCTTGGTCTTCAATTCGCCCGCGGCGATCAGATACGGCACGAGCGTGACGTGGATAAACACCACGTCCTTGGGCCCGACTTCGAGGGCAAATTGCCGCATGGCCTCGAGGAACGGCAATCCCTCGATGTCACCCGTCGTGCCACCGATCTCGGTGATGAGAATGTCGGCATCTTTGCCGCCGGCATAGATGCGCTCCTTGATCTCGTTGGTCACGTGCGGGATCACCTGCACGGTCTTGCCCAGATACTCGCCGCGACGCTCCTTCTGAATCACGCTCTCGTAGACCTGACCGGACGAGAGGGAGTTGAGCCGGGAGAGCTTGCCGCTGGTGAAGCGCTCATAGTGCCCGAGATCGAGGTCAGTTTCCGCCCCGTCTTCGAGGACATAGACCTCACCGTGCTGATAGGGGCTCATCGTGCCCGGATCGACGTTGAGATAAGGGTCGAATTTTTGGATGCGGACCACCAGTCCGCGCATCTCCAGCAACGCCCCCAAAGACGCGGCCGTGAGACCCTTGCCCAATGATGAAACGACTCCTCCCGTGACGAAAATGTATTTCACGGATGCCAAGGTTGAGGCTCGGTGTTTAGCACGCCAAGACAAAGTTCGAAAATCTCTCGTTCTAGCGGAAAAATAACCACGCGGCCGACGCCAGCCCCACCACCACAACCCCGAAAATTAGCAGCCAGAGCGTCCACTTTAAGAGCTTCATCGCCACCCAGATCGCCGCCGCCAGAACAATCGTCCCGCACAAGACGACAAACCACCGCGGGTAATCCGCGAGCGAGTCCAGCATCGTCGGAGCAGCCGGATTATTGAGCAGTGCAAACAGCACCCTCCCACCAAGCCGACCGCCGGGCCGCCCTCCAAGGAAATTCCATCCCCCGCCTTGCCACCTGGCCGGCGCCCATCCCGTGAAAATGATTTGCCCCCCGCCGTCCGCGCCGCCCTCTTCGGCGCGTGCAATCCAAACCTCAGCTCCTTGCGTGGCTCACCTGTGACGGCGTCCATATCGACCCCGGCTCCGGCAAGCACACGATCCTCGGCATTTTCTCTAATATCCAGGCGCGTCAATTTCCGGTCACGCACCCGTTCATGATCTGGTTCCTGACCGTCACGGACGTCGCCCCGGGCAAGCACTCGCTCAAGATTTCCATGGGGCTGCACGGCACCCAGGCCCAAAAACTCCTCGAGCGTCCCTTCGAGTCCCAGAGCCCGCTGCACCGCATCAATCTCATCAACGAGATCCGCAACCTCAGTTTCCCCGGACCGGGTGAATTCGAGCTCCTGATCGAGATCGACGAAGAGCTCATTCTCGCCACCAGCCTCACCGTCACCGGATAAACTTTCCGCCTCGCGCATGTCCTCGTCTTCCGCCTCCCCTGCCACGCCTGCGTTCGATCTCATCGGCGTCGGCGCCCCCATCATGGACATCGTGGCCAGCGTGCCCGAGTCGTTTCTCGCCCACACCACCGGCGAAAAAGGCGGGTCGATCAATATCTCGCCCGAGGAAATCTCGCGCCTGATCGCGCTGCTGCCCGCCCCGCCCGTGCATACGCCGGGCGGCTCGGCGGCCAATACCACGTTCAACGCCACGCGCCTCGGTCTGCGCACCACGTTTCTCGGCAAGCTCGGTGGCGATGAAACCGCGCAAACCTACCGCGCGCGCTTCGCCTCCGGCGGCATCCACACCGGCCGTTATAAACACAGCCCGCTGCCCAACGCCCGCTGCCTCATTCTCACCACGCCCGACACGCAGCGCACCATGCGCACCGAGCTCGGCGCGGTGTTTTCGTTTTCGCCCGACGAGGTCTCGCCCGCTGACTTCGCCGGCTGTCGCCTCGCCCACATTGAGGGCTACATTGTTTTCAACCGTGCCCTGGCCGACGCCGTTCTCACCGCCGCCCGCGCCGCCGGCTGCAAGGTCAGCCTCGACGTCGCTTCCTTTGAAATCGTCCGCATGGCGCGCGATTGGCTCATCGAACAACTCAAGGTCGGCCTCGACCTCGTCGTCGCCAACGAGGACGAGATCCGCGAACTCTTTCCCGATCTCCCAGCCAAATCCCCCGAGGACTACGCCGAACATGCCCGTCGCCTCGCGAGCTACGGCGGCACCGCCGCGGTGAAGCTCGGCAAAGACGGCGCCTGGATCGCTCGCGGCAGCGAAGTCCACCGCATCGCTCCGGTCACGGTCACCAACGCGGTCGATTCCAACGGCGCCGGTGACGCCTGGGCCGCCGGTTTCCTCTCCGGCTACCTCCGCGGTCTGCCCCTGACCACCTGCGGCACGATCGCCTCCATTCTCGGCGCCGAAACGGTCAAACACATGGGCCCGGTCATTCCCGACACCCATTGGCCGAAGGTTGCCGAAGTCGCCCGCCAACACCTCGGCGCCTGAGCCACGGCCCGCGCGTTAATCCACGCGAGCCGGCCCCGTCGATTCGCGCACGATCAATTCGGGCGCGATTAGCTTGATCATCGGCCGCGCCTTCATCGGCGCGTCGAGTTGCCCGAGCAGCAGCTCCGCCGCGGTCGCAATCGTCGTCGCGATGTTTTGCTCCACGGTGGTCAGCGTCGGTGAGGTCATCGCCGCCACGTCCTGATTGTTGAAGCCCGCGACCGAAAAATCCCGCGGCACCCGCAGACCGAGCTCGTGCAGGCCGCGCAGTGCGCCAACGGCGATCTCGTCATTGAGCGCCAAGAGCGCTGTCGGCCGATGAGCCTGCTGCGCGAAACTTCCCGCCAGCCGCCGGCCGTATTCGAAGTCATTACGCCGCTCGTGCAGATGATCGAGCGACACCGTGCAGGTATCGAAATCCAGCCCGCGCGCCTTCAACGCAGCGTGGATGCCCGTCATGCGGTCAAAGCGACTGCTCGGCGCCCGCGCGATGCCCATCAGGCCAAACGTGCGATGCCCGAAATCGAGTAAATGGTTTACCACGTCTTCCATCGCCTTCGCTCGATCCAGCGAGACGGTGTGAGCGTTCTTCAAACCAAAGTGGTCGATCACCAGGTGCGGCGTGCCGTGGGCGATCAATTCGGCGATGCGCGCCTCAATCTCTTCCCGGTGAAAGTGCCCGATAAACACCACCGCTTCCACCCGCATGGAGAGAAAGTGCCGCACCACCTCGCGTCCCGCTCCCGGCGCAAACACCTCGATCAGCGACGAGAGCCCGCGCTCGCGCAGGAGTTTCTGCAGCGCCGCGAGTTTCCGCACCGCCGGCGGGGTCAGCAGATCCTCCACGCAAATCCCAACCATCGACGTGCGCTTGCCCTTCAGATGCAGCGCATGCGCATTCGGCGTAAACCCGGTCTCGCTCAGCGCCCGCTGGACCTGATCGATCGTCTTCTGTTTCAGGCCCGGCTGGCCGTTGAGCACGCGCGACACCGTCGTGCGCGCCAACCCGACATAGCGGGCAAAATCGGCGGTAGAACGGATCGCAGCGGAAGACTTGGCTTTGGCAGCTTTGGACACGGGGTAAATACGAGGACGGGACTGAGCATGGCCGGCCACGCTTCGCACTGTCAACGGCCCCGCACCTGCGTCACGCACCTCCGCGGCTTCCTTTTCTCCTCCTCGCCGGCCTATCCGCGTCGTCGACCGCCCTGCACGTTCCGCGGAAAGTTCGCTTGACGAGGACACGTGTCCTCCAAACGTTCTTCTCCCCTTTCCGTTCCCTTCCCCGCGCCCGTTTTTCCTTATGTCCCTTCGTCGCCTCCTCCTGGTGCCTTTGTTGCTCGTCTCGTTGGCCACGGCCGCCTTCGCCGCCGCCCGCCCCGCCGTCTTCAACGTCCTCGACTACGGCGCCGTCCCCGACGGCAAGACCAAGAACACCGCCGCCATCGCCAAGGCCATCGCCGCCTGCGCCGAGGTCGGCGGCGGCACCGTGCTCTTCCCTGCCGGCAAGTATCTCACCGGCGCCGTCATGCCCGAGAGCAACCAGACGCTCCACCTCGAAGCCGGCGCCGAGCTGCTCTACAGCGGTGATCCCGCCGATTCGCCCATCGTCGCCTCCCGCTGGGAGTGCACCAACGTCTTTACCCACGCCTCGCTCATCTACGCCGACGGCAAGCACAACATCGCGATCACCGGTCGCGGCACGCTCAACGGCCAGGGCTGGAACTGGTGGTGGCGCTCCAACAGCCGCGGCCGCAAGTCCCCTCCCGGCGAAGACGCCGCCGCCAACCAGGCCGCGTGGCGCAAAATCTACGAGCGCATCGAAGCCGGCGAAAAACTCGTCGCCGCCGATTTCGCCCAAGCCGCCAAGTTTCTCCGCCCGTCCCTCATTGGCCTCTATAACTGCAAGAACGTCCTCGTCGCCGACGTCACCCTCTTCAAGTCCCCGATGTGGATGCTCCATCCCGTCTACTGCGACGATGTCGTCGTCCGCGGCGTCCGCTTCGTCTCCGCCGATCCCGAGGGCCAGCACTCCGCCGAGGGCGAGGGCCCCAACGGTGACGGCATCGATGTCGATTCCTGCCGCAACGTCCGCATCTCCGACTGCTTCTTCAACACCAGCGACGACTGCATCGTCATCAAGTCCGGCCGCGACAACGACGGCCTCCGCACCAACCGCCCCACCGAATTCGTCACCATCACCAATTGCGTGATGTATCAGGGCCACGGCGCCGTCGTCATCGGCAGCGAGACTTCCGGAGGCATCCGCAACATCACCGCCAGCAACTGCGTCTCCGTCGGCACCGATTGCGGCATCCGCATCAAGTCCATGCGCGGCCGTGGTGGCGTGCTCGAAAACTTCCGCTTCGACAACTGGGTCATCGAAGACGCCAAGAAACAGGCCTTCGAGATCAACACCCGTTACAACCCCTCGCCCGAGGCCCCGTTCTCCAAGACCACGCCGGTCTTCAAGAACTTCTCCTACTCCAATATCACCGTCAAAAATGCCGCCCAGATCGCCAAGATCGTCGGCCTCCCCGAGAAGGCCATCGGCGAACTTCGCTTCAGCGACATCAACGCCACCGGCAAGATCGGGTTCCTCGTCGACCTCGCCGAGGACCTCGAACTCCACCAGGTGCGTCTCGCCGCCACGTCCGGCAGCCCGCTCGTGATCGAAAATTCCGCCAACGTCGTCCTCGACGACGTTTCGCCCCGCGCCGCGAAGACCGAGACCGCCGCCGTCACAGTCACCAACTCCAGCGAGCTCGTCCTGCGCAACAGCCGCGCCGCCGCCGGCACCGGCACCTTCCTTTCCGTCGCCGGCGCCAAGTCCACCGGACTCGTCCTCTCGGCCAACGACCTCTCGCGCGCCAAGACCGATGTCGCCTCAGCCGCCGACGTGCCTGCCTCGGCCGTGATCCGGAAATAACCCGCGATCACCCGAAGTCGCTCCCTCCGATCTGACCGTCAAGCACTCCCTCCTATCGCCACGGAACGGACAGGTGTCCTAGCTGTCGCACTCTTTCCCCGCCCCGCGGTCCCAACCGCCGCCCCCCCCGCCCCGATCCCCTTTAGTCAGTCACCTAACCCAAACCATGAACCCGAACCTAAACCTCCGCTCATTCGGCCGCGCGTGCCTTGCACTCGTCGGTCTCTTGTGTGCGACACTGGCCCAAGCCCAGTCCGCCGCCACGGGAACGCTCGAAGGCCGTGTCCTCAACACGACCAACGGCTCCTACCTCACCAACGCCCGCGTCACTGTCGAGGGCACTTCACTACAGGCGTTCACCGATCAATCCGGTCTCTACCGCCTGTATGATGTGCCCGCCGGCGAAGTCCGCGTCCGGGCCTTCTACACCGGTCTCGCCAGCCAGGTCATGACCGTCAGCGTCAAGGGCGGTCAGACCGCGCTGCGCGACTTCAATCTCAACGGCACCGACACCACGGTTAAGGATGGCGAAGTCGTCACCCTCAACGCGTTCACCGTCGCCTCGCAGCGCGAGACCGACGCCGCCGCCATCGCGATCAACGAGCAGCGTTTCGCCGGCGGCATCAAGAACGTCGTCTCCACCGACGCCTACGGCGACGTCGCCGAGGGTAACATCGGCGACTTCGTCAAATTCCTCCCCGGCGTGACCATCGACTACGTCTCGCCTGATGCCCGCACCATCTCCGTTCGCGGCGTCGCCCCGAACTACACGCCGATCACCATCGACGGCAACCCGATGGCCAGTGCCAACTCCTCCAACGCCGGCCGCACGCAGGAGCTTGAGCAGGTTTCGCTCAACAACGCGTCCCGCATCGAGGTCTCCAAGTCCCGCACTCCCGACCAGGCCGCCAACGCCCTCGGTGGTTCGGTGAACCTTGTTCCCCGCAGCGCCTTCGAACGCTCGAAGCCCTCGCTTAACTACCGCGTTTTCCTCAGCGCCAACGGCGACGAGAAGGAGCTGAGCAAGACCCGCGGCCCCACCAATGAAGGTTCGCGCAAGGTGAAGCCCGGCTTCGACCTCATCTACACCAATCCCGTCTCGAAGAACTTCGGTTTCACGCTGAGCCTCCTCGAGTCCAACATCTACTACCCGCAGCACCGCTCGCAGCCCAACTGGGGCCCCACGACCGGCGCCCAGGTCGGCTCAAATCTCGAGAACCCGATCCTCCGCCAATACCAGGTCCAGGACGGCCCGAAGAACAACCAGCGTGAATCCGTCGGCGCCACCCTCGACTGGCGCATCACGCCCGTGGACGTGCTCTCGGCCAGCTTCCAGTGGAGCTTCTACAACGCCTCCTTCAGCAACCGCCCGGTGACCTACACCATCGGAAACTCTCTGCCCGTCTCCTCCGGCCAGACTTTCGTGCACGGCGCTCTCGGCGCCGGCACCGTCAATCTGAGCGGTTCCTTCCGTCACAAATACGGCTACACCTACCAGCCGCAGGTCAGCTGGCGCCACACCGGCCCCATCTGGCGCCTCGACGGCGGTCTGTCGTTCTCGCACGCGACGAACCACTACCACGACTACCAGGATCAGCACTTCGAGAACGCCCAGATCAACCTCCGCGGCAATCTCACGAGCAATGCGATCAACTCCGCCACGGTAAACTTCGATGACCTCGACAAGGGCAGCTACCTCGTCCCGCGCATCTCGGTCTTCAACAACACCGGCACCACCCAGATCAACCTCGCCGATCCGGCCAACTACAACGTCACCAGCGCCGGCTACAATCCCGCCGACTCCGCCGACGTCTTCAAGACCGCCCGCCTCAACGCCCGCCGCGAACTCAATCTGAGCTTCCCGTTTTCCGTGAAGGTCGGCACCCAGGTCACCGAGCAGACGCGCGACATCCGCAAGGACAACCCCGGCGCCGTCACGTTTGTCGGTCCCGACAAGATCGCCAACACCGCCGATGATCGCCTGTCCCTCTACGACCTCATCGATCCGCAATACTCCAGCGGCCCCTACCTCTTCGGCACGCCTCAGATCCCGAGCCCCGATCCCTACCGCTTCTGGTCTCTCTACAAGGCGCACCCCGAGTATTTCACCGCCTCCTCGCAGGCCACCGTCATCCAGAACATTTCCACCAACTCCCTCTGGTTCAAGGAGCGCATCTCCTCGGCCTACCTCATGGGCGACGGTCGTCTCATCAATAACCGCCTCCGTATCGTGACCGGCGTCCGCTTGGAGAAGACCCACGACGAAGCGCAGGGACCGACCAACAATCCCAACGCCGCCAAGGGCATCACCGATCCCACGGCCGCCGCTGCCGCCCGCTTCGGTATTCGCACCGCCCGCGGCACTCGCGACTACTCCGGCTACTACCCGAGCATCGACGCGTCCTTCAACGTCACGCCCGATCTCCTCGCCCGCGTCGCCGCCACCCGCTCCATCGGCCGTCCTGACATGGGCAGCATCATCCCGACGATCACCCTCCCGGACACCACCGCCACCTCCGGCACGATCACCGTCAACAACGCCGGTCTCGAGCCCACCCAGGTCAACGCCTACGACGTCTCCCTCGAATACTACTTCGCGAAGACCGGCGTCTTCTCGGTCGGCGCGTTCCGCAAGGACTTCTCCAACTTCACGGGCGCCAGCACCCAGCTCGCCACGCTACCGCTCCTCACCGAGCTCGGCGTGCCCGATCCCCAGCTCTACGCCAATGGCCTGTTCAACGTCTCCACCCGCTTCAACGTGGGCGACGCCCGCCTCACCGGCGTCGAGTTCAACTACTCCCAGGTCCTCGCCGGCTCCTGGCTCCCCTCGTGGGCCAACAACCGCTTCACCGTCTACGCCAACGGCCAGCAGATGCACCTCATGGGCTCTACCCTCGCCGACTTCAGCAACTTCATCTCGTCGAGCGCCAGCTGGGGCGTGAAATACGGCCAGCAGAAGTTCAGCGCGCAGTTGAACTTCAACTACCGCGGTCGCCAGCGCCTCGGCGCCCAGACCGTCACGCTGAACGGTGTCTCCCGCAGCGACCTCGGCATCTACGACTACTACAAGCCCGCCATCCGCATCGATGCCAACGTCGAGTATCGCTTCAGCTCCAAGGTCGGCGTGTTCCTCAACGCCCGCAATCTCACCAACGTCGCGCAGGACATCCAACGCTACGGCGCCACCACGCCGAGTTGGAGCCGCACCTACCGTCGTGAAGAGTTCGGCGTTCAATACACGCTCGGCGTGAAGGGCACGTTCTAAACCGTCCGCGTCTCTTCCTCGTTCTATCCTCGGCCCCGCGGACTACTCCGCGGGGCCTTTTTTGTGTCACCCGCTCCCCTTTTTCCGCGCCCTCCGCCCCGCCTCCGGTTAACCCTTTCCCCATGCGTCTCCGCCGCTCCCCTTTCGCTCGGTGGGTCAGGCACTATGCCTGCCACGTCCTGCTCGCCGTCAGCTCACTCTCCGCCGCCTCGCTCACGGTCACCGTCACCCACGACCTCCCGCTCGCCCGCCCCGCCGAGACCATCACCGTCCCGTGGTCCACCGTCGCCCGCGCCCTGCCCGGCGCACTCCTCCAGCACCTCGCCGTGCGTGACGCCACGGGCCACATTCTTCCTTACCAGGTCACCAACATCGACCCTCACGCGAAGGACCCGCAAAATATCGGCCTCGCCTACGGCGACCTCCTTTTCCAACACGACTTCGCCGCCGGCGAATCATCCGCGACGTTCACGGTCGAAAAAATCGAGGCGCTCGCCCCGGTCTTCCCGTCGCGCACCTTCGCGCGTTTCATTCCCGAGCGCCTCGACGACTTCGCTTGGGAAAACGACAAGCTCGCTCACCGCACCTACGGGCCCGCCCTCGCCGCGCCCGCCGCGCCCGGCTCCGGCAAAGAGGTCCTCGTCACGTCCGGCCTCGATATTTGGTGCAAGCGCGTCACCTACCCCATCGTCGACCGCTGGTATAACAAAGGCCACGACCACTATCACAAAGACGAGGGCGAGGGCATGGACCTCTACCAGGTCGGCTCCTCGCGCGGCTGTGGCGGCACCGGCCTCTGGGACGGCCAGACCCTCGCCGTTGGCCAAAATTTCTCCTCCTGGAAGATCCTCGCCAACGGCCCTCTCCGCACCGTCTTCGAGCTCACCTACGCTCCTTGGGACGCCCATAGCCTCCGCGTCGCCGAGACGAAGCGCTTCACCGTTGATGCCGGGCACAATCTCGACCTGATCGAGAGCACGTTCACCGTCGTCGCCGGCGAGGCTGCCGCGCTCACCGTGGCCATCGGCCTCAACCAAACTCCTGGCGACAAGGGCCAGGACGCCCGCGTCGACCCCGTCACCGACTCCCGCTCCGCCTCCCTCGCGCAGTGGATCACCCAGAAATCCAACGGCGCCCTCGGCACCGCCATCGTCCTCGAGCGCTCGGCCTTCGCCGGTTTCGCGACCGATCCGCGCAATCACCTCATCCTCGCCCGCGCCACTCCCGGTCAGCCCGTCCGCTACCTCGTGGGGGCCGGCTGGAGCCACGCCGGCGAATTCACCACCCGCGAATCATGGCTCGCCTACGTCGCCGCCGCCTCCGCCCGCCTC
>CANGHW010000034.1 GCA_947453695.1 Opitutia bacterium
CTGCCCGCGCTCGTCTGGCTGTTTTTGCTACCGACCGCGCTCTTGTCCACGTTTGGCAACGGCGGCTCGTCCAACTCCCTCAATAGCGTCCTCTACCTGTTCCCCATCGCCGCGCTCACCGCCGTCACGTGGCTGCGCCAACGGTCGCCCCGCACCGCCGCCGCATGGCTTGCCGCGGGCGTCGCCGGCGTGCTCACGCAGCAATTATCCTTCAGCCCGCTCGTCCCGCTGTATCCGCTGACCGCCCATCTCCGCACGGGCGAAACCCTCGCCCGCCAGTTCGCCGGCCAGATTTATTTCCCGTGGAATCCGTTGCTCACCTATTTCGCCGAGCGGCGCTTCTACCACGTGGAGGACGGGCTCTACACGCGCCAGGTCGCCGCCGCGGCTCGCCCGCCGGCGACCATCGCCCGCGATCTGCCGCCCGCGTGGGCGCTGACCGCGCTCCCGGGTTGGCGCGACTACGGCGTCTACAAGACGCTCCAGCCCGCCGAGGCCCAACTCGGCTTCTTCGAGACGTGGACCGTCTACACGTGGAAGCGGGCGGGACCGCCACCCACGCCCCTCCCTGCCCAGTCGGCTGGCACGGCGGTTGCACCGCGCTGAAACTCCTGCCTCCGTCTCTCTTCCTTTTCCCGCCATGTCGTTTCTCGCCTGTCTCCTCCGCGTCACCGCGCTCGCGCCCCGCGTGCGTCACCTCAGTTTGCTGGTCTTCGCCCTGAGCGCGCCAGCCCTCCACGCCGCCACGCCCGCGACCGTCTTCGACGACATCAAGGCCCGCGCCACGCCCGACGAGCTCTACCGCCTCCTCTTCGCGCTGCCCAAGGGCGGTGACCTCCACCACCACGGCGGCGGCGCCGTGCCGATGGAATTCGTCGTCGACTACTACACGAATCCCGCACGCAACCGCGGGCAAAAATACTACATCCGCACCAGTGTCGTCCCCACCGCCGACGCCGGCGCCGCTGCCCTCCCTGATGTGCTCTATCACGTCGTGCGCGAAGGCGCATGGAAGACGTTCTCGCCCTCGATCCGCGCCCAGTGGAAGCCCGTCACCGACCTCACGTCTGCCGAAAAGGCCGCGTGGATTTCCAGCCTCAAACTCGACCAACCCGGCGAAGCCCGCGACGAGTTTTTCGAGAAGACGTGGTGGCGCCTCGGCCCGATCTTCGGCGACATCGAACTCGCCCCCGAGCTGCTCGTGGAAAACATGAAGACCTTCGGTCGCGAGGGTGTGCGCTACCTCGAGATGCAGACGATCCCGGCCGGCTACACCGACCGCGACGGCCGCCCCATCCCCGCCGACGAGGTCTACCGCATCTTCCGCGAACGTCTCGCCCAGCCTGACGCCCTAGCCACCGGCGTCACCGTGCGCTTCCAAATCGTCATCATCCGCTTCCTCCCCCGCGCCGAGGAAGCCATCCGCGGCGCCTTCGCCTTCATCGACGCCCATCGCGATCTCTTCGTCGGCGTCAACATGGCCGGCCGCGAGGACAACGGCAAAGGCCAAGCCGCGCGCTTCACCTCAGTCTTCCGTGAGATGCAGGCCAAATATCCGCGCATCCCGCTCGCCATCCACGCCGGCGAATCCGACGAAGCCAATGCCAACATTCGCGACACCCTCCTCCTTGGCGCCGATCGCATCGGCCACGGCGTGAACATCCTCAAAGATCCCGCCACCTACCTCCTCCTCCGCAACAACCGCTACCTCGTCGAAATCAACTTGGTCAGCAACCGCCTCCTCGAATACGTCACCGACCCGGCCCAGCACCCCTTCCCTGTGCTCCTCCGCACCGGCGTCCCCGTCTGCCTCAACACCGACGACCGCGGCATGTGGGACTCCAACTTCACCGACGAATATTTCACGGCCGTGAAGAACTATAATCTCAGCTGGGCCGAGACCATCTCTCTCGCCCGCGCCAGCCTCGTGCACTCCTTCCTCGACGAGGCGACCAAGGCACGACTCCTCGCCGACTACGACAAGGCCGTCGCTGCCTACGAAGCCCGCTTCCTCACCCCCGAGTGGCGCACGGCCGCCGCCGCAGTGACTCCGGTCGTCTCGAACTACGGCAAGAAGGCCTTCAACCTCACCGCCCCCGTCAACCTCGGCGACCTTCGCTGAGCCCGCGCTGCCTCACCCCCAAGAGCCAAAGTCATACCCATTGCGTCACAACCGCCCACCACGATACTCGCCGCCTGAAAACGAGAAAATCCTCCGCCTCCCGCGCGTTGCATCGGCCACAGATCTTGACCGTAGACGATGCCGTCGCCGTGCGCCGGCTCGCCCAAGAGGCACTCGCCCCGTTTGCGTGTGAGGTAAACGAGGCCACCAATGGCTTCAACGCGCTCTACGCCATGGAGCGCGCGCTACCCGATCTCGTGCTGCTCGATGTTAATATGCCCACGATGGGCGGCGCCGAACTGCTCGAGATGATGCGCGCCAATGCCACGCTGCGCGACCTCCCGGTCATTTTGCTCACCTCACCGGCTGACCACACCGTGTTGCCGAAACTCACCGCGCTCGGCGTGAGCGGACAGGTGCGCAAGCCATTCACGGCTGAGACACTCCTCACGGCGATTCGCGCCGTGGTCCCACTCGCGCATCGCCCCTTAAGTCCACCTCCGGCTCCACAGCCGTGATCTCCACGGGGTCGGCGTCCGCATTCACCCCGACGACGCGGCACCGGGGTGTCGCACGGACTACTTCGTCGTCGCCCCCCGCACCGTCGGATAGGTGATGCCGAGTTGTTCGAGGTAGGTGTCGTATTTCGCCGGGTCGTAGTAGAACGCCCGCAGCTGCTCGCGATACTCCGCCATCGTTTTCCGATTGAGCGTGGTCACTGGCTTATCTTCCGGGCCGATCAACGGTTGATACTTTTCGTCCTTGGTCTGCTCCTGGCGGAAGTAGTCCCATGCCTCCTGCACGAGGGCTGGTTTGGTCACGAGATCGACCATCGTCAGCGCCATCACCTTGGCTCCGGCAACGACGCCCTTGTGCGCGATCGGCGTCGCCATCGCGATCGCGTTCGCCCAGTTGTGGCCCGGAAGATTCGGAATGTTGGCCGGATAACGCAGCACGACCGTCGGGACGTTCCACGACACATCGCCGATATCATCGGACCCGCCGGTATTGCGCGCCTCCTCGGCCGCGGGCCCCTTCAGGCCCTTGAGCTGAATCGCAAGCCCGGTGCTCGGCGACTTCAATTCACCCTGCAGTGCCTTCGCCAGCTTTTGGTCGGCCTCGGTCCACTGCGGCAGGCCCACCGCCTTGATATTTTCGTCCATCGCAAGCGCGACCGCCTTGTTGAAATGCCCCGGCCACGCGGAGCCGAGCACGCGAGAGGTCACGGTCGTATTCGTCATCAACGTCGCCCCGCGAGCTATCGTATCGCCGATCTCGCGCAGTTCCTTGATATGCGCGTAGTCGAGCTCGCGAAAGTAATACCAGACGCTCGCATTGGGCGGCACGACGTTGGGCTGATCGCCGCCATTCGTGATCACGTAGTGGGAGCGCTGGGCGAGCCGCAGGTGCTCCCGGCGGAAATTCCAACCGACATTCATCAACTCCACCGCATCGAGCGCACTGCGCCCTTTCCAGGGCTGCCCCGCCGCATGAGCACTTTCGCCTTTGAACGCATACTCCACCGAGACCAAGCCCGTGCCCGTCGCCGTGCCCCACGTGACGGTCATGTTGTCGCCGACGTGAGCAAATAGCGCGACATCCACGTCCTTGAAGTAGCCCGCGCGGACGAGAAACGCCTTACCGCCCAACAGCTCCTCCGCGACGCCTGGCCACAGGCGAATGGTGCCGGGGAGTTTTTCGCGCTCCATCAGCCGCTTTACCACGATCGCCGCCGCGATATTCATCGGCTGGCCGGAATTGTGCCCCTCGCCGTGACCGGGCGCGCCTTCGATCAACGGCGCGTGATAGGCGACGCCTGGTTTCTGCGAGGCCTGAGGAATGCAGTCGATGTCCGAGCCGAGCGAGATGACGGGCTTCCCCTTGCCCCACGAAGCCACCCACGCCGTCGGCATGCCCGCGATGCCCCGCTCAATCGTGAAGCCCTCTTTTTCCAAAATCCCCGTGAGATACTTCGAGGTCTCGACCTCTTGAAATCCCAGCTCGGAGAAACTGAACACCATGTCGTTCATGACCTGGATCTGCTTCTTCATCCCCTCGAGATCGCGCGTGACCTGCGCCTTAAACGCCGCCGCCGGGTCGGCCGGCGTCGCCGCCCCGATACCAGGCCCGAGGTGCATGACCACGGGAGCCACGACAATGCAGAGGATACGAGCCAACGAGCGCGGTGATTTCATGAAACGGAGGGAGAGGTGGGGTGAAACGGGTCGAGAAGGTGCACCCGGCGTCATCGCCAGGCGAGCCACCGCTCAAGCAGGGCGAGTGCCGCCGACGCAGTCACTTTTTTTTCTATGAATTCGCGCCTTCGCCCGTTTCCAAGGCATGAGCTCATTCCCCCCGCTCTCCTATGTCTGTCCGATCCGTTGGGACGAAATGCACGGCGACGAACGCGAACGCTACTGCTCCCGCTGCCATCGCACCGTCGTCAACCTCTCGTTGCTCACCGCCACCGAGCGCGCCGACCTCCTCGCCCTCACTCCCCCCGACCAGCTCTGCGTCTCCTACTATCGTCGCCTCAACGGCGAATTCGTCAGCGCCGAGCAGCCGCTCACCCCGGCCGAATCGCGCTCCACCGTCCAGCTCGGCGTCGCGGCGCTCTCGCTCGGCGCGCTCGTGCTCGCGGCGGAATGCCTGCCCGACGCCGGCCCGGTCCTTCGCCAGACCGGCACCGAGCTCCAAGCCAAGATCGAGCGCACGCGGGACGAGATCATCGACGACGCTCAACACTTGCTCGCCAAAGTCACCGGCCGCCCGCCACCGGGTCCCCCGTCTCCCGCGGCTACCCTGATCCTCGGAATGATAATATGCCCTCCACCTGCGCCCGGGGCTTCCGGGGCACCCGCATCTTCTCCCCTTCCCGCGATTCCGGCTGTTCCCGTGAGCGCCAATCCCACTGGACTCACGCCGCTCTGACGTCCCTGCCCCTGCTCACTCTGGCTAAATAGTCGCCCCCGGATGCCTCGCGTGAGTTAGAAGCTCCCCGGCGGGGCATGGGGCGTGAGCAAACTGTAGATATTGTGGTCGACCCAGCCGCTCTGGAGGCGCTCGGCCTTTTTCAAGGTGCTGACCAGCTTGAAACCGAGCCGGAGGGGCAACGCCTGCCCGCGTTTGTTTTCCGTCGCGACCGCCACGACGATGCGGTTCACCTGCAGCAGCTCAAAGGCGTGCGTGTAAAATGCCTGGCAACACTGCGTCATGATGCCCTTCCCCAGTTCCGACGAAGCGAGCCAGTAGGTCGGAAACGACACCTTGCTTACCCAGTCGATGCGGTTGTGGCGGATCACCCCCACCAAGCGTCCCATCGACCATATTCCGGAGGTAAATGCCCGCGTCTCCGCCCGCTCGCGCAAAGCCTTAGCGATGAACTTCGCGCTATCGGCGACTTTCCTGGTGTCATCCACCCACGGCAACCACACCCTAAGATGCGCCCGATCCGAGTCGATCAGCGCATACAGCGCCGGTGCATCCGCCGGCTGCAGCAGGCGGAGTTCGAGCATGGGATTGATTTTGTGGCACAGCATACAAAGTCGGCCCCCCGCTCATCCGATCTGGACCGGGTCTGCCGATCCGGAGTTGACCGCGGGCCGCGCTGACCTGCGAGCACTTTGATCCGCCTCCGCCGGGGAGAGGGAAAAATAGGGATGCATGCCCAGCCTGCTGCTTCCGCGCCGCCGTGGTCCTTTCTTCTGCTTCCTACTCGGCCAGTCCTCTCCTTCGCTACGTAAAAACTTACCACGATTATGGGTTTGATGTGCAGCGCGGGAAATGAAGAGATTTACCCATGGTTCCAGCCATAATCCTACCCCTGCTCCTGAGCGCGTCCTCAGGTGAATTGGGTTGGGACGAATACCTCACCTCCCTGCTGGCCATGGGTGCGATCACCTTGCTCGTGTGGCAGCTGCGTCGTTCCCAAGCGCAATATGCCGAGGAACTTGGGGAACAGGCCCGGCAGGTCGCCGAGGAGCAGGAAAAAGCCCGAGAGGCCGCCCAAGCCGCCGAATCGCTCACCCGGGAGAGTCAGGCCAAGAGCGAGATGCTCGCCACGCTGAGCCGCGAAGTCCGCTCCCACCTCAACGGCATTATTGGCTCCGCCGATCTCCTCTTCGACAACTCGCTCAAGCCCCAGCAGCGCGACCACCTCGCCACCCTCCGCGCTTCGGCCGAATCCCTCCACCAATCGCTCAACGATGTGCTGGACTACTCCGCCATCGAGACCCGCCAGATCAAGATCGCCCGCGCTTCCTTCGACCTGCGCCAGCCGATGATCGAGGTCATTGAGCACCTCTCGCCGCTGGCCCAACTTAAGGGCTTGGAACTCGTGCTCATCGTTGCGCCCGATGTGCCAACTCAGGTTACCGGCGATGCCGCCCGCTTGCGGCAAATCCTGCTCAATCTCGCTTCCAACGCCGTCAAGTTCACCTCCACCGGCCGGGTCGTGCTCCGGGTGGGCATCGCCGCCGGTTCCTCGGCGCCTTCCAAGCACGGCGGCTCCTGGCTCCACTTCAGCGTCGCGGATACCGGCGAGGGTATCCCCGACGAAATGCAGGCCACCCTCTTCGACCGCTTTGGTCAGAGCCACGTCTCTTCTCCGCGTAAATTCGGCGGCTCCGGCCTAGAACTCTCCATCAGCAAACGCCTCGTCGAACTCATGGGCGGCCAGATCGGGGCACGCAACATGCCGGAGAGCGGCGCCGAGTTCTGGGTCGTGCTCTCTCTGCCTGCCGAGCCAACCCAGCCGGTCGTAGCCGTGCCGCTGTCCGTCCGTGGCGGCTACCATGTGGTGGTGCTCGACGATCTGGCCGCGGCCCGTCTGGGCACTTCCGCAATGCTCACCCGCCTCGGGGTCGATCACGACGTCACCGACACCGTCGCCGATGCCGCCGGCCTCCTGCGCGATGCACTCGAGGCGGACGTCACGGACCGGGTGCTCCTCGTCGACGAATCCGTCGCCCTCGCCCACACCACCGAAATCGAACAACTCCTCGCCGAAGACACTTCCCCCACCCGGATTCGAGTTGTGCTGATGTCGCGCGACCCCGAGGCACTACCCACGAGTGGTTTCACCCTGCCCGTGACGACCGTCCTGCGGAAACCAATCACGCGCCCCGAATCGCTCGTAGAAGCACTGGTTTGCAAGCACGCCCCCAGCGCCCCGCGCACCTCCAATTCGCGCACGCCGTTCGATCTGCCCGCGGGCGGTCGCGCCGCCCGGGTCCAGCCGCTCGTCCTCGTCGTCGACGACGACGAGATCAGCCGCTCGGTCGCCTCCCAGCTTCTAGCCATCCTCGGCTGCACCGTCGAACGCGCGACCAACGGCGCCGACGCCATCGAGCGCACCCGCACCACCCGCTTCGATCTCGTGTTCATGGACTGCCAGATGCCAGCAATGGACGGCTACGAGACCACCCTCCGGATCCGCGATCTTACCGGCAAGGAAGCACCCCCGATCGTCGCACTTACGGCCAATACCTCGCCCACCGACCGTGAAAAATGCTTCGCGGTCGGAATGTGCGACTTCGTCGACAAGCCTGTCCGCAAAGCCGAGCTCTCCCGCGTGGTGAAGCGCTGGACGCAGGCCGACAAAGCCGCGGCCAAGTAAGGTCTGCCGCGCGATCCTCCGCGCCCGCCGCATGCCGCGTTACATCGCCTTCCTCCGCGGGATCAATCTCGGTCGCCGTCGTATCAAGATGGACGACCTCCGGACGCACTTCTGCGCCCTCGGCTTCACCGACGTCGAAACCTTCATCGCCAGCGGCAACGTCCTCTTCGACTCACCGGCCAGGTCCGACGCCAAACTCGCCGCGATCATCGCCGCCCATCTCAAGGAAACTCTCGGCTACGAAGTCGACACCTTCGTCCGCACCCGTGCCGAGCTCGCCGCCATCGCCGCTTTTCGCCCCTTCGCCGCTGCCGACATGGATCCGCCGGAAAACACCGTGCACTGCGGTTTCCTTGCGGCACCGCTCTCCGTCCCTCAGGCCCAGGCACTGACGGCCTGCCACAGCGACGTCGATGCCTTCCGCGTCCACGGGCGCGAATACTATTGGCTCTGTCGCCGCATCAAAACGCACGAGTCCAAGATCTGGACTTCCCCAGCCCTGAAGGCCGTGAAGCTCCCCACTTCCTCGATGCGCAACCTCACGACGATCCGGAAGCTGGCCGAACTATTTCCGTAAAGCCGGCGTTTGTCATCGGACCTTCGCGAGACACGCCGGTCCATCGCGACGGCCACCGCCCCACCAAACCGTCACTTTGTCCAATTCACGCGGCCGACTTCGGCGATTGGCACACAGGCATCAAAGCGGCCGGGCACCGGGTCGTAGTGCAGCACGGTCTTACCGACGGTCTCCGAGGTGAAATAGCCCACGATGGTGAGTTCGCGAATCTGGCGAAAGAAACTCAGCGACCTTCCCTTCGGCTCCGAAGCGAGCGTTTTGAGCAAAGCGTCCTGCTGCTCCGCGCTCAGTTGGCCGAAGGCTTTCTTGTGCGCCGCCGCGCTGCGCGCTTCGACATCGGCCAAACCCGCGGTCAGCGTGCGCTGGTCTTCCGCCGACATATAGCCGCCCGCCATCAGATCGATAAAGGCCGGCACGCCGACGTCCAACGCACCGGGCGTGTCCGTCTTCGGGAAAATGCGCTCCACCACCGCACTCGTCGTGGCGAATTGCTCGGCGGTGAGGAAGACGGTTTTGCCGCCCACCGTCGGCTGCGCACGCAACACGCCTTCGATCAACGAGGGCGTCAGCGCCGCTCCCAGCAGGAGCGCCGCACGTTTGAGCGCTTCGCGGCGATTCATCATCAGCCCGGAAGCGTCGGAACCGGAAACAGGAGTAGGAACGAGAGTGTTCATGGGTGAAACGGCGACGGTGACAAGGTGGGCTTAGATATTCTGTTTCTTGAGTTCGCTCACGGCGTGATCGCAGGCCCGGGCCGTGAGCGCCATGTAGGTGAGCGAGGGATTGACGCACGCAGCCGAGGTCATGCACGCGCCGTCGGTGACGTAGACATTGGGCACGGTGTGAACTTGGTTCCACTGGTTGAGCACCGAGGTCTTCGGGTCGCGGCCCATGCGCGCCGTGCCCATCTCGTGAATGCAATTGCCCGGCGCACTGTTCACCACGTCGTCGAAGCCCGCGACCTCCTTCAAACCCGCGGCCTCGAGCATCTCGATCGCCGACTGCTTCATATCTTTGCGCATCGCGTATTCGTTGGCCTTCCAACCGCAGTCAAATGTCACGGTCGGCTGGCCCCACTTGTCGCGCAGATCCTTGTTCAGCGTGATCTTGTTCTCGTGGTAAGGCAGACACTCGCCCCACGAGCCGATGCCAAAGCGCCAGGGACCGGGAGCAATGAGGTCGGCCTTCAAGCCGGCGCCAAACATGTTCAGCTCCTTGATGCCCCGCGCCCAGTCGGTGCGACTCGCGCTGCCTTGATAGCCGAAGCCCCGGAGGTAGTCCTTTTGCTTCGTCTCCTTGTTCAGGTTCCGGAAGCGGGGGATGTAAATGCCGTTGGGGCGATTACCCTTGTAGAACTTGTCGTCGAACTTGTCCGAGATTCCCGCCGCACCCACCTTGAAATGGTGGTCCATCAGGTTGTGGCCTAATTCGCCGCTGTCATTGCCCAGACCGTTCGGAAAGCGCTCCGAGGTCGAATTCATCAAGATGAACGTCGAGGCCACCGCGGACGCACAGGAGAAGATGATCTTGGCGTGAAACTCGACGACCTCGTTGGTCTGCGCATCGATCACGCGCACGCCGGTCGCCCGGCCTTTGTCCTTGTCGAACAGGATTTGGTTCACGATCGAGAACGGCCGCAGCGTGAGATTGCCCGTCGCGTAGGCGGCCGGGAGCGTGGACACATTGCTGCTGAAATAGCCGCCGTAGGGACAACCACGGATGCAGCGATTGCGTGACTGACAGTTGCCGCGACCATTGTGCGGCACGGTAAGATTGGCCGCGCGACCGATGATCATCGCACGTCCGCCAAACGAATCGGCGATGCGGCGCTTCACGTCGATTTCGAGACAGTTCATCTCCATCGGCGGGAGATACTGCCCATCCGGCAGCTGCGGCAGACCGTCGCGATTACCGCTGATCCCGGCGTAGCGCTCCGCATAATCATACCACGGCGAGATGTCCGCGTAGCGAATCGGCCAGTCGACCGCCACGCCCTCCTTGGCGTTGGCCTCGAAATCAAGATCGCTCAAGCGATACGACTGGCGGCCCCACAAGAGCGAGCGCCCCCCGACGTGGTAGCCGCGCATCCAATCAAAGCGCTGCTGCTCCGAGTAGGGATTCTCCAGATCGTTGACGAACCAGTGCGCCGAGGCCGGATGCGTCGTGTAGCCGGTGCGCGCCTGCTTGAGCTGTTTCGCTGCATCGACGTTCGAGAGCTTGTTACGGCCCTCAAACTGCCAGCTCTCCATCATCGCCGTTGGATACTCACCGTGTTTCACATCGCGACCGCGCTCCAGCACGAGGGTCTTGAGCCCTTTCTCGGTGAGCTCTTTCGCCGCCCAGCCACCGCTGATGCCGGAGCCGATGACGATCGCGTCGTAGGTGTTCTGTTTGGTGCCTGCGCCTTGGATATTGGCCATGGGAGAAAGATGATTGGGGATGATGGATCGTTGAAAATGAGTGAGTGAAATCGACTATGCTTACTGCGATGCGGGCAGCTCCCGCAGGCGGATGCGGCGATACTCCATCTGCCCGCGATCGCTTTCGAGCCCGATCGCACCGGTCGCCGGCACGACAAACGCATCGTTGAGCACTTCGCCGTTACAGGTGGCGTGCGCGAGACCGCCCTTCACCGTGACGACAATCTCGTTCCACTCCAGCGGACGGTAATTTTTCAACGCCGCATACGGTCCCGCGATCAGGTAGTCGCGAACTTGGAGCTGCGGCTCGCGCACAAAGAGTCCGCTGTCGGCATTCGGTCCGGCCCGGAACTCCAGCTTGAGTTCAAAATCCCGCGGAAACTTCTGCGTCGTCCACAGCCGCGCAAACGCCCGCTCTTGCCGCGAGGCCGGAACCACGATGCGACCATTGCGCACGATGAACCGCCCGTCGCCACTCTCGGTCTTGCCGTCGAAGGCCGCGCCGTCCGCCGTGCCCCAGCCGGTAAAATCGCGGCCGTTGAAGAGGCTCTTGAACCCCGGCTCCGGCACAAAGTCGTCGGCCCACGTGGGCGCGAGGCCCAGCTGTTCGAACACCGGACGCAGCGCCATCGTCCAGCGCGCATAACCGGCGGCGTTGGGATGGAGCAGGTCGGGAAACTCGTCGGGCTTCGCATCGCCTTTCACATCGGCGAACAGCGACCATGTATCGAGCACTGTGACCTGGGGCCGGTCCTTGATCGCCGCGAAATAGAGCTGATTGATTTTCTTAATCTGCGCCGCGGGCCGCTTCTTGGCCTCGGCGCTGGGAAACACATTGCAGAGCACGATCGGCATCGTGGCGTTGTGCGCTTTGAGCGCGTCCAGGATGAGCTTCAAGTTCGCCCCGATCGTTTCGGGCTCGGCCTGTTCCTCGAGGTCATTGGTGCCGATGAGCAGCACGACTGCCCGGGGGTTGAGGGAAATCACATCTTCCTGCAGGCGGATGAGCACGCCCCGCGTCGTATCCCCACTGATGCCGCGATTGGCGGTCTTGATCCCAAGGAAAAGTGCATTGAGCGAAGTGCCCCATCCCTGGGTGATCGAGTCGCCGAGAAAAACCACTGCCCCTTGGTCACGCGTCGCCTGCGCGGCCCACTGCGTGCGCCGCTCGGTCCAGAGTTTCTGAAACCATTCATAACGGCGAATCGGCCCCGCTCCGGGAAGACCATCGTCGGTCGCCGGAAGTTGAAAGCGCGAGGGCGCCGTCGGCGTCGCGGCCGGAGCCGCCGCCGGCTGCGCGCGCAACGACAGGCATGATAGAGCCAGCAGACCACCGAGCACAAACGAGGCACGAAGTTTCATGGGGAGGGTAGAAAGCGAACGCCCTCACGTTGCGGAATCTCCGCCGCACAGGTCAAACGCGATTCCGCGCAGTCCACGCGCAACGATCAGCACACCCCGGCGGCAGGGCCGAAGGCGCGGGCTGAGCCGCTTGTATCAATATCGTTACCGAAGCCCTCTTCTGTCCCAAGCGGGGCCGTGTATCTCTGTCCTCGTCGCTCATCTTTTCGTCAGCAAAACCAAATCCCACTAAATCTAGTCATATCACATGAAGACCATCCCATCCCTTCGCGGCCTCTGCCTCAGCGCTGCAGTCGCGCTTTCCGTCGTATTTGCGCCGAGCCTCGCCTCCGCCGCCGGCGGCGGCAGCAACACCAACAAAACAGTTAAGACTTACGAAGCCCGTGTAACGGGCTACGTCACCGCCATCGACTACGTAAACGGCACCATCACGGTGGGCGCCTCCTACTATGGTAGCGGTATGCTCAAGATCAGCGCTTCGACTAATATCTCGATGGACAACGTGAGCTGCGACTTCGCCGACATCGAGCTCGGCGACTGGATGGAAGCCCGCTACGACTGGGTCAGCAAGACTGCGAACAAACTCTCCGGTATCTCGGTCGCCACCCCTTAATTCACGGCTTTCAACGCTCTCCTTCGCTCTTCAGTCAAGGGACATTATTCCGTGGGGACATGGGCCTAGGCCCGTGTCCCCTCTTCGCATTTTTCCCGTCAGCGCCCTTACCCTCTTCGTCCACGACCCACCGCTCTGTTATTCACCTGCCTGACTTCGCGTCGCCTACGCGACCGACTCACTCCAAACCTTTGCCCATGCGCATCCTCATCGTCGAAGATGAACCCGAACTCGCCCGTCTTACCCACGCCGCGCTCGAGCGCCACGGACACGTCTGCACGACCGAGGCCGATGGGAAAAAAGCCCTCGCCACCGCAATTCGTGAGCGGCCCGATCTGGTGCTGCTCGACATCAACCTGCCGGGTCTCAGTGGCTTCGAGATCCTGAGTCACCTTCGCCGGGAAAAATGTCCCGCGCTCGTCCTGATGCTGACGGCCCGCGGCGAGGTGCGGGATCGCATTAAGGGCCTCGAAGCCGGCGCCGACGATTACCTTGCCAAACCTTTCGCGACCGACGAGCTCATCGCCCGCGTCGAAGCGGTCGGCCGTCGCGGTGGCCTGCCGGCCGCTGGCGCTCTGCTGAAGCTTGCCGACCTCCAAATGAACGTCGCCCAGCGCCACGTCACCCGCCGCGGCCAGACCATCGAGCTCTCCCCGCGTGAATTCGACCTCCTGCACCTTTTTCTGCAGGAGCCCGGCCGGCTCTTCGCCCGCACCGAACTCTACCAACGAGTCTGGCAGGAAGAACGCAGCTTCGACACTCGCACCGTCGACATGTTTATCACCCGGTTGCGCAAAAAGATCGATGCCGAGTTTGATGTGCCCCTGCTTCAAACCGTCCGCTCCGTCGGCTACACCTTGCGCCTCCCGTCGGATTCCGACCTCCGTCCATGAACGATTTCACTGTCTTTCGCCTCCTCACGCTCCTCCTTACCGCGATCTCCGTCCGCTGCGCCACGATCGAAGGTCGCGTCGCGCTCCCGGCTGCCCTGACCACCCACGTAAAGAATCAACGCTACGAAGTCGTTTCCAAGGGTGGCGTGGTCGCAACTAACCCGCCCCTCGCCGTCGTTTATCTCGAGGGCGATTTCGCTCCTCCCTCAGCTCCCGTCACGGTCCAGCTCGCGCAAAAGGACCTCGCCTTCGTGCAAACGCTGCTGCCGGTGCGAGTCGGCACGCGAATCGAATTCCCCAACCTCGACGACCTTTACCACAACATCTTCTCCCTCTCACGTCCCAAGCGTTTTGACCTCGGTCGCTATCGACCCGAGGACCGCCCCATTCCCTCGCAGGTTTTCGATAAAACCGGGCTAGTCACCCTCCGCTGCGAAATCCACGAGCACATGCGCGGACTCATTCTCGTGCTCAACACTCCGCACTTCATCGTCACCGACGCGACTGGACGATTCACCCTCACGGGACTTCCGGCAGGCAAGTATACGCTGAAGGCATGGGTTGATAGCACGACCACGCGCTCGCAGGCGGTCGAACTCAGCTCTGATTCCAACCTGCGGGTCGACTTCCCTTGAGTTCCCGCACCCCACCTCGTCCGCTCGCCCAGGTCGGCCGTTTTCGCTGGCGCACCCTGGCCGCCATTTTGGTGGTCGTCGTGCCCCTCACCGGCGCCGGACTTTTTATCGCTCAGAATCAAGTCGCCCGCGAAACCGAGGAAGCGATGCAGCGCGATTTTCGCGCCGCCACCGCAGCGATCGAAGCTGCGCGGGATACCCGGATGACCGCCCTGAGCCACCGTTGCTTCCTGCTTGCCCGCAAGGCCCGCATCCATGCCGCCTTCGAGGACGATGCGCTCGACGTGCTCTACTCCAACGCCCGCGATGAACTCCGCGACCTGATGCCGCCCGCGGCCCCGCTCCCGCCTTCCGCCCCGCGCGACATTCCCGCCGTTTTCTACCGCTTTCTCGACGTCCACGGCCAAGTCATTTCGACCGACAATCCGTCTGACGCCGGCCAACTTACCGACCATGAGTTGGCTCGCCTAAACTTGCCGCGCGCCCCGTCTGCGCCCCAGCTAGGGTTTCTGGTGCGCACCGACGCCTCGCCGACGGAGCAGAGCGTTGAGCAATTTATTGCCACCCCCATTTTTTCCACCAGCACCGGCGCCCCTCTGGCCGCCCTCGTCGTCGGATTCACGGCGCCACTCACCGGCCTTTCCCCTGATGGGAGAACTATCGGACGCGGCTTGTGGCTCGACCGTAGATTGCAACTTCCCGGCCTCGACGAAGGCGTGCGTTCCACCCTGCAGACCTCACTCGCACCCGCGCTGTCGCCTCCCGGCCCACCACTTCCGCCGGTCGTTCAGATCGACATCGCCGGGCATCCCTATCGCGTCCTCTGCCGGGCCCTGAATCCCGCCTCAGCCTATCCCGTCGCGTTTGAAGTTTGCCTCTATCCGCTGGCCGACACCCTCGCCCACCAAGCCAAGCTACGCTGGCAGATTCTCGGCCTAGGCAGCGCACTGCTCGTAATCGGAATCGCCGCCAGTCAGTTTGCCGCCACCCGCCTCGCGCGTCCGGTCGAGCAGCTCGCCGCGGAGTCCGCCGAAACCGTCGTGCAACGAGATCGTGCCGAGGCGGCCCTGGAGTCTACTCAAGCCGAGCTCGAACGTGCCGCCCGCTTCGCCTCCGACGCCTCGCACCAACTCAAGACCCCGATCGCCGTTTTCCGCAGCGGATTGGAAGAACTCCTCGCCCGCGATGACCTCCCGGCCCCCGTGCGTGACGAAATCAGCAATCTCGTAATCCGCACCTATCGCTTTACGGGCATGATCAATGACCTGCTCCTCCTTTCCCTGATGGAGGCGGGCCACCTGAAGATTGAATTCTCGCGCGTAAGCCTCGACCACCTGATCGCCTCGTGGCTCGACGACCTCAGCATTCTGCCGCAAGCGCTCGCCCTCGACATCTCCACCGACCTCCCGCGCGATTGTTGTATTTCCGGCGAGAAACGCTACGTGTCGATCATCCTGCAAAACCTCCTCGAAAACGCCCGCAAATATAACCGCACTGGCGGCCGGATCCAGATCGCCGCCCGGCGGGAGGGCGAGCGCGTGAGCCTCACTATCGCCAATACCGGTCACCCCATTCCGGCGGCTTCACAGGCCCAGATTTTCAACCGTTTCCATCGCGGTAACACTGGCGAGAATATCCCGGGCCACGGCCTCGGGCTCAATCTCGCGCGGGAGCTCGCTCGCCTCCACGGCGGCGACGTGCGCCTGGTTCGCTCCAGCGATGACTGGACCGAATTCGAAGTTACCTTCCGGAGTGCGCCGGATGCCGTCGCCGCATGAAGTGGGTTCGAGCCGCTCTCCTTCCCTTGGTCGCGCTGGCGTCGGCGGCCGCGGCCGAAACTTGGCTCGATCAGGTCGAGGAGCGGCTCACCTTCGCGGCCTTTAACGGCCACTTGCATTCGCGCCTGAGCGGCGAAGTCTCCCTCGAAGCCTATCAATTCCAGCAACCCGCGCCGGGCTTTCTGTTCACCTCTGGCCATGCGCTTTTCAATCCCCGCCTCGCTCTGTTTCTCGACGGTCACTGCGGCGAAAACTTGACCGGTTTCGTGCAAGTCCGGGCCGATCGAGGCTTCGACCCGGGCAACGGCCGACTCCGGCTTCGCCTCGACGAATACGCGCTGCGTTATGCCCCATGGTCCGATGGGCGGGCCTCTCTCCAGATCGGTCAGTTTGCGACGGTCATCGGAAATTGGGTCGCCCGCCACGTATCGCGCGACAACCCGTTTGTTTCCGCCCCCCTGCCCTACGAAAACATGACCGCGATCTATGATCGCGAGGTCCCGGTTTCCCGCCAGGAATTCCTGGCCTACGACCCCACCGAGAAATACGAATACAATCCGATCATCTGGGGGCCGGCTTACGGCACCGGAGCTGCAGTTTCCGGCAGGTTCGGTAAGTTCGACTACGCCGTTGAGGCAAAGAATACCGGCCCATCCGCCCGCCCAGAAGCTTGGCCGATCACGCACACCGGATTCGAACGCCCCGCCTTTTCCGCCCGCGTCGGCTATCGCCCTGATCTCCGCTGGAAATTTGGCGTCTCGGCCAGCGACAGTTCCTACCTTCACGGAACCACGGCTCCCAGCCTCCCCCGGGGCACCACGCTGCGCGACTTCCGCGAGCGCTTGTTCGCGCAAGATGCCGCCTTTGCCTGGGGCCACTTGCAGGTTTGGGCGGAGCTCTTCGAAACGTGGTTCGAGGTTCCGCGCGTGGGCACAGTCCGCACCATCGCCGGCTACATAGAGACGAAATACAAGTTCACGCCCCAGTGCTACGGCGCGCTCCGGTGGAATCGCCAGGGCTATTCCACCATCAATGATGGCCTCGGCTCCCGCCAACCCTGGCGCAACGCGCTGTGGCGCCTCGATGCCGCATCCGGCTACCGCTTCAGCCCTCAGATCGACGGCAAGCTGCAGGCGAGCGCCCAACACGAATCGAGCCACCGTAACGCTTTCGACCTCCACTACGCCGCCCAACTCAACGTCCGCTTCTGAGCCGCGCGGGCGGCCCCGGATCAGGTGCTCCGCACGCGCAGTCGCGCCGTGAAGCTCCACTGGCCCTTCATGTTTTGGATTTTCAGCAGGAACTGGTTCTTCCCTTTCTTGAGTCGCAGCGGCACGACGTCGTCATCCAGCCGGCTCGCCCGTTGCACCCATTGATCCACGACGATTTCGCCGTTGAGCCAAAGTTTCATGCCGTCGTCGCTGCCAATGCCGAGCCAGGCGTCGGTGTCATTCGCCACCTCGATTTCCGTCCACGCATAGCCGATGCAGTAGTCGAGGTCGCCATCACTCGCGCCATCCATGAAATCTACGAGCCCACCCTCGGCGTTGAGCTTCTTCCAAGTCAGCTTGGTGCCGTCGATCGTCAGCTTCTCTCCCGCCGCCGGTCGCACGCTGCCCGCACCGCCGGTGTCGGCAAACCAATCGCTGTTAAACGAGTTCACCTGTGACGCTTTGGAGATGCCTTTACCGGTGCCGGCCGTCACCGCTTGCATCATCAGCGTGCCGTCCACGCCCACGCTATCGACTTTCGAAAAGGCCTGTTCCGGCACTCGAATCGCCTTGAGCACAAGCCAGCTCTTTAGCGGCAACTCGGCGCGGGCCTCGCCATTCACCCACGCCGCATCCGCCGCGAGTTGCTTGTCAGCCGTCCCGACCTTGACCGAATAGGTGTAACTCCCGGGCACGGGCACGCCCTGCTCGATCGCCGGTGTGAAGAACGCCATTTTTCGGATCGCCTCGGTTAGAGGAGCTTTCACTGGCGCTGGCATCTCCGATTCCGGCAGCAGTTCCACCTCCCCCACCGATCCATCGGCCGCCACCGCTATTTTGGCTTCGATACGGGCTATGCCGTTTTGCCGCAGCCCCTCCGTTCGGAACATATCCGCCAGCAGCAGCGGATCTGCCCGTCCCTGGGCAAACTCCCGCGGTCGCACCGCCCCAAGATAGTAGGCTCGATCACGCGCCGTGCGCGGATTCGCCGGATTGAGCTGCCAGAGCATGTTGCTCACCCCGTCGATAAAATGCATCAAATCGACCACCTCGTTGGCCGGCCCGCCAAACAGCGGCACACCTTCCCGCGTCATCAACATCATCACGAACCCACCGCCGGGCACAAACCGCGACAGAAACTTCATTTCACTCTGCTTGCGCGGATCGACCACGTTCCAGTTGCGATTCACTGGCAGTGCGCTGGCATCGAAACCCGAGTCCCAAGTGCTCATCACCACGGAGGCAACGCGCCCGGGGTAGACTCGCTGGATGCGGCCGAGGAACGGGGCGAGATTGTCGAACAAGCGCCACGAGCCACCGCTCTGCCGGGAACGAAACAATACAATCAAGAGCTCCGGCTCAGGCAGCGTGGTGAGGTCCACTGGCTTCAATTTTCCTCCCTCCACCCGCATCAAGCGCCCTATGAATTCGCTCGAGGCCCGGCCCTGCGCCGCGCTCCACTTCGCCGCCCGCGCCGGCCGTCCCGCGGTCGCTTCGAAAAAACGCACGCACTCTTCCGGCGGCAGCATGCGCATCGGGAAAAACTTGCTCGTCGTCCCTCCGGTGCGAAAGAGCAACAACGGCCCGAGCGCTTCAACCGGTTCTGCTTTGAACGTGCCGCCTTTCACGTCACGCCACTCGGACGTCGTCGGCTCGGCTGCAAACAGGCTTTCGGGATCGGTCAAAACCAGCAGCAGGAGGCAGAGGACAGTAAGTGGACGGCTCATGGGGAAAATGGGGCGACAAGAAGAAACTATGGCCCACAACAAGGCGGCGAGGAATTTTTAGCCCCGGCCTCCCACCACAACGTCTTCGACTTTCGCGCCCTAGCGCCTCTCCGCGCTTCCCAAATCTCCCGCCGATTGCCAAAACACACCCATGCCTACGCCCCGCCCCTTCTCCCGCCGCGAATTTCTCGTTTCGTCCGCCGCCGCGCTCGCCATCGCCCCGCTTGCCCACGGAGCTGCCACCTCCGCCCCCGAGCCGATCATCGATATCCACCAGCACACGAACTACGGTGGCGGGCGCGACGCCGCCTTCCGCCAAATCTCCGCCGCGCGCAATCACGCCCAGCTCCTCGCCCACCAGATCGGTATGGGTGTGACCAAGACCATCCTCCTCCCCGCCGGCCGCCCGCTGGTGCGCCCCTCGACGCTCAACGGCAAAGCCAACGGCCTAGACGGCACCGTCACTTCCAACGAAGACAACCTCGCCCTCGTCCGCCAATACCCCGACGCCTACGTCTTCGGCGCCAACGAAGTCAGCGACGTCGACGATGCACCTTCCGTCGTGGAGAAATATCTGAAGCTCGGCGCCGTCGTTATCGGTGAACAAAAATTCGGCGTCGAGTGCGACTCCCCGGAAATGCAGCGTCTCTACGCCCTCGCCGAAGCCTACAACGTCCCGATCCTCATGCACTGGCAGGTCGGCAGCTACAACCAAGGCTACGACCGCTTTCACACGATGCTGAAGAAGTATCCCAAGGTGAATTTCATCGGCCACGCCCAGACCTTCTGGGCCAACATCGACGCCAAGTGCGACAACGACCCACGCAAGCTCTACCCCACCGGCAAGGTCACGCCCGGCGGCCTCACCGACCGCTACCTCGCCGACTACCCGAACTTCTTCGGTGATCTCTCCGCTGGCTCCGGAGAAAATGCCTTCAAGCGCGATCCCGATCACGCCCGCGCCTTTCTCGCCCGCCATCAGGACAAGCTTATGTTCGGCAGCGACTGCAATGATCCGACCGGCGACGTCGCCGTCTGCTCGGGCGCCCGCCAACTCATCCAGGTCCGTGCCTACGCCCCGAACAAAGTCGCCGAGCGAAAGATGCTGCACGAAAACGCCAAAAAACTTTTCCGACTCTGAGCCACTAGTTGGGAACGTCGGAACATCGCACACGACCGGCGCGTCCCACGCGCTGCGAGGAAGCCCCGCTCCTCTTGGCCGGCGGCGTTAGCCCCGACGCAAGCATAACGGAATCCGCGATTCGCTCCGCTCTCGCCGGGCGCGCCACCCCACGACTCGCGCGATAGCCGATTCCTCCCCTCAAATGCCGTCGATGTCGCGAGGGGCCGATAGACATTCGTCTCCCCGCCTTCACCCACCAGCTCCTCGCTGTGCTCACTAGTTACACGACGAAACACAGACCGGACCCTCGTGAGCGAACTCAAGGATATCGGCTACCGCAGTCTTGCCCAGGCGCTTACGGCCGGATTCACGGGCTAACCTGCCTGACTTACTTCTGCCGGTTCCGCGGATGGAATTTCGCGTGCTGGTCGATCAACCGCTGCGGCTCGACCGCCGTGTAGATCTGAGTCGTGGAAATACTCGCATGGCCAAGCATCTCCTGGATGGCACGCAAGTCGGCGCCACCGCTCAACAGGTGCGTCGCGAAAGAATGCCTCAATCCGTGAGGCTTCACGTTTTTCGAGATCCCGGCACGCTCGGCGTTTTTCTTCACGATCATCCACAAGGCCACGCGCGACAGCGCCGTGCCGCTTGGATTGAGAAAAAACTGACTCCCGGTCTTCGCCTTCACGAGGCGCGGCCGACCCGCGGTGAGGTAGGTCACAAGTGCCTCCAGCGCTTTGCCCCCTACGGGCACGATGCGCTCCTTCGATCCTTTACCAAAGACGCGAATGAAGCCGTTCTCCAGATCGACTTGCTGGAGCATCAGCCCGGCAAGTTCCGAGACCCGCAGCCCGCTCGAATAGAACAACTCCAATAGGGCCCGATCCCGCAGTGACCGAGGATCTCCGCCCGACGGAGCGGCAATGAGTCGGGAGACCTCTTCGGTCGATAGCGTGGAGGGAATCTTGCGCGAAAGCTTTGGCCCCGTGATCAGAGCTGTGAAATCATCATCGCGGATTTTTTCCCGCACGAGGAAACGCGCCAGCATCCGCAGGGCGCTCAGTTTCCGCGCCAGACTCGCGGATTTGTAAGTGCCGCGGTCCAACGAGTGCACCCACGCACTGGCGCTCGCGGGAGTCACGCCCCGCCAGTCCACCACTCCCGCCTTTGCCAGAAAGGCTGCGGCTTGATCAAGATCGCGGCGGTAGGCCGCCGTCGTATTGGACGAAAGTCCGCGCTCCAAGCTCGCAAACGCGATGAAGGCCTCGATGTCGTTGGCAAACGCTGCCGGCGCCTGGCTGTGATCGGACCGCATAGACAAAAAAAAGACGCCGCGGGTCGGCGGCGTCGATTTTCAAATTTACTTCAAGCGCTCAATACTGGCGGCGGCGCGGCGGCGGAACGTAATTGTTGTTCGTCTCCTTCATGCGAAACGTGATGCGCGCCTTCTCCAAGTCATAGGGGCTCATCTCCATTTTCACCATATCGCCCGCAGCAATCTTGATGAAGTTCTTCCGCAGTTTTCCCGAAATGTGGGCCAGCACCACGTGCTGATTGGCCAGTTGGACCTTAAACATTGTGCCGGGCAACACGGCTACCACCTTGCCCTCTACTTCGATCGAATTGGCGTCAGCCATGGTTAACGTGGAGTTGGTGCGCGGAGCAGGTCATCATAAGTGCGGTCTTCAAAACCCCTTGTAAGGCAGATTGCGGCCTCCTTAGTCAAGGTTTCCCTCTGCTTGCCGCTCAATCGCCCTCGCCATGTCTGACTTGCCCACTCCGCTCGCACCTCTTTGCCCGTTCGAGAAACGCTTTCCCTCGCAACTCGTGCGCGACGACTCGTTCTTCATGAGTCTCGCCTACAACCAGGCGATCGACGCGTGGCGTCAGGACGAGGTCCCCATCGGAGCAATCATCGAAATCGGCGGCGAGGTATTTGGGGCGGCGCACAACACCGTCGAACATTCGAATGATCCCACTGCCCACGCCGAGATGCTGGCCCTCACCCAAGCAGCCTCGAAACTCGGCGACTGGCGCCTCGAAGGCGCCACTGTTTACGTGACCAAGGAGCCATGCCCCATGTGCTCCGGGGCCATGCTCATGTCGCGGGTAAAGCGCGTCTGCTTTGCCGTGCCGGACCCCAAGATGGGATGTCTCGGAGGCGCGACCAATCTCAACGATTTACCGCGGGTAAATCATCACGTCGAACTCACCGCCGGAGGCGTGCTGGAACCGGAGTGCCGCGAGCTCCTTCAAACCTTCTTCAAACTCAAACGAGCAGCCGACTGAATTTGATGGGAGGTTGGGTCGCCAGCGCTCTCCTCGTTCGTTTTATCGACCAAGCTAACCGGCAAGGCTGATTCACCGCCCGGACAATCGATAACCATAAAAAAAGAGCCCCGCTCATGGAGCGGGGCTCTTTTAAGAAACGAACCTAAGAATTACTTCTTGGGCGAGATGCCAGGAACCGTGATGCCACCGGCCGGGGCCGCAGCGGCTGGCGCAGCAGCAGGAGCATTGGCCGGGCGATCCTTGTTAATCTCCTTCAACACTTCCTCGGTGATGTCGTAGGCCGGATCGGTGTAGATGAGGTTGGAAATGCCAATGCCAGAGGGACCCGCTTTGTCCATTAGGAGGGTCGCACCTTTGCGCTTGGCGATATCCGAAGCGAGTTTGCTGATCTCTTCCAGCATGAGGCTACGGAAGGTATTGAGGCGCTGACCGAGCGAATTGCGGGTATTCTGGATGAAGCCCTGCACTTCGCGCTGCTTCACCTGAATCGCCTCAAGCTTCTTTTGCGCGGCCTCTTGAGCCTTGCCCTTGGCTTCCGACGTCAAAGTAGGATTGTTGGACTGATCATTGAGGGCTTTGTATTCCTCAACGAGGGCGTTGCCCTCCTTGTTCATCTTGTCGACCTCTTCCTGAGCCTTCTGGTCGTCGGCTTGGATCTTCGCGTTTTGCTCAACGGTCTTGAAGTGATTGTCGTAGATCTTCGCCATGTCGACAACCAGCAGCTTGATGGCAGGCTGGGCGCGAGCGGAGACAGCGAGTGCGCCAAGCGCGGCAATCGCGATAAGGGTTTGGATGGATTTCTTCATGGGTGGTTTTGAAAGACGAAGCGGTCAGGCAAACAGAATCAGAAGCGGGTGCCAAAGGAAAAATTGAATTGATTCCCCTTCTTGGCGTCCTTCGGCCCCTTCAGCGGAATACCGAAATCAAGGCTCAGCGGCGCGCCCGCAACGAACAGACGCAATCCTACACCAAAATTGTCGGCATAGTTGCCCGGATTGAAGTCGTAGGCCTTCCGGTTAACAAAGCCTCCGTCATAGAAAAGTGCGAAACGAATTGGGCTCACGATGTCGGCCGAATACTCCGCACTGAAGAATCCATAGGACTTGCCGCCGACTGGCTCACCGATGGAATCGCGCGGGGAGATGTCACGAAACTCATAGCCACGCAGGGTGGTAGGACCACCGAGGTAGAACTTGCTGTAGTATGGGACGTCTTTGGCGTCGCCAAAGTTTTGAATCACACCACCGCGACCGATCAGAGACAGAACTTGGGTCTGCGTCTCGAAGATGGGGAAAAACTGTGAACCGCGGACTTCCAAGCTATAGTAGTTGTTGATCTTGCTGCCGCCCAACGGGCCGCCCGCCACCGCCGTATTGATTTCAATACGGTTACCGTTGGTTGTATTGATGATCTTGTCGCGCGTATCACGCAGGAGCTGGAAGCTGACCTCGGAAAGCGCATTGTTACCCGAAAGAGCCTGAATGACCGACGACGCGGAACTGGAGACGTCCTTGATGTCGACCACCTTGTAGGTGTAGGCGAGACGGCCTTCGACGAGCTCGAAGAGACGTTTACGGAGGTAGACCTCACCACCAGTCTCAACCTGACTGTAGT
The DNA here is from genome assembly GCA_947453695.1 of Opitutia bacterium. Lineage (GTDB taxonomy): Bacteria > Verrucomicrobiota > Verrucomicrobiia > Opitutales > Opitutaceae > GAS368. Next base: position 23,988 of record CANGHW010000034.1, read on the forward strand.
AGGAGCTATTGTAGTCGGAACTGCTGCGGAAAATGCTAAAGCCGAGAGCCAAAGCCTTTTGGAAGACCCACGGCTCTTCGAACGAAAGGACTGCCTCGCTGGACAGCGAGCCAAGCTGGAGGCGAAGACGGAACTTCTGGCCATCGCCCTGGAAGAAGGACCGGCGGTTGAAGATGTCGAAATTAGACTGGGAAACCTCGGCAAACAGCGTCGCACGCTCAAGTGAACTGAAACCCGCACCAAACGTCAGGTTGCCCGTGCGGCCCTCTTTTACCGCGATCTTCATGTTTCGGCGCCCGGGGATGTTAGTCTCCTGATCCGTCACGTTTACGTCTTCGAAGAAACGAGTGTTTTCGAGACGGAGCTTACTGATCTTCATCATCACCTTGCTAAACACGTCTCCCGGCCCGAGCACGAGTTCGCGGAGGATGACGGTGCTCTTCGTCTTCGTGTTGCCCTCAATCACGATGGACTCGACGTTGAACTTCTCGCTCTCCTGCACTTGGTATTCGATATCGATGTTACCCGTGGAGATATTCGGTTTACGCAGAATGCGAACGTTGGTCTGGAGGTAGCCGTCCTTGCCGTAGAAATCTTCGACCCGTTCAGTATCTTTATCGAGTTTCGAGGGAACGAAGACCATACCGGTCCGAAGTCGTGACACACGCTTCAACAGCGCTGTGGTGAAGAGCTTATTGCCGGTGAAGCTGATATCTCCCACGCGGTATTGGCGCCCTTCGTTGACGTTGATGATGATCACCAGCTTTTCGGGCGTGGGATAGTCAAACACCACCTTATCCTGCGGGATATCGATATCGAGGAAGCCCAGCTCGCGGTAAAAGTCCCGCAGCTTATCGAGGTCGTCTTCGAACTGGTCGTCTTTGAAGCGACCTGAACCCGTCAGCCAGGAGAACATCCAATAGCGTTTGGTCTCCATCTCGCCCTTAAGTTTACCCGCCTTAACGCTCTTGTTTCCGACAAACTTGATCTCAGCGATCTTAACTTTGGCCCCTTCCTTAATCTTGAAGATGACCGTGCCGAAACCGCCCACACGATCCTTCTCAATCGAGTAGGTGATCGACACCTGATTGTAGCCGGCCTTTTGGTAAAACTCGCGCAGCTTTTCCGAGTCGTCCTTTACCTGACGCTCGTCCAGCGCGAGGTTGGCGCGGGTCTTGGCTTCTTTCTCGAGGCGGTTGCTCTTGATCTTCTGGTTACCTTCAAACTTCACCGCCAAAACGCGAAACTTGGGCGTGACCTCAACCACGAGGTTCAAGGTGTTGTTTTCGCCCGGTTCTTGCTTGAATTCAATGAGTTCAAACAAGCTGGTGCGGTAGAGCGAGCGGAGGTCTCGATCCAGCATGTTGGCATCGAACTCCCCGCCCTCGCGCACCTGCATGTTGGCCCGAACGACTTGTTCGTTAACGTTAGCCGTGCCCACGAATTTGATCGTGATCGTGCCTGCCTTGAAGACCGGAGTCTGCGGCTGCGCCTGCTGCGGAGGCTGTCCCGGGGGCGTTTGCGCCCAGATCGGACTCAGACCCGCCGCCGCCAGCACTAAACACGCAATAATTGAGGATGTGACCCTATGCAGAGGGTTACTGATGGAAGTTTTCAAAGCGGGTGATGTCTCGAAGGAAAGTAAGCTTTAGTTCTCCTACCGGGCCGTTTCGTTGCTTGGCAACGATTAACTCGGCCGAGTCGGCGGCTACTTGGAATTTTTCGTCAGCGTCGCGAGGGCGGGCCAACATGAGGACGACGTCAGCATCTTGCTCGATAGAGCCGGATTCGCGTAGGTCGGAGAGTTTGGGGGTGCGGTTATCTTTTTCGGAAGCACGATTCAGCTGAGATAATACAAGCACGGGCACGTCGAGTTCCTTCGCGATTGCCTTCAATCCACGGGACGCTTCGGCGACCTGCTGTTCGCGCGGCACCTTGGGATCGGTCGGACTGAGGAGCTGGAGGTAGTCCACCATGATGAACCCGAGGGGATTGCGAGAGTGCACACGGCGCGCCTTGGCCCGAAGCTGCATAATCGAGATAGCGCTGGAATCATCGATGAAAATCGGAGCCTTGGAGAACTCGTCCGCGGCTTGGAGGAGACGATTCTGCTCATCGCCATTCTTGGAGAGCAACCCATCGCGCAGCAGTTTCATGTTCACCCGCGCGCGCGAGCATAGCATACGCAACGCGAGCTGTGAGGCGCCCATTTCGAGGGAGAAGATGAGCACTCCGGCGGGAGGCCCCTTCTTGGGCATAGCGGCAGCTTCGGCAAAATTGAGCGCCAACGAGGTCTTTCCCATCGAGGGACGGGCGGCCAAAACGATCATTTCTGTCTTCTGGAAGCCCCACATCATCTGATCCAAGTCCTTGAAGCCGGAGGAGATTCCCGTCAGCTCGCCCTTCTTCATCATCATTTTAGTGATGACGTTCATGGCCTCACGCGTGGGCTCGCGCATCTGCTTGGCGCTTTCGCTTACCCGGTTCTGCGTGACACTAAAAATCTTGGTCTCGATCTGATCGACAAACTCATCGATCCCACCCGAAAACCCATAGCAATCCTCCACCGCGCCCGTCGCTGAGCGGATAATCTCACGTAGTAACGCCTGCTCGCGGACCTTTTCGATGAAGTAGGCGGATTGCGCCGTCGTCGGGATCCGGCTGCTGACTTGCGCCAGGAATGCATAGCCACCGACTTCATCGAGCTTGCGCGCGGTCTTCAGCTCCTCAGCGACCACTGACACATCGATCGGCTTTTGGGTGTTATAGAGGTTAAGCAATACCTCAAAAATCGCCCCATGTTTCGGGTCGTAAAACGACTCAGGACGAATACGGGCCTCCAAGCACCGGGAGATTACGTCGGAGCCATCGAGCAAGCAGCATGAAATCAGGTATTCCTCGGCCTCCAAACTATGCGGAAGGGAGCGCCCCACGGGATTGGGCGGGGGTTCCTTGCGGCGGGAGAAATGAGGGGCGTCGTCGGCCATGAAATACGCAAAAGTGAGAAAGGATGTTTGCGTCGCCGCAACCATCACTTCTTCACAACTTGAACCCAAAGCACAAAGGCCGCGTCCGGCTTTCGGACACGGCCTTTGGAAAGGATAGCAGCGCGAAGATTACTTGCGGTCGGACTTCTTCGGGGCGGGCGCTTCGGCCACAACCGGCTCGATCGGATTCTCGGACACAACGTCGAAGTTGAGCTCGACCGAAACGTCGGCGTGGAGCTTAACCTTCACGGTGTGCTGACCGAGGGTCTTCACCGGCGTGTGCAGGTGGATCTTCTTCTTGTCGATGACGACGCCACCGGCGGTGAACTTGTCGTGGATGTCATTGGCCGTGATGGCGCCAAACATCTTGCCGCCTTCACCCGTCTTCACGGCGAAGGCCAGGCTGATCTTCTCGAGCTTCTTGGCGAGTTCTTGGGCGCCCGAGAGCTCTTGCTGCTCACGTTCAGCGCGGCGCTTCTTGAGCGAATCGACGTGCTTCTTGTTCGCGGCGTTCAGGGAAACGGCGAATTTACGCGGGAGGAGAAAATTGCGGGCGTAGCCGGCGCGGACTTTGACTTGATCGCCTTCGCCGCCGAGACCTTCGACGGGTTTGACGAGGAGAATTTCTGTAGATGCCATGATGTTTTCTAGTTTTCGAGTGCGCCGGGGCGCGGGTTGTTGTTTGCGGGTGTCACGACGGCCCTTGCCGCCGACGGCACCATTGCTGATGCCGCTCCAATAGCTGAAGTTGGTTTAGTTTAGAACGGAACGTCTTCGTCGAGATTTTCCTGAGCTGCGGCGGGCTTGGGAGCTGCACCACGGGCAGGAGGTGAATGACGTTCCGGCGAGACCGTTTGGTCGATACCGGGTTCGGCCGGGCTGGCACCAGTGCCCGGTCCACGGTTGTCACCGAGGAACTGGAACTGCTCGAGCACGACCTTCATCCGGCTGCGTTTTTCCTTCGTGTTCTTGTCCTCCCACTGGTCGAGACGCAGACGGCCTTCGACGTAGAGGGGACGGCCTTTCACCATGTATTTTGCAATGGTTTCGCCCTGCTTCCCCCACGCCTCGACGTCGACGTAAATGACTTCCTCACGAGATTCGCCGGACTCCATCTTGAACTGGCGATTAATCGCCAGCGAGAATTGGCAGATCGGCGTGCCCTTGGGCGTCACGCGCAACTCAGGGTCGCGCGTTAGGTTACCCATGAGCAGCACTTTATTGAGCGAAGGCATGGCGAGGGGGTGGGCTCGAAGCCCAATTAGGCGGCCTGAACGAAAGTGCGATAGACGCTGTCGTTGAGACGCAGGCGCTCAATCAGTTGAGCGGGAGCCGCGGCGGGAGCGGAGAAGTAAACCTGCACGTAGTGACCGGAGGTAAGCTTCTTGTCGGTGACGCGGACGAAGTCCTTCTTGCCGACGGTTTCAACGGTGGTGACTTCACCCTGCACTTCGGCGATGACTTTCTTCACGCCGTCGAGGATTTGGTCAAAGGTGTCTTCTTTGCCGCGATTATCGAGGATGAAGGTCGCGCGGTAGTTACGTTTGGTGGCGTTCATTTTGGGTCTCTGCGGTTGAGCTGATTCATGGCTGCCTCGGCGCCGCGGGAGAGCAGCAGTTCGAGGCCTTGCACGTGAGTTTCTAGTTTTTGATTTAAGAGAGTCTGTTGATCTGAAGTAAATTTTCCGAGGACGAAGTCTGCGAGATCCATCTGCACGGGCTGCTTGGGTCCGATTCCGAGGCGATAACGGGTAAACCCGCTGCCGAGGTGTTCGAGTAAGCTGGCTACGCCATTGTGTCCGCCGGCACTGCCGGTGACAGAGACTTTGACGAGCCCGAGATCGATCGTGATGTCGTCATAAACCGCAGCGATGTCTACCTGAGCGATTTTGTAGAATCGGGCGATAGCGCCAAGGCTGACGCCACTGGAGTTCATGAAAGTCTGCGGTTTTACGAGCCAGCGAGTGCGACCGGGGGTATCCCAGCGCGCCACTTCCGCCTCAAACTGCGGTGCTTCGTTCCAACGAAGTCCGTGTTTGGCGGCGAAAGCATCGAGCACCACCCAACCGATGTTGTGGCGGGTAGAGGCGTATTCGCGGCCCGGATTGCCGAGACCGGCAACGAGCGAGATGGACATGACTCAAAGAACATTCGCCAAACTCCGCCACGGTCAGGCGGCGGAGCGGCGCGGAAAAAACAAGAATTACTTCTTGGCAGGAGCAGCCGGCTTGGCGCCAGCGGCGGGAGCAGCGGCTTTGGCGCCGGCCGCAGGAGCGGCGGCAGCGGCGGCCTTGGCATCGCCCGCAGGGGCGGCAGCGCCCGCGGCGGGAGCGGCGGCACCAGCAGCCGGAGCAGCGGCACCCTCGGCCGGGGTCGCAGCAGCGACTTCCTGCACGATTTCGGCGACGGGCTCGACACACGACACGACCGGCTGGCCCTTGGGATCGAGGAACTCGACACCGGCGACAGCCTTGAGGCTGCCCACCTTGAAGGTTTCGCCGACCTTGAGCTCGGTGACATCGACGACGACCGACTCGGGAAGATCTTTCGGCAAGCAGCGCACGCGGAGCTGTTGGACATTCTTTTCCAAGACGCCGCTCTGGTTCTTAACGCCGAAGGATTCGCCCACGACTTGAACCGGAACACGAATTTCAAACTTCTCGTTGGCCTTCACTTCTTGAAGGTCGACGTGAACGTATTTGTCGGTGATCGGGTCACGCTGAACCTCCTGCAGGAAGGACAGGGCTTTGTCGCCCTTGTCGGTGCGGGCGAGCTCGATGAGAACTGCGCGGCCGGCAACCGATTTTAACAGGCGGACGAACTCCGGTCCTTCGATTGAGAGCGACTCCGGGCTCGTGTGCTTCCCGTAAAGAATCGCGGGAACGCGGTTAGCCTTGCGAAGGCGGCGTGAGGCGCTGCGACCGGTTTGGGCGCGAGCGATAACGTTTAGTTTGAACTGTTGGCTCATGGGTTTCGTTCCCCCTGTCACCCCGGAATTGAGGGCAGGCGTAGTGGAAAAGAGGAAGAGGACATACGGTCGCCGGGGTTGAAGGCAACCAAAACTTTGGCCGCTCCTAAAATTCCGCCCAAAGCGCGTGGTCGCGACCAGAGTATGTCACCCGCTTACTGCGGAACGCGACGATAGGTGTCTCCGTAGAGCACCACGGAAACCGGATCGTTAATGGCAATCAGGGCCTTTCGGTCGGTCACCAAAGCCGGCTTACCAGACGCCTGGGCTGCTTGGACCATAAACTCCTGCTTTTGGACAACCTTGCGGGCAGCGCCATACTTGATCCGATGCACCGCGCCGTCCTTGCGGATTTCCAAACGGCGATCACCAGGGCCGCCCCCGGTTTCATAGACTCCCGCGACTTCCGAGAGCAACCGATCCGCCGGACCGGAATCCATGAGCGTAAACTTCGGCGCCAGCGTCCGCGGAGGACGCGTCACGAACCAGAAGGTAAAACCATTCACGGCCAAAATCGCCACTGCCATCAGCGCCATCGAAAATGTCCCTGAAAAACGTGAAGCGAATGAGGATAACGACTGAGAGCCGCCAGATGGCTCGTCGTCCGCGTCTCCTGCAATCGCCGCGATGATCTGCGCCGGAGAAATCGTGCCCCCCACCTTTACTGATGACGACCAACTAATGAAATTTAGCCCGCCGTTCTTGAGCTGAACCACAAAGTTACCCGCGCCCGTGACGATCCGCATCTCCGGCTCCACCGGATAGGCGACGGTCGGCGCCAGTTTCGCCGCCGAGTCCAGTAGTGTCCTGAGCTGCCGAAGCGAAAGATGGTTCAACTTAGCCTCAGGTAAATCGATCGCCGCGCGCTTGGCGTCGGAGGAAAGGTGCCGCATCGACACCGAGAAAAAAGTTCCACCCGTAGTGCTCATGGCGAGATCACAAAGACCGGCTCGTCATCAGCCCCGAGACGGAAGTTTCCGGTCGCGAGGTTGCCATCATCAATAATGTGGTCGATGGCCTCCATCAGATCCAAATCCTGCAGCACGGCTGACGTCGAAGAACTGCTAATGGCAATCGCCGCCTTAAAACGAGTGCCAGCGTGCATCTGGTTGTTATCCCAATTGTATTGCCCACCCAACGGTGTCGGGCGGGTCCACGCTCCACCGTTGATCCGATTCGTAACTTCCGGCGGAACCACGCCGACGTCCACCTCGGCCGGCCAATTCCCCGTTTCGTGCACGTAGGTGTCGAATGCTGCCGCGAACGTGCGGAAATCATTGGAAATGGCCGTAGCCGCCGCACGCCGCCGCACGCTCTTCAGCGTCGGCATTGCAATAGCGCCGAGCAGACTGATGATCGTAATGCAGATCATAATCTCCGTCAGACTGAATGCCGCCGTCGATCTCCCACCGCGGATGCGGCGCGAACGAGAGGCGTGGTGAGGTGAGAACATAGGTGATTTTTCGGCCCGTCCGCCCAAGCGGACCCGCGACCATGTGTAAGGACGATAAAGGTTGGCAGTCCGTCACAACCTGAAAAGTGATTTCTACGTGTTTCTTCACGCTTTTGCGGTGGGCAGACTACGAATCAATCTCCCAGCGAACGTGGAGTGGCCGCGGCGAGCGGGCTCGAACTCGCGCAACAAAAAGGCCAACGAACAAGTTCGTTGGCCAAAATGGCTGCCCGAGTAGGGGTCGAACCTACGACCAAGTGATTAACAGTCACCTGCTCTGCCACTGAGCTATCGGGCAATTTCTTTACGCACCTTGCAGAACGTAAAAGAGGGGTGGAAAAACAGGGCGACCCCGCCCCTTGTCAATGCTCGTTTTTGATGCGGGGAAAATTTCGTCGCCGCTGAGGCGACTCACAACGTGGGAGCTGAAGGTTTTTTCTCGGCCGGTTTTTCCTTCAGCGACTCCACATAGCCTACCAGATCAGCAAACTCCGCCAGCGAGAGCGAGGCGTGCAGGCCCTCGGGCATCAACGAAGCAGGGCTTTCGTCGACTTTCGCGATGGTCGCACGCGGGAGGGCATGTTTCTCACCAGCGACATCGACCAACATCAGCTCGAGCTCGGTCTGGCTGCGCAAAAAGCCCGAGACCGTCTCGCCGTTTTTCATCGTTACGGTGGTAGTATGATACCCATCCAGAATCTGTTTCGAAGGATAGAGGATGGATTCAATCAGGAACGCTCGGTCGTATTTCGTCGCAACGGTGGAAAGATCGGGGCCGATCTGACCGCCCACCCCATTCACCCGATGACACGATGCACAAGTCGCCGACTCCTCAAAGAGTTTGCGGCCCTTCGCCACGTCACCGCGGTTGCGGGCCGCGAAATTTGCATAGGCGACAGGCGTCTGCGGCTTCGCGTCTCCCTCGAAAAGCGGTCCCTTGAGCGCCCGATCATCCTTGCCGAATGCTCGTTGGAGTTGGGCGAGCGCCTGGCCGGTAAACGGCTGGGCCCGATGGCGGTTCTCGATTTGCTCAAGCGATTTCTCGCGAATCGCCTCAATCGCCCGGCGAGATGGATCGCGCAGGGAGTTCTCTTTGCCCCCAATCCCATCCAGATAGACCGCGAGCGCCTGAAGGTCGGGCATTTTGGCGAGCGCCAGCGCCACGTCCGTCACGGCGACCTTGGCGGCATACAGCCCGAGCAACGGGGGCAGGAGCGTTTTGTCTTTGAGATTTCCCGCCGCTACGATCGCCGAACGCTGCACATCGACCCGGTCATCCTCCAACAACGCGCCAATCGCAGCTCGGGCCGAACTCCCCCCGAGCGCCACCAGCGCCTGTCCAGCGGCCGCGCGCACCTTGAGATCACTGTGTTGGAGCAACTGCCCCGCAGCCGCCACCGCCGGCGGTGCCTTGGTTGCGCCCAACGCTTCGGCCACGAGCACCAGATTCGCCGGGGATTTTTCGCTCGCCCCGAGACTGACCAGCGCGGCGACGCAAGCGCGGTCGGCGATGAGGCCGGCCGCGAGGATTGCGTCGGGCAGGAGCGCAGCATTTTCGGCCGGAGCAGCCAAGAGCGCGGCGACGAGCGGACCTGCGTTGGAATCCTTGATCTTGCCCAGTGCGACGAGGGCAGCGCGTCGGAGTTCGGGATCCGTTTCCTTGGCAAAGAGCGCGCGCAGTTCGGGTGCTGCCGCCGTATACCCGCAGGACCCCACCGCAACGACGGCCGCTTGGCGAACTACGACGCTGGTGTCCTTCAACGCGCGATCAATCGCCGCAAATACCACCGGCGTGCCCCTCCAAACGACGCTCTTAGGCAGCGGCGCTTCCCGCAGGACCGGTTGCGTGCCCCACCATTTCCCGTCCCACGCCACGGGTTGATGATGCAGGTCGGCCAGAATCGTGAGTGCCGCCGCCCGCGTCTTGGAGGCAGCGACGGGAGACGCAGTAAACGCCGCCAGGGCCGTGGCATTCTCCGGCAGGAAGGTCTCGCGCATCGCAAAGAGGGTCGCCTCACGAATCGCCGCATCCTCATCAGCCAAGCCACGGGCGATCTGTTCCCACGCGGACGGCACGGCACGACCGATGCGATTGAGCGCCGTGAAGGCAGCGTAGCGGGCAAACAAATCCTGCCCCGTGAGCGTGGCGGTCAAAGCCGCGATCGCGTTCGGTGAGGCGATCCGGCCGAGGGCCGTCGCGGCCCGGAAGCGCAGAGCATTGTCCGGGGAGCTCAGCGCCGCGGTCAGCGCCACCACGGCAGTTTCAGCGCGGACGGTGCCGAGTTGGCGGATCGCCTGCATCCGCACCGACGGCTCGGGGTCGGACGAGGCGACCTCGACGATCACGGAACGAGCCGCGGCTCCGCCATCAATGGCGTCCAAGGTCCAGATTGCGTGCCACCGCGCGTGGGCGGGCGACGCTTTATCCGCCAGCAGTGCGCGCAACGCCGATTGTGCCTCGCTCGTCCGCTCGGCGAGTCGGCGCTGCGCCACGAGGCGAACGGACTGCGCGGGGTGCTTGAGGGCAGCAATGAGTTCGTCGGTCGTAGCCGCAAATGTTCGGCCGCTGGCAGCAGCGATCCACCACGACGGCTTGGGCGTGGCCTGACTGGGACCCGTGTAGGAAATTTTCAGCAGGCGGCCGGCAATATTCTTCGCGCGCCAGCCGGCGTAGTTCCAGTCGGCGATGTAAAAACTCAAGCCGTCAGGCGCGAGCGTGATGCCGACGGGACGGAAGGGCTTGCCGGTCTCGGAGAGGAAGTCGAGGCCGCCCACTTGGACGCGTTCGTCGATTTTGTAGGTGCCGCCGTCGCGCGAGATCCGGAGGCGGAGGAGCTGTTTGCGCCCCCATTCGCAGAGGAAGAGGTTGCCGCGGTATTCCGGCGGAAGCGCGTCTTCATTGTAGGCGATGGCGCCCGTGGGCGAGCCACTGCCATAATCAGCCATTGACCACAGCGTGTAGGGGCGGCGCGGTTTGTAGTCGAAGGGATAGCCGTAGAAGCCGCCGTCGACCATGTGGGTTACGCGCGTCCACCAGCCATTGCCGTCGTCGGTGTTATCGTAAGTGAAAAGCTCGTCCTCGGCATTGAGGGCGACGTCGAGGTGATTGCGCGTGCCGCTGGAGTAGGTTTCGAGGTGTGTGCCGTCAGGTCGGAATCGCATAATGCCGCCGCCGTGGACCTCGGCCCGACTGCCATCCGTGCCGACGGCGCCAAAGATGCCCTTGTCGCCGGTGCTCATGTAGAACCAACCATCCATGCCAAGACGGAGGTTGGCTGGAATGTGGTCGTTGAAGCCTTTGCCCTCGTTGTTCGGATTCGGGTTGGTCGTGAAGAGTTCACGACGATCAGTGCCGACCGTGCCGCCGTCGGTGAACACGCTGAATTTGGGCGTGTGGTGGACGTAGAGTTTACCGTCGAGGTAATAGAGGCCGAAGACGGCGTGAAGGTTGTCGGCAAACTTCGTAATCTTTCCGTCAGGGTGGATCACGAGGATGCTGTCGCCGGCGGAGTCGCTCGGCGCGCTCATGTCGATCGGGTCCTGCGCGACAAAGATGCGCCCGTCGGGTGCGACACAGACGACGCTCGGGTGAACTAGCGCCGGCGGCTGCGCAATCAGCTCAACTTTCCAGTCGGGATGCGCACGGGGCAATTCTTCGGCCGAACGGGCACTGCGGCCAAGAAATCCAAGGACGACGAACAGCGATACGATACTACGCAAAGGGTGAATCAGGGGGAACATAGGGCGCCACTCAGTCGGAGTGAATGTCTCGCACGGAGCAACCCTCCCCTCACCTTCCTTCCAAAAATCCCTGATCTTTACGGTCCCGCCGCGTAGCCGTCCTCGGTGCCCGTTTGCACGTGGTATTGCCCGAGTCGGGTGCTGCCCACCCGGTGGTTGAAGAGTTCAATCACGCGCGTGAGTTCGACCAAGCTGATGCGGGCGTCTTTGTCCGTATCGGCCGAGTGATAGCGGCTCAGCGTGACGACGGTTCCCGAGGCACGGGTCAGATCGAGCGCAAAACCATCCTCCACTCCTACCGTGCCATTCGTGTAGGCTCCGGTGCGCGTCGTTCCGATGCGAGTATTGTAGAGCTGGATCACCCGCGTGAGCTCGCCCACATTTAGGCTGAAATTTCCGTCTACGTCCGCGGAATGAGGCAGGATCGCCGCCTGCACTACTAGCGGATCAGGACGCGCGAGGACGCCACCGGAAACACCGCTCTGAGTAATCTGAGCCAAAGAAGTAATCGACTGGGGACCCGACGAGGCGCCCGGAACCCGGAAGGTGCAAGTGAAGGTCACCGGGCTCGGCGGCACCGTGGTCCAAGTCCACTCGGCGAGGCCCGTCGCCCCCACGGTCGGCTTGGTTTGCGGAGCACTACCTCCGTCAGAAACGTAGCTCCAGCCGGTCGGAAGCAACACCTGCCAACCGAGAGCCGTCGGCGTGGTTCCGGCATAGGTGATTGTGTTAGTGATCGTGACAGTGCCACCAGGGATATAGCCACCGGCACTCGCGGTCGCGAGGGCATGCGTCGGCTGGACATCGACCACCGTCAGCGTGGCAACCCGACTGGGCGTCGTGCCGAAGTCGTTGCTGACGTCGACCTGATAGTTGTCCGTCGACGAGAGGGTCACGTTCGAAAAGGCCAATGTGGCACTAGTCGCACCGGGGATCGCAGTCGTGTTTCGCTTCCACTGATAGCGCAGCGTGGGCGTGCCCGCAGCGCTAACGGCCAGGGTTGTGCTGCCGCCGACGCCGACCACACGGTCGACCGGCTGGCTCGTGATCGTGGGAGCGGCCAGCGTTTGGTTCGCACTGAGGAGCAGATGGTCGAACGTCATGCGCAGCTTCAAAGTCCCGGGAGGAGGTGTGCCGCCGCCGATTGACCACCCCGTAATATTAGCGAATCGAAATCCGGAGGGCCATGTCCCGATCGGGACCTGCACGGAAGTGATGCTGCCGAGGGAGAAATTTGCCGTAGGAACCGAAATCGTATGCGTCCGGAGGTTCTGATCCTCGAAGTTCAGAACGAGCGAGGCAGCCTCGTTACCCGCGTCGAGCCGCGCGAAAATAGTGATGTAATTCATACCGGTCGCGTTGATCGACTGCCCGATGGCGCCCCAGCCGTTGTCATCGCGTGCGGCTACAATGATGGTTTCCGGACCGCGGGTTACGTTATTCGTCCATGACGATCCCGCGATGACCGACCCTGTGGCACCTGGGTTGTTGAAATTCTCAACGTTGATCTCTTGGGCCGACGCCAACGTCGCGCAGGTGAAAGCCCAAGTTAGGAGTGCACGGAGGCGGTTCATGCAAGTAATTCTCTTAACACTTCAAGTCGCGCCGTCGATACGGGAATGCAGCACTACGTAGATCCACATCCGAGGCTGGAAAATCGAGGCAGATCGACGGTGGCTCACTGGCCAAAACCACAACTCGCGTCTCCAGACTATTGCGGTCACGTTTCATATGCTCCGAGTGCGGGTCCTCCGCTCACCGGACTTCGTAGACCTCCACCAGCGCCACACCGGTCGTGCCGCCCAATCCCGAGACTTGTGCGGTGTGGTTGCCGGCTGAAAGCGTGAGCAATACCGCGGAGTCCGCACTACCCGACGCGAGGGAAAACGCCCCCGTCTGCGTCGCCGCCGTGCTGAGAGCCGTGGGGTCCGCGGCCGTCGACCAACCGACATTTCGCGCGATCTCATTGCTTCCGGTAAACACCGCGAGTTGCGGGCGTTGCAACGCCCCGGTTACGCCGAATTGAGTAAGCGCAGGTCCGATGGCGCGGATCAAGAATCGCTGCGTCGCCGTGCCCCTGACGACCAAGCCCACGATCAAAGTATCGGCGTCCGAACCGGCAAACGCACGAACCGAAAGGTTGGAGATTCGCGCCGACGAAGCACTCTCGTTCAGATCGTAAACCTCCACCAAGCCAACCCCGAGACGGGCATCCGCCGAGCCGATCACCGCCGAGTAATTTCCGGGGCTAAGCGTAGAGAGTAGCGCGGCATCGGCTGTGCCCAGCTCGAGCGCGAAGGCGCCGGCGCCCGTCGCGGCCGCGGCAATTGCCGGACCCGCTCCACCGGCCGACCAACCTGAATTACGCACCAGAGCGGTCGCAGTCCCGGCGCGGAAGAGTTCCAAGGCCGGCGCCGGAACCACGCCCGTTACACCGAAGTTGGCCAAGGTGGGGCCGACTGCTCGCACCAGGACTGATTTCGTGTCGGTGCCCCCGATGACAAAGCCCGCGATCGCCACCTGATCGCCCGCGCCCACCCGGGCTCGCGTGGAGAAATTGGCCAGCCGTGCGGTCGGCTCCGTAGGCGTGACCGGCGGGGGCGTGACTGGATTCGCGGGCAACGTTGCGGTGAAGGTGCGACTCACGTCCGGGGCGGCATTAAAGGCATCGTTTCCGCCCTGCGAGGCGCGCACGGTGATGACGCCACTCGCCGTCGGCGTGACGGTATTGCCGGAAACGACCGCCGGACCACTCACGACGGAATACGAGACAGGGAGCGTCGAAGTCGCCGTTGCACTCAGCGTGATCGGAGCCGCGGCCCCGGCAAAATCAGCAATCGCTGAAAAGGTAATACTCTGGGTTTGTTTGGCCGTGGTAAACGAAAGGTCTGTCGTGGCCGGGAGATAGTTGGTCGTGCCGGCTTGCGTGGCGCGCACCGTGATGGCGGCCGTCGAATTGGGCGTAAGCGACGCGCCATCGATGGTCGCATTGCCGGTCAAAACCGCAAACGCGACGGGGCCACCGGACGTAGCCGTCGCCGCCAGCGTGAAGGCAGTGCCCACCCGCAAGGTCGTCGGCAGTGGTGCAAAGGCCACGGCCTGCGCGGCTCGTGCGATCACCAATGTCCCGGAGGCACTGCCAATATAGGTGGGAGAGTTCACGGTCGCTACGACTGAGTAACTCCCGGCTGCACTGGGCACCGCCGAGCTACCGTTGTAACTGAAGACGACGGGAAGATTGGCGGGCGAGGTGACCGCTGTCGCGCCCTGGGCTGCACCGTTGTAGACCGTCGCGAGGTTGCCGAGGGTCACGGTCGCCGGTTGCGCGGTGACCGTGAGGCTAAACGTGCCGCTCACCACGCTCCCAGCGGCGTTGGTCACGGTGCAGGAATAAGTGCCCGCGTCGGCGGGAGTGAGGCTGGTAAGGGTAAGGGTCGCAGTCGTGGATGTCGGGTTCGCCGTGAGCGACGCGGAGGAGTTCTTCGACCATTGGTAGGTGAGCGGTGCCGTGCCCGTCGCGGTGATCGAGAAGGACACACTTTCACCGGCCGCCTTGGTCTGCGCGCCGAAGCTACCCGTCACCGACGGCGCGACCGTGCCGGAGCCTGCGACCGAATTCAGCGAGAGACTATCAAACGTAAAGCGAAACGCATTCGTCCCCACCCCGCCTCCACCAATGCTCCATCCCGCGATTTGATTCACCGCAAACCCACCGGTCCAATTGGTGATGGGAATCTGCACCGACGTCAGCGTCCCCACGGCAAACGCCGACGTGCCGATCGAGAAGACTTGGGTATTAAGATTCCGATCTTCGAATTGAATGGCGAGCGTGCCCGCCACGTTGCCGGCGTCGCGTTGGCCCACGATCGTGATAAAGTTCATGCCCGTGGCATTCAGCGTGAGGTTCGTCGCCCCCCACCCGTTGTCATCGCGTGCGGTCCCGCCCACGCTCAACGTCGTTGCGTTCTGCGTCGTGTTTCCGACCCAAGAAGTGCCCGCACGCACGGCGCCCGTCGTGCCACCGGCGTTGAACGAATCGAGCACGATCGATTGTCCCGAGCAGATGCCAAACAATGCCAGTGCCGTTAGGAGGTATTTCAACACGGATTGAAATGAGTGAGTGGGCAGGCTGACCCGTCAAGCGCCCGCTGGCTTACTGGTCGGGAGCGACGCACGGACCGCTTTGGGCGACCGGCTATTTCCGGGCGGC
This sequence comes from Opitutia bacterium, assembly GCA_947453695.1. Lineage (GTDB taxonomy): Bacteria > Verrucomicrobiota > Verrucomicrobiia > Opitutales > Opitutaceae > GAS368. The sequence continues at coordinate 39,346 of CANGHW010000034.1, forward strand.
GGCGAACCCCCCACCCTGATCGGTCGCGAAGAGACGATTGGTCGTCAGATCATGAAAGACCAGAAACCGTCCCTCGCGATTACGATAGCGACTGAAGCGGGCGAGTTCGCTCGCCGCGGGCAACCATGACGGTGGTGAAGTGAGCGGAACGGAAGGTGCATCGGCCGGGATCGGCACCAGTTCAAAGGGGTTGTCTTTGAAAAACCATTCCCGGAACGCAGGGCCTGGCTGAACCGCAACAAACCACTGCCACTTTTCGACGCCGCTCGAGGCATCCAACCAGTCGCGCCGTTCAGCGTGGAGGATCTTGTCGTCCGCCGCCGGTCGCCGCCAAAACGCGCGTTGAAACACCTGGGCGGGGTCCTGCTCGAGAGCCAAGCCGCCGGGGGGCGCCTTGGGTGGCGCGACCGTTGTGACCGGGGCGGGCTTGGGCGCAGGTCGAAACGACGGCAAAAATCGCCAGGCTGCGGCCGCTCCTACCACCACGACTGCGACGGCGACGAAAACGAGTGTGCGCGTTTTTGGGGTCATACTCTTAACTTTTCAGGGTGGAGCCCGTGCGCAAGCAGAGTTCTTTCGACCTTCACGATTCTAGATGAAGCCCCACCTCCATCGTCTGGTCAGCCTTCTTTAACTTGATCGGCCCCTTGGGACATCGGTCGGACATCATCTATTTGCGCATGAAGGGATTCCACCCCGCGACTCGCAGACCAGGCCAGACCTACTTCGCTCAGCCCCGCTCGCCGCAGCGGACCAGTCCTCCCGGCACTCGCACCCTGGTAAGTCTTAACCGACTTCTCACCAGGCCTTAACGGCGAAATCCGACCTATTTGCAGAGTTGACCGGCACGTCCGCAGCATGCGCCGGCACGTTTGCCACACGTGCCGGCACGTTTGCCACACGCGCCGGCACGTCTGCCACACGGGCCGGCACGTCTGCCGTGCGTGCCGGCACGTTCGCAGACCCGGCCGACACGCGTGCGGAGCTGTCCGACACGTTTGCCAACGCGGCGGTCGATTCTGGCCGTTGCAGCCCGGCCAATTAGCAAACCTGCCGACACGTTCGCGGACTGTGCCGACACGTTTGCAAACCTCGCCGACGCGTCCGCGGATCATGCCGACACGTCCGCGACTCGCTCCAACCCATTCCCGGCGTTTTACCGCGCGTCCACACCACTGAACCGGACGTCCCCAACGTTGATCGACACGTCTGCAGAGGAGGAACGGACGACTACCGCGACGCACGACGCGACCCCGCGTCCGCACCGGCCAGCCCCCGCCGTGCACCACTCGATTGCCACGTTGTCCCGGACGTCCCCGCAGTTGCACGGGACGTCCGCGACCTTGCACCGCCGGTTCCCCGTGCGGTCAGACTTGCCCGCTGTGGCTACCGCCATCGCCCCGGACGACGCTCGCACGGCGCAAGCGGAAGCCGGGCACCTCAATGGGCCAGCCGATCGGCCGTTTCGACGCATCGCGCCCCAGCGCAGAGTAACCCGGCACCGCTCGTTTTGGCCCGACTCAGAGTTTGAGTGTCGTGGTGAGGATGAAGCTAACCGGCTGCTGGTAGATGGCGTTCTTGTCGGCGACGCTCTCGCGGACGCGCTGGGTGAGGTCGCCGTTGGGTGCGCGCAGGGTCACGCGGTCATCTTGAAAGAACACGCCCTGCTTGTTGAGGACGTTGTTCACGTTGAGCTGGAAGAGCGCCTGCTTGCCCTCAAGGCGCCGCCAGAGTCCGCCGCGGAGCTTCAGCGAGTAACCGAGGGAGGCGACGGTGTTGAGGGGCTGCTTTGAGTAAACGGGATAGAGCAGACCGTCCTGCGCGCCGTAGAGCGGCACGACCGCGCCGGCGGCGTTGATCGTCGAGTCACCCGTGCGATAGCCCGACACGATGTCGCCGCGGTATTGAGCGCCGGCGCCGATGCGCAGGCCTTTTAACGAGCCGGACTGGATGGTGTAGTCGGCAAATAAATTCGCCGTGATGCGGCGGCTGCCGACGAAGGGACGGTCGATGAGCACGTTCTC